>CAYYPI010000006.1:0-47227 GCA_964473565.1 uncultured Gammaproteobacteria bacterium
TCATTAACAAATATTAATTATCCACAAAGTGTAACTTTAACTCTGCAACAGTACATCTATTGACAAGTATAAAATACTTTGTTATAATTTTATATTAATTAATTATATAATGTGCAAATATGTATAAGATGAAAAAAAGAATTATCAGCGCTATTGGTATTATTTCTCTTTTAGGAGCAGTACTTATAATACAGCCAGCTGAAACTAAAAATGTAGATTATTATTCTGGTGATGCAATTTATCACAATAATAGTCTTTATATCACTACTGCAAACTCAGGATCTCTTGAGGTGTTTAAGTTATCTAATAATAGTTTAGATAGAATTATTAGCGTAAAAGCTATTAATGAGCGTTATAACACTAAGGAGGATTTTAACAGTTCAACTTTCAAAGTTATTGATAACGAACTTTATGTTTATGCTGTTAGTAAATATAGTTTATATCGCTATCAAGTAAACGCTGATAACATTAGATTAGATCGTAAATTAAAAAATACTACTTGGGAATGGTATAATCGCGTAGATGTTTTTGGTGATTATTTAGTAACTATTAGTCCTAAAGGGGTGAAAGAATGGAACAATGATATGCAGGTGGTAAATAGGTATGATATTTTTAATGATCATTCATATAATATAGATGATGCAAACAGTACGCATTATATTTTTAATCAAATTGGTTCTAAATTAAAAGTATACGATAAAAATTCAAGATCATATATTAGTGAAATTACTTTAAATTATAAAAAAGATGCAAATAGACAGGTCTATTTTGATAGTATAAATGATAAAATATTTGCTATTGATGATTTTTATACAAAAAAATTCAGTTTATTTGGAAATTTAGAAAAAAGCTTTCGCCATCTAGATTATACTGGCTATGATGTTAAATCATCTGGCAATGATTATGTTTACTTTAGTAATGGCATGGGGATAGTTAAATTAAGAGCCAATGATATGGCTGAACTTGATTATGCCTTTACAAGCTATATGACAGGGCCCGGTTCTTGGGCTATGGGACTTGAAGTTGTAAATACTGTAAACGGTGATAATATAGTATTATTCAATAATACTAATATCTTAGTTTTAGATAGTAATTTAAATATGATTACCTCAATTAAAGCTGGCACTAATGATAAGCCTGAACTTAAGGAAGACTTATATCTAAACTTAGATAGAGCAAGAGCAGCTACTAATTCCCAGATTCAACTTTCAGGTGGAGGATTTGCTGTTAATGAAAATCTATTAATTAAGTTTAAAAAGGATGAATATTTAGTTAGAGCTAATAGTTTAGGTAGATTTGAAACTATATTAACTGTACCTGAAAGCAGAAAGTCTGAAAAAACTGACATTAGAGTTGAAGGACGAGATAGTGGACTTCATTATAGTATTAGTTTTCATATAGAATAATATAAAATAAAAGATTTAATATAAAAAAAGACGCCTTAATTGGTGTCTTTTTATATATAGTGATAAATATTGTTTTAATGCTTATTTCTTAGTTAAGATTTTATTATATAAGTTAGTTAAATCTGTAATTGTTTTACTTAACTTATATTTCTGTGAACTTTCAAGGGCATTATTTGCCATCTTCATATAATCAACTTTATCAATTTCAAGCATTTTCTCTTTTAAAGCTTTTGTATTCCCTGCTTCATAGACAAAGCCATTTTTTCCATCACTTATAATTTCAGGCATGCCTCCACTATTTGCAACTATAGCAGGTTTTCCCATAGCAATGCTTTCTAACAAGGCAAAGGGAAAGTTTTCAGGCCAAATAGATGGTATAATCACAGCCTTAGAATTTTTAATAATTTCTTTTAATTCCTTTTCTTTCTTTTTACCTAAAAACTCAACTCTATCATTTAATTTTAATTTATCTATTAAATCCTCTAATTCTTGTTTATAAGGTCCATCACCTGCAATTTTAAGTTTTGATTCATCTTTAATTTCACTAAGCGCTAAAAGCAGGTCTTGTATTCCCTTTTCAATTGCTAATCTACCAAAGTACAACCAGTAGTCACCTTTAGAAGGTGCCTCATTTGTTATTTCATAATCTTTAATATGATTATTAATAACTTCTATTTTTTTTCCATCAATACTAAAAGTGCCAGCTTTTTCTTTCATGAATATACTAGGGGCAATAAAAATGTCTACATCTCTATTGTAAATATTTAATAAGTAATGATGAACAAAATATTCCAGACTAACTAAAAAACTTTGTATATATGAGTCTTTAAAACATTTATTAAAAAAACATCTATAAAATCTACCACCACAATAATCCCAATGGTTTTTCCCATGACTGTATATATTATAATTTGGGGAAACTACTTTATAGTCCTGTAAATGCAAAACTACAGGTATTTTCTTTTTTTTAGCTACGCTAAAAATTGAAGGTGATATGTGATGATAAATATTGTGAGCATGAATAATATCAGGTTTAAATTCTTCTAAGATTTTTTTAAATTTTCTTTTTGCTTCTAGTGAATAAATAATTCTTCCTGGTAGTTTTAATTTATCTTTAAAACTTAAGTTATGAAAATCTAATTTAGAAACAAAATATTTACTCCATTTGCTTTCAATATTATTTTCATCGTGCATAGCAAAATAAGCAATTTCATGCCCTTGTTTTTTAAGTTCATCACTAATATCAAGATAGTACTTCTCTGCTCCAGCTCTGAAATAATGATATTTGTTAACTTGTAGTATTTTCATATTAAAAATTTATATAATATTTTTTATCTTTATTTAAAACATCAGACCATTCAATTGTATTAAATTCTGAATTATATTGAGAGTTAAAGCTTGGTAAAAAAGATTTTATATTATTATTAGCTTTAATTTTAATATTAGTTTTCCAGCTGGTGCCGGCTTGTTTTTGTAGGTATAGATTATAATCATCATCAAGGTTTATACCATTGTTATAATAGATATCAATTTCCTTTTCTGAGTCAAGGTTAACGGTGAAATAACCAGCTACTACTGTTTTATTTAAGTCCTCATCTTTATAAATATTTATACTATCTGGTGTAAAACCTTCAACTCTAATATCCTTAGAGTTTATTGGTAAATAGACTCTAGTATAACTATGATATTTACTTGTACGCCAGTTGGCCTGTTTGCCTAAGTGTTTATACTTTAAATTTATATGAGATACATTTTTTTCATCTAGATTTAAATTATAATTCATTTCTCTAGACATTAAAGCATCAGTTTTTAAAGCTGCAATATTAGCATCTACTACCATAATATAATCAGCAACCTCTCTTTTTACTCTACCAGCCCAACCTACATTTTCTATTATCTGTTGACTATATTGATCTTGTGCATATATTAAAACATTTTTTTTCTCAGCTTCGTCAATAAGGGTGTAAAAAACTTCTGGCCATCGTGACATCTCTAGGTTTAGTAATCTAGTCTCAATTTCTCTTAATATATGACTTATGGTACTTTTTCTTTCCCAGGAAGGAATGCCTTGCTCAATGTAGTCAATTTCCACTTGTTTTTGTAGCTGTGCTTGGAAGTTTTGTGAATTATATGTTTTACCCTCATGCTCAATAGGACCAATTATTTCAAGAAGTGCTTCTACTAAATCAGGAGTAATACCAATAATGTAATCAAAATCTTCACTAAAAGGTTTCTCTCTATCCTCAGGCCAAACCTCTAATATTTTATTATATACATAATCTAGATTTTGCGCAGATATTTCCCAGTCAGGAGACCAATTAGCATCTCTAAAGAATGTTTTATCTATATTTAGATATTTATTAAAAACTGGGTTAGCTCCTGTTTCTAGTTCATTTCTAACTGGCATGTCTAAGTGGTAACTGTCTGCTGTAGTAATAGTTTTAAATTTAGCATTGTTAGCTTGCATAATGGCATAAGATCCAACAAAGCCTCCGCTAGGTCTTAGTTCATCAGTGTTTTGAAATATGAATAAGTAATTAGTTTTCTCAGGGAAACCTAGTAGGTCGGGCATGGCAGTGATAAGAGGCATAGCTTTATCAATATAAGTCCAGGAAGCTAATAGATCTTCTCTAATACTGTTAAATTTAGGCTTAAAAGGACTAAGCCAGCCATTAAACTCTAGTCTCTTGATTTTATAAATAGATAAGCTTAAATTAGCTTGTAGGCCATTAATTTCAGGGATTGCTCTTTGTAGTTTAAGAAACTTCTCCTGTTTATCTAAATAAGTAGCTTCATGATCATAGACATAAACTTCTTCAAAAATATCAGAGCTTTTTTCTACAGTCTGAGAAATAATGGTAGCTATCTCTAAAATTTCTTCTAGTTCATTAAGTTCTTCTTGTTGATTGTAGATGAAGTTAAGCTTTTTAGATTTTAGCTTTCTAAATTCTTCTAAAGCTTTTTGACTGCTTTCTTCAGCTATTTTTGCATTATTTTTAGCAGCAGAAAATTCTTTCATTTTAAAATTATTTACTGCCAACTCTAAACTTTCTTTAGTATCCCAGGAATGCTCTATTACAGTTCTAGCCTGTGCAACTAAAATCAAAAACAAGCTGATGATAATAACAAAAATTATTAACAGTGTATAAAAAAAATAACGCCATTTTAATTTAGACTTATTATTAGATGAATTTGAGTTATTCATATTTTTTATCAGCACTCAAGTCATTAATTAATGTGATCTTCTTAGCCTGCATAACGTCATAGACGAAAATATCAGTTATCTCTTGCCTGTATTGAAATTCTTTTAAGTCCATAATAGAGTAGTTTATCTCTTTTCCAATTTCTTTTTCCAAATCTGAAATAGTTCTTTCAAGTTTCTTTCTATTTACCCTGCCAACTATAAAGATATCAATAGGAAAAACTTCGTTAACAAAAACACCTGTCAGAGCCAAATATTTAGGTTGAGATATTTTTTGTAAAGATTTAATGAAATTCTTACCTGCTAAAATTTGTGATTTTGTAATTAAAGCTTTAATTTCATGATAGAGTACAAAATTTTTGTTCAAATGATAGTATTTCTTTTCTTGTTTAGAGTTATCTTTTTTTTCTTTTTTCTTTTCCATTAACTCACTTTTTTCCATTCTATTTTCTTCACCTGATTTTGAATTTATGTTATTATTTAATAAGTAATCATCTACTGCATAGCTTGATGGTTCAGCTAAAAGTAAGCCAAACTTTTCTAAGTTTTCCAGCTCTCTTCTAACAGAATTGACTTGTAGATCAAGTTTTCTAGCTATTTCTCTAATATAATACTTCTCCTCCGTGTTAAGTAGAAAAAGTTTTAATATTTTTACCCTAGCTTTAGAACCCAGTAAATGGCTTAACATAATAAATTGTTTATTTATTTACCTTTTTATAGTATAATATACTATAGTAAAAGTCAAAAAATTATATACGCATTAAGTACTAGTTTATGCCTAATAAAATAGCTGGTTTTACACTAAATAATTCACCAAAAAGCTTAAATAGTGAGTTTTATATTGCCCAACCAGATGGAGTTAAGGAGAATTTAGGGGGCAAATTATTTATGCTACTTCAATCTGATGCTAAAAGAAGTGATTTGATTGAGTTGGCAGATTTTTTGGTATCTGCACTTGATAAGTATTATTATAATGATGAAAAAATAATGCTAAGAGAAAAGCTTGATAATTTGAAAGTAGAAAATATATTTGAAGCAATGTTATCTAAATTGAATATTGAGCTTAGTAATTTTTTAAAAGATAATAAAAATAAAGTTGATTTAAAGACTTTAAACTTAACTATTGGTGTAGCCTATAATAATGAAATATATTTTTCACAGCTAGGAAACAATAAAGCTTTTGTTATTTATAAAAAAGAGGAAAACTATGAAACCCTTAAATTAAGCCAAGATAATGATGATGAGGAAGGTGATATTGCTAGTAAACCGCAATTAGATAAGCTTTTTAGTAACGTGATCAGCGGTGAAATTCCTTCAGGTTCCTTTTTTGTTTTAAGTAATGAAACTTTATCTGAATATATCTCTAGTGAAACCTTTAAAGGCATAATTATTAATTTACCACCTTTAAGTGCGGCTGAACAAATAAAAAATAAGTTAAAGGAAATTAATGCCAGAGTTCCCTTTTCAGGTATTATTATTAAAAACACCTACGGACAAACAGAAAGTGAAACTTATATTAAAACAGAAATGGAAAACTCTTCTAATTTAAAACAAACAGAAGAAAAGACAGCTAAAATACTTTCAACTGCTGGTTTGATTAACAAGGAGAAGTTAGAAGTACGTTTTAATAAGATAAAAACATTTTTTAAAGCAAAAGCTAAACCAAAAAATGTACATATTACAAAAAAAGAGGAAAAACCTGAAATTGATCATCTAGAAGCTCAGCGAAGTGAAACTACTGAAAAAGATACTAAAAAACAAAAACAAAAGATATTATTAAAAGATAAAATCTTCATGAAGAAAAAGCCAGGTATACTTTCTTTCTTTAAGAAACTGGGAACTTCTTTTAGTTCTTTAAGTAAGAATTCTTGGCCTTCAGCGCAAAAAATAAGTAAGTCATCTAAAATACTTAGCTTTAGAAAAAGAGAGAAACTTATAATCAGTGGAATCGCTGCTTTAGTTCTTATTTTAGTTGTTAGTATTTTATTTAGTAATTATCAAAATAAATTAGAAGAAGAGCGCCTTGCTTATCAAGAAAAACTTAGCACTATTGAGAAAAATCAAAATCAAATTGAATCATATCTTTTGTATGGTAATGAAAATTCAGCTTTAGAACTATTACAAGAAACAGATAACTTAATAGATGATTTACCTAGAGAAAAAGAAGAAAGACAAGAAAAATATCAAGAATTTCAAGAAGTTTTAGAAAGACAATATCAGGAAGTTAGACATGTGGTGGAGATTGATGTTAATGAGCTCTTAAGCTTGCCTAACAATGAACAAGCTGTAAATATTAGCCTAGTTGATAATAATTTATATTTACCTGCTCAAGAAGTGGATAATTTATATCAAATTAATACTGATTCTAATGAAGTAAATACTATTGAACTAGCTCATGATACTAATAATCTAAAATATCCTGCTTTAGATAATTTTAACAATCTATATTATTTATTTAATAATAATACTGTTTTGCAAGTTCTTTTACCTGAGCAAGAAACAAATCTTTTAGACCTAGAGCTACCAGGTGATAATGCTCAAGTTACAGCCTTAGAAGGTTATGGTACTAGATTCTACGCACTGGATGCTAGTAATTCTCAAGTCTATAGATATAATAATAATACTTCAAATTTAACTTATAATACTAATTGGATTAATGATACCAGTGACTTAAATAATGCTGTTGATATGGAGATTGATATCTCTATTTATTTCTTAGAAGAAAATGGCAATATAGCTAAATTCACAGCTGGAGAAAAAGAAAACTTTAACATGGATCCTGTTGACCCGGTAATAAATAATGCTTCAAAACTTATTTTAACTGATAACTATGTTTATATCATTGAAAAGGACATGAAAAGATTATTACAATTTCAATTTGCTGACTCAAATAATGAAAGTTTAAACTTTGAAAACCAATTCTATTTTAATAATATCAATAATATTACTGATATTATAATAAACAATAATGATTTGGCTTATATATTAACCGGAAGTCAGATATATACAGCTGATTTAAATAATTTAGATTAATAAATAAAAAAGAAATATATAACAAAAAAAGAAAGGCTTTAAGCCCTTCTTTTTTTATTCGGTTTCTTAAATCTTCTTATTTTAGAGTTACTTTTCCTCCAGCTTCTTCAATTTGTGCTTTCATTTGATCTGCCTCCTCTTTCTTAACAGCTTCTTTAATTACTTTAGGAGCTCCGTCTACTAAATCTTTAGCATCCTTAAGTCCCATTTCTGTAATTGCTCTAACTGCTTTAATAACTGCAATTTTATTAGAACCAGCATCGCTTAGTTCTACATCAAATTCAGTTTTTTCCTCTTTAGCTTCTTCAGCACCTCCTGCAGCACCACCTTGCATCATCATTTGTGGAGCAGCAGCAGAAACACCAAATTTTTCTTCAAGAATTTTAACAAACTCAGCTAAGTCAAGCACAGTCATTTGCTCGATTTCTGAAACTAGTTTTTGAAATTTCTCAGGAACTTCAACTTCTTTAGTTTCCTCTTTTTTTTCTTCTGTAGTTTCTGGAGCAGCAGCTTGTGTTTGCTCTTCTTTTTTTTCTTCTGCCATAATTTTAAATAATTATGTTTTTAATATTAGTTTAAATAATTAAAAACTATAACTTAAATTAATAATTAACTTTTTGCCTCTTTTACAGCATTTAAGGCATACACTAATTTACGTAAATTACCTGATAGGACATTAGCAAATCCTGATACAGGAGCATTCAAAGAACCAACCATTTTGGCATAAAGCTCTTCTCTGCTAGGAATCTTAGCAAGGCTAACTACTTCTTCAGCACTTAAGAATTTATTCTCTAAGATACCGCCCATAAAGTTTAACTTTTCTTCGTTATCTTTACGGAAGCTATCTAAGGCTTTAACAGCGCTAACCTCATCGTTATAAGAAAAAATAGTGGCTAATTTACCTTCAAAGTTTTTAACATCAAGATCTTTTACGTTTTGACCTTTTAATGCTAGATCTAATAAGGTTTTCTTAGCTACATAGTATTCTCCACCCTCTTCTCTAAGTTTAGTTCTTAGCTCTTGGTTATCTTGTACACCTAAAGCGTTAAAGCTAGCAAAGACGATAGATTTACTACGATTAATCTTTTCTTCTAACGTTTTTAAGATTTCCTGTTTTTGCTCTTTTGATTTAGCCATAAACAAAAAACTGTGTTTTACCACAGTCACTAAAAAGAATTATGTAAATTCTTTTCACCTCGGCAAGTCTTACGAGCTGCTTGCTGTCTGTGGCAAAACTTATAAATTAATTTCTATACCTAGTATATCACTAAATATTATTTTGTCAACAAATTGTTATTATTACTAATATATATTATAATATAAACATAATAATACTAGCCATAAATTATGCATTATAAAAAAAATAAAATAATTGCAATTATTTTAACCTTATTTTTTGGTGCTTTTGGAATTCATAAGTTCTATTTAGGTAAAATAAAAGCTGGAGTTCTCTACTTATTGTTTTCTTGGACTTTTATTCCTTTTCTACTAGCATTAATTGATCTCATTATCCTATTCACTTACAGTAAACAGAAGTTTGGTAGAAAATATAATTAAACCTCTTTTATTAACTCGCCTAAACTTTCATTTATTTTGTCTTGATATTTATCATCAAGTTCTTCTTCTTTTAATTTAAAACTTTCTTCAACATTAGAGAAGTATAGCGGATATGCAATATATCTAAGTCCTAACTCACTAAGAACGGGTAACATAGATTCAACCGCCCTTGCTCCTCCAAAGCCACCAGCAGAAACACCGGCTAATATAATTGGCTTATTCATATACTCCTTCATTGCTTGGTCCAGTAATAATTTAGCTTCTCCTGGAAAACTATGATTATACTCTGGAATAACTAATATGAAGGCATCGCTTTTTTTAGCAATTTCTTTAAACTTCTGACTTTTCTCACTTTCAGTCCATGGTGCTATGGTTTTGTTTAAATCAAAATCTTTTATATCTACTTTAAAAAGTTCAATATCAGTTCTTTTGCTTAAAAACTTTTCTATATAATTAAATACTTTAACTGATTGTCTCCCCTCTCTAGCAGTGCCTAAAATAAGACTAATTTTTATCTTTTTATTATCCATATATTTATTTTATTTAAATTAAAGATTTTAAATTATTTTATAGAATTAATTATTTTTCTCATACGTTACTTTTAAGTCTTCTAGGCTGATACTGTCTTCACTTTTAAACTCTCCGACCCTAGTTCTCTCTAAATTACTTAAATAAGCTCCTACATGCAATTTAGAGCCTAAATCATGAGCTAATGACCTTACATAGACCCCAGAGCCACAATGTACTTTAAGGATTAAATAAGGCCACTCATATTTTAAAATTTCTAGGCTATAAATATTAACTTTTCTTTCTTTTAAGTCAAATTGCTCTCCTTTTCTAGCTAATTTATAGGCACTTTGACCATTTATTTTTAAAGCACTATATTTAGGTGGTTTTTGTTTAATTTCACCAATAAAGTCTTTTAGTGCTTTTTTAATTTTATTTAAATCAAAATCTCCTGGCTTTTTTTCAACTTTAATTTCTTTCTCTCCTTCTTCATCCATAGTAGTGCTAACTTGTCCAAACTTTATCTCAGCGATATATTCCTTATCAGTTTTAATTATAGAGTTTAGTTGCTTGGTAGCAACTCTGCCTATACCAATAACCAAAACACCACTGGCTAAAGGGTCTAATGTTCCAGCATGACCGATTTTCTTAGTGTTTAGTAGTGACCTTATTCTGTTTAAATACTGATTAGAACTTGGTCCTTTAGGTTTATATACTGCAAGAGGTTTATTCATATAAAATAATTATATTAAATATATAGTTAGTGGTCAATTATAATAAAAGCTAGAAGTCTTTTACTTGTTCTTTTTGCTCTTTAATATTAAAATATATTTATATGAATATAAATCTATCAAAAAAACAGCTTTATATAGCAGTTTTATTATTTTTTCTAATTATTGGTATAGTAATATATTTTAACTCATTTAATAATGAGTTTTTTTGGGATGATGATGATGTGATAGTAAACAATGCTTATACACAAGATTTATCATATTTTCCTAAATATTTTAGTGAAAATTTAATTAGTGGCGCTGGCCAGGTGAGTAATTATTGGCGACCGCTGCTTCTTCTTAGTTTTGCTTTTGATTTCCAGTTTTGGGGTTTAAATCCCGTAGGCTACCACCTTACTAATACAATTATTCATATATTGTCTGCTTTTTTAGGATTTGTTTTGCTTTATAGATTAACGAATGAGCGCTTCTTGCTTTCTTTTTTACCAGCTTTATTTTTTCTAATTCATCCATTACAAACTGAAGCAGTAACATATGTCGCTGGCAGAGCTGATCCACTATCAACTCTATTTAGCTTAGCTGTTTTAATTTTGTATACACAGTTTAGAGAAACTAAAAAGAAGCTATATGTTTATTTAAGTTTATTGTTATTTGTTTTAGGTTTAATGATAAAAGAGCAAGTAATTTTTTTACCAGCTCTAGTTTTATTGATTGAGTTAGTATTTTATTTTAGAAAAAAGAAACTTAAAGAATCTTTAATAAAATTAATTCCCTACTTTTCTATTTCTATTGTTTATTTTATTTTAAGAATAACAGTTTTAAATTTTAATCAACTATTAGCAGGATCGACTTATAATAGTTTATATGATGGCAGTCTGTGGGTAAGAATATACACTTTTTGTTTAGTGATTTGGAAATACTTTAAACTTTTATTTATACCTTGTAATTTACACATGGCACCTGAGGTGAGTGTTGTAAGTAATTTTCTTTCCTGGCCAGTTTTAGGTTTAATTTTTCTTTCAGTAGTATTATTCTATATTGCTTATAAAATATATAATAAAAATAAGTATTTTCTTTTTGGACTTTTGTGGTTTTTTATAATATTAGCTCCTAGAACTAATGTTATATCTATTAATAGACCTATGTATGAACACTGGCTTTATCTGCCTATCTTAGGTTTTTACTTAGCATTATTTTCTTTATTACTTTTACTAATAAATAGAATTAAAAAAGAAAAGGCTAAAATATATATTTTTTATATATTTATAATAACAATATTTGTCTATGTATTTTATTTATCTCATTTAACAATTGAAAGAAACAAGCTTTGGCAAGACCCAATTACTTTTTATCAATATAACCTAGAGTATACTCCAAATAGCTTTATCCAGCATAATAATTTAGGTATGGCTTTAGCTAATGAAGGAAGGTATAAGGAAGCAATTAAACATTATGAAAAAGCCTTATCCATAAGCGACTTCTATCCGCAAGTTCACTCTAATTATGCTAACTCTTTACTGGCAATAAATAAATTAAATGAAGCTGAAAAACAATATTTAATTGCCTTAGAGAAAAGCCCAAGATTTATAGTTCCCTACCGTAAATTATTATTTATTTATACAAAAGAAAATCAAGAAGAGAAAATAGAAGAATTATTTAACAGATTTAAAGATAATTTTGGCTACATTAATTATTTAGATTTCAAGCTTGGTTATTACATGCAAACGAAAGAATACTCACAAGCACAAGATATTCTTTATGAATTAACTGTTTTAGAGCCAAATAATAAAGTTTGGAAACAATTTTTATTGCAAGTACAAATTCTTAATTTTAATAAATAGATTTAAGTATTTTATCTATATATTTATTTTTAATCTCTCTGTATTTTTTATAATCACCCTGAGTTTTTTTCATGGTTTCTATTTTAAAGTTTTGATAGTTTATTGCTATTTTTTTATTACTTGATAAATAATCTTTAAAGGCAATAGCTTTTTTATGGGCACTGCTATTTTTACTAGTCAAATGAAGATGAATTCTAATCATATCCTTATTATTTCTTTTATCTTTACTAAAGAAATCTCTACCGCCAAATGATATTTCTTGATGATAATTATATTCTAAATTAAGAAGTTTATTTTTTATTTCAATTAACTTATTTTTCTCACTTGCCGCCATGATGTCTATAATTGCTTTGCCACCTAAACCAAAAATTGAAGTACTACCAATATGAATAATTTCCACCTCATTAGGAAAGGCAGTTTCTAGAATTTCTTTTTCATTAGAAAAAAAATGTGGGTAATTAGGATTATAGTTTTTATACTCTAGTTTTATCATATTTTAATAAAATAAGGACTGTGATAATATGTGATTATGTTAATAAAGAAATATTACAGCAAAAAATACTTAAACCTTTTTACATTATTAGTGCTTTTTATTTTAATAATAATTTGGATAAGTGCAGTTTATTTTTTAGGAGCTCAAAACATTATTCAAATTATTGGTCTTAGTAATGTATATTTATTAATATTTATTATAGCAGTATTAAGTGGTTCTTCAAGTTTTGTCTCTGCTACTTTTTATACTGTTTATATAAGTATTGCTTCAGGTATTGATAATTCACTATTACTAGCCATAATGGGTGGCCTAGGTTTAAGTATTGGTGACAGTATTTTTTATTATTTTGGTCATAAAAGCAGAACCGTTGAAAACGAAAAATGGCAATCTATAATTAAGAAATTAAGTGCTTGGGCAAAAAAACAATCTTTATACTTAATTTATATTATTATATTTGTATATAATGCTTTCACGCCCTTCCCTGGTGATATTTTAAATATTAGCTTGGGCTTGGCAGGTATAAAATATAAAAAAATAATACCAGTAATTATTCTAGGAAATATAGTATTACTTTATTTAGTAGCATACTTCATTAGCAACAATAAAACCATTGTTAATTTATTGGCTTAATATTAGCTTTAAAGATCATCTATTGACATTTATTAAAAATTAATATAATATACTAATGTTAGCTAACAAGCTGACTGCTCTTAATCTAAGAGTAAGAAATATAAGCGATGTAGAGATAAAGTCGGATTTCTACAGCTTAATATTTATTAAGTTAAATTTATCTTTACATTTTTATGCAAGGTACAATCAAAAAACTTACTGACAAAAATTTTGGCTTTATTAGTCAAGAAGGCTCTGATGATTTATTTTTTCACGCCAATAACCTAGAGGGTGTTAGTTTCGACGAACTAAGAGAAGGAGACGAAGTTTCTTTCGAAGTTGAAAACACTCCTAAGGGAAATGCTGCAGTAAATATTAAAAAAGCGTAATAACTTTTTTACATAATAAAAACAGACTCTACTAGGGTCTGTTTTTATTTATACTTTTTTTATTTTTTCTGCCTTTTCTTAGCTTTCTCTTCTAGCATTAATCTTTTAATTTCTAATCTTTTAGCAGTTTTGTGTGATTTACTTTTTTTCTTTTTACCCACACCGGTATCCCTTTTAGCCATATTTGTAATATTAAGTGATTATAGACTCCACTTAGGACTGTATAATACTATTTTAATTTATTTATATCATTTTATATTTTCCCATATATAAAAATATAAGTAAAGCTTCATTTTCTTATTTGTTGTTGATAAATAAATGTAAGTATTGAAGAGCAACTATGAAGTATTAGCAAAAAAAATATTTTATATAACAAAAAACACCTTTTTAATATGGTGTTTTTTGTTCTCTGTTTTTATCTAGTAGCTCCTGAATAAGTTATGGCTTGCATAATGTTCCAGTCTTCAGTTGACTCAGGTAAGTGTCCAAATATATCTTTAAATATTTCAATACCTTTTTCTTCACTATTTAAGTTTCTATTTTCAGCTCTTTGCTTTAAACCATAAGCCATAATCTTCATGGCTGACATATCATGAGGGTTGCTTTCTCTAAGCTCTCTTTTGTATATCTCTCTAAATCTTTTTCTAGCCTCATTTTCAGCTTTTTCACTAGTTCTTCCTGGCCATCTTCCATTTGAAATTTTAATTACATCAGTTAACTCTTCTTCAGATTCTGGCAATTTTTCATAGGCTTCTTTAAAAGAGTGGATTACTGCAGCTCTTTCGCCCTCACCAAGTCTTTTTGTATTATCATCAACACCGTATGCAACAAAAGAGTTAATTGAATTTCTAACTACCTCATTCACTTTACTCATGTCAGCGGCTAGTTTTTTTAATTGTCTTAACTCAGCATTTTTTTCTCTAATTTCATTTCTAGTTTCCTTTATTTCAGCAAAAATTTCATGCATTTGATCTCTAAATAAAAGAGCTGCTCTTTTTCTCATTTTAGCAATATCATTACCCACCTCTTCTTCATCGTCATTACTATCTATATCATCCTTATTTTCAGGTTCTTCTTCATCATCCACACCATCATCATCGCTATCATCGTTAATATCACCATCGCCCTCACAAGTTCCTTCTCTTAGCACCTCAACATTGTGTTGTTGTTCCGCTACACAACGATTTGGATAAGTTTCTCCATCCTCACCACAAACTGGCAAGTATTCCATAGTACAAGGCACTGGTTCATTACTATCTGTGTTGTTAGTATTTTCTTCTTGCGCTTTAGCGCTGCCTGTTAGTAGTATCACACTAATAAATAGCATTGACACAATCAATAAGTAAGTTAATTTTTTCATACTATTTCTTGCAATAGTTTTAATTACTTTTAAATTAAAAAGATTGCTTTATTAATTTCTTATATAAATTATAAGTAGCTAAATTATAACATAGATATTTTTATTTAAAAATATATTACTTTATACAAACAATTAAGTACTTGACATTAATTCAAAAAAGGTGTATTATATTAGTTCAGTAATAGTTCATTCAAAAACAAAAAAAAGATTTTAGCATGGGAAATAATGAATTTAGCAGCAATTTTTTAAAGAAGCAAAAACAAAGGATTCATGAGAGGATTAACAAGTATTACAATCAAGAAAGAATTAAGGAAGAGTTAGAAAATGGTGATGTATCTCCTTATACTAGATATAAACAAAGTGTTCTAGTACCAATCCTTAAAAAGGCTCTTAAAAAAATTGACAGTGGTCAGTATGGCTACTGTGAAAAGTGTGCTGAGAAAATTGAAAGGGAAAGGTTAAATATTGTTCCTGGTGCAGAACTATGCATGAAATGCATAAAAGTTAAGGCTAATTAGATTAGCCTTTTTTTATTATTAAAACTCAATAGCTCTAAATATTTGTTTTGGATTATTTTTAATCTCTTCTTTACTTAAGTTCTCTTTAGGAAAAAAGTCTTTTTGAATTCTAAGTATTATAAACTTTAAATCCTCCTTACTGACGCTACCAGATAATATTCTTACTGCTTCCCTATCTATATCTCCAACTTTCTTCTTAAAGTTCTTAGGTACTTCTATATTTGTACTTTTTGGATCAGGTTTTATAGCTGTGAGGATAACTAGTGGTCCAGCCATACCCCTACCTTCTAAGAAAGCGTTTTTAATACCTGCCACAGGATTTTTTCCATAAGGCCAAATAGCAGAATTAGCATACTTATCCCCTCTATCACCTACTACTTTTGGGTCAAATTTTAAATCAACATCAGTGCCATCTATTAGTTCAGCTACTTTTCCTGGATCTTCTCTTCTTACAATTAATGGATCACTATAATTGTTTTGATATTTTTTATAGACATTATTAACATCACTAGCAAATTCACCGCCATTATTTATAAAAAAGGTGCCTAAGTCTTTATAGGTTTGATAACTTAACTCCTTGTACTGTTCTGGGTTTTCTGAATACAATTTCTTATCTTTTAATTGGCTAATTTTCTCTTTGATATCTAAAAGCTCTTGAGATGATTTTTGTTCAAGTTTTTCTTCATTCTCTAATTTTGTATTTTGTTTTGGTTCTTGTATTTTTTCTAAATTAAACATAGTTATTATATTTATTATTTTTCTTATTTTATTGTAGTAAAAAAATTATATCTATGATAGAAAATCTATATAATCTTATTTTTTAATTATTTAGTCTTCATATTAATTAAATATTTATATATTTCCACCATAGCCCAAGTATCTAATTTACAGTATTCTAATAAATCATTTTTAATTTCTTCCTTTTCCTCTTTTTTAGTATCTTTGTGAATCATTTTTTCCCAACGCTCACTAGCCTGATCTCCTTTTCTAATATTAAGATTATTATAACTAAGACTTGGAATTAAAACAGGTAAAACCTTTTTTATGCTAGCACTACCTTTAAATCTGTAGTCTACATAATAGTTTTTTGAAAAGATTGTTTTTAAATCAAAGATATTATCATTCATTTCTTCTAAAAAGTCTTTATACTCTGGGTGTAGTTGAGCTAATTTTTTGTTTCTATCTTTTTCATAACTCATATGCCAGACAATGGTTGATTTTTTAGGATCAATATCTTTTTTCATTTGCTTAACTAAGGCCAGGGTAGGATTTTCATTAGTTTCAGTGATGATAAACTCCTTATGTTTAATATTACCATCTGCTGTCATTATGTGAAGTGAATATTGAAATGGTACTTGTTCATATGGACCAAAATTATCAAATATTGGTATAGCACTAATAAAACCTTCATAATCAAAGAATTGTAGAGGAAATTTTAATTTAGACAGTATTTTGTTGATAGTTTCCTTATCAATTATACTTTTTTTGCTCATATAAGCGTCATACTGAGCTTTTTTAGCCCCAGTTAACATATCTGCCCTATCAATATCTTCTAGCTTAAATATACGCCTATCAATCAAATCATATAATAACTTTTTATTACTTCCTATCCTATTTATATCATGTACTGAATATTCTGGTACCTCTGGATTAGAATAACTGAAACTGGTGCAATGATTACTTCTGCCTCTATATAAACACTCACACCCTTTATCTTCTGGCATGCTTAAATATCTTTTTATATCTCTCATTTCCTGTTTTACCTTTTCCTGCGCTTCCTTAACCTCATCACTTAAATCAGATATAATAAAAAGTTCATTGTAGTTAATTTTACCTTTCTTTCTGTAGTGCCTATTTAAGTGTATAACTCCAGACTTATATATTTTTATACCACTTTTTTCAATAACATTTTTTTGAAAAGCTAAATCATTTATATAATTATTAGGAACTTTCCTTTTTATATCATTAGATGCTTTTACTTCATATAACTCATATGCTTTTAGCTTTGCGTTGTATACTAAAATATCAGCACGTATATAGAAATCATTCTCAAAAAAGGTTGCCTGAAAAATTACCCTTTCTTTCTTTTTAATATAGGTATTAGTATCTGTAATTGCATATCTTCCCTGGCTATCTACTAATATGCCATCGGGAAATAAGTTTCTAGCTTCTAAGTCTGCTAAGTTTCCTTCTTCAATAATTTTCTTTTCAAATTCAGATAATTCTAGGTTTTCAAATATCTCTGGTTTATGTTTTTTTAACCAAAGATTCTTTCTACAAAAAGTATATTCAAGATAATCTGTTTTTGTTATATACATGTCTTCTATTTATTATTTAATCATTCTAAACTTAATTAAAATTAAAAAATTCTAAAGTAAAAATCTGCAATTACATCACCAAAGAAAGATAAAATTAAAGCATATACTAAATAAGCAAAGACTATATTGGTAATAAATTTGACTGGTTTAATCCTTGAGAGTCCAAAAGCTGCAGTTATTACATCAAGAGGAAAAATTGGTATGTAGTATAATAGCAACAACCAGTTTTCACTTTTATTTATAGCTTTTTCATATTTTATAATCTTCTTTTCTTTAAAAAATCTATAAGCAAGAGATCTACCATATTTTTTAACTAAAAAGAAAACAACTAGAGTTCCAATGATATTACCAATATAAATATATAAAGCACCTAAAAGAGGTCCAAAGATAAAGCCAGCAGTTAAAGCTGGAATAAAGCCTGGTAAAGGAGCAATAATAACTTCTACGGCTATTATTAAAATCAAAACCACTGCCCCTAAGATTCCAAAAGAATTTACAAAATCAGCTAATTCTTCACGAGAAGAAAGAAGACCCGCAAAGTCCCAATTAATAAAACTACTAAGTATTAGAGCCAGTAAAAACAGTGACAATACTAATAGTAAAAATGAATTCTTTTTAAGAAATTTAATTACTTTATTATAGTTCATAATGTTAGTAAAATTATAACAAAATTAAAGTAAAAAAGCTAAATATAAAAATAGATACAATAAAAAACCTCACTTTGTTTAGTGAGGTTTGTTTTTTTAAGTAGTTTTCCTTAGCTCGTTTAAAATATTAGCTGCTACTTTTTTGTAAGTTGCTACTAACTCGTCTCCGCCCTCAATTCTTCTTCTTTCAAGAAATTCATAAATATACTTAGAGCCAGTATAATCACCTTGATTATGGTTTTTAATCTGGGTTAGGCACTTTATAAAAGCCTCCTTAGTTTTAAAAGAAGATTGATGAAATCTTTCTTTTATCTTAGGAAGTTTTGCTTTTGCAAAATTACTAAGATTTTCCGGATTAGAAAAATACTTTTTGCCCATCTCAATAATATGGGCGCGTGCATTTAACATGTGACGGCTGATACTTTTAGGTGCATTTTCTGCATGGTAGTCCCGGTGATAATCAGCACCCATAGTGTAAGTAATATAAGCCACATTCCAGTATTTTTTCTCATCATTTTTAAAACCTGGACGAAGATTTTGCCACAACATTTCTTGCCTGGCTATTGCAGCTACGTACCTGGGATGAACATAAAATTTCCGGTGCTCAGTTGTGTGAAAAATCGCATTTCTTTCATTTTCTTCAATAATAGAGAAAACTTCATCTATGGCAGCATCTGCCCCTTTGTGCAGAATTTTTTCAACACTGTATTTGCTCACCTCTTTAATTTTAAAAACAAGGTAATCTGACTTTATCAGATTAACAACAAGGAAGGTCACAACAGAAAGAAAAACTAAACTAATAACATACTTACTACTTCTTTTCATTTTTATTTTTTTTATTGTAAAGTTCGTTTTGTTATTGACAACCCCAATAACTTAGGTAATAAATATTATTTATTATTATATAATAACATATTAATATATATATGTCAATACTAACTATTTAAAATATAAAAAAATAGCCAACTTTTTATTGGCTATTACTATGAACAATTTTACTTTTAGGCTTGTTCTTTTTCCTGGCGTTAATTTAATTAATTTTGCTTAAATGTACGCCTACATTATGCGAAAAATTGCGGGCATAAACTCGAGCTATTGCTCCTTTTTTCATCTGACAAAGCATATCATAATGATTTTCAAGCAATTCTCTTTTCTGCTCATCAGTAGCAAGAGCATCATATGCCTGCTGCATGACGGGTGACAAATCATCTCTTGTCATGAAATCAATTTATTAAGGTAATTAAACATAGACTTATTATATTCTCTTACAATCCTCTTTTTATAATGCTCGTCTCCCGTCAGGTTATAAAGTACCCACAGCATTTTTGCATCCTTTCTCAGCTTTGCAGACTCCTTTATCATTCCAATTGCAGCATGATAATTACCAAGGCTAATTTGTCTGCCAGCAATATTTTCTTTAATTAAAATGTTTTCAGGATAAATCTCTCTAGCTTTAAGTAGAAATTTCAAGCTTTCATAAGGATTTTTTATATGAAAAGCTTCACTCACTAAATAAGAAGCATGCAAGGCGCCCCATAAATTATGCTTCAAGATAGATGGGTGACTCAAATCTTCAGGCTTTAAGCTTATGTACTTAAAACTAGGATCAAATTGCCTGTTACTATAAATAACTACATGATGTGGAGCTTCATATTGCAATATCTCATTAAGATATGTTTCATCGCACCAGTCGCGAGGAGTTGCGCTTGCAATTAATAAGGTGCGTAGTAAATCCTGACAAACTTCACCTGAGTAAAAATTAATCTTCGGAAAGTGGGTTTCAGCAATAACAGCAGCTTTCACCGCTCTTCCAAAACAACCCCTTTCATCCAAATTAAGATTCATTTTTGCAACATCATTTTCATTAAATGGTAGACCAAGTGGTACACTCCATTCAAGAGAATAAAGAAATAAAATTGGATCCACGGACGAAGGAATTAATTTTTTTTCCACTTTAAACGCATTAAATGCCATTTCTTTAAATTCAGTAATACTTTTCATTTTTCTATGTTTTTATTTAGTTTTAAAGTCCAGTTTATTTAATTGATATAAAAAATTCTACTATAAGTATGATTATTTGTCAACTTTAAAACTTACATTAATCTATTATTTCAAATTAAATAAATAAAAAAACTCTACCAATAATTTAGTAGAGTTTTGTTTTAACATGATATTTTTAATTCGCGCTATTTAAGGCGATGTAATCCTGCCAAAACTTTGAGTACATTTGATGAACTTGCAGTATTTCACTGCTTTTATCATCTAAGATTTTCTGGTAAGCCTGATCGGACAAAACTAAATAACAATAGACTTTACCGTTTTTTATAACTTCAGCAATGTAAAGCACTAATAAATCTCCATTGGATTCTTTTTGAACGGTAAAAAGATCCTTTAGTGTTTTCCTTGGAAATGCAAACCATTCCTCACGCTTAGAGTTAATCCGCTTGGATTGATAAATTGTATGAATGTTTTTTAAATCAAATCCAAAGTTGTCGCGATAGCCAGAAATAGTCATTGCTGGTTTTAACTCCATTAATCCACTAGGTATTGTTTCAACCAAATTCATAATACTTGCTTTCATTTTTATATTATTTTAATGTTAATGAACAATTTAACGATAATATCAGTATATCATATTTATTTAAATATGTCAATAGATTAATGCTACATTCTAGCTCAAAATCCAATATTAAATTAATCAATAAAAGAACAGCTTAATTGACATAATAGTTATCAAGTAAAACTTAGATGCCTTATACTCATATTGGATTATTTTAAAAGAAATGATCTATCAACAATAACAGAGGTCAAAGCTAAACAAAAAAGAGGTTCATTGTTGAACCCCTATTATTTTACATAACTAATGAAATCATCTTAGCCCTATTCTACCAGATAAATGAATCTCACTTCCTTAGCCTCCTTTATATACTCCAAACGTATATCATTATTTGGATTAGTCAGCTTGAAGTAGCATACTTTTGCAACTTGATTCCGATTAAATACAAATAAAGTATCGGTAAAATTTTCATCCATAGGTATAATGATAGCTTTACTGTAATATGGATCATTTTTATCCATGCTCATAAAGACTAAACTTTCATCACTTGGAATTATAATTTCGTCCCAATCTGATTGATTGCAACTATTGCAAGAACAGAGAGAAATTAAGGCTAAAACAGAAATAATAACATAGCTTTTCATGATTATAAATTATTTTAATGTTAATGATCATCTTAATAATATCAATATATCATAATTATAGTATTATGTCAATAAATAAAATAGAGATTATAAATATTACAATAAAAAAAGAGTGTTACAGTTTACACTCTTTTATAATTTCTAAAAGATCAGTTTCTTTGCACTTTATTAACCTCACCATACCTGCAAGAGCATTGTCTTTATCAGTACTATTTTGTAAATAATGTTTAGCAGCTAAAGCACCAATTAAAAAAGCGTCAAATTCTCTTTTTTTTACAACCATGGATTTAGCTTTGGAAGAGTTTTCTGCATACTCTACTAGCGCTTGATCGATTGCTGGATTTTCTTTTGCAAAACTATGCGAGATTAAGGCACGCTTATTATAGTGTTGAAATCTGTGACGTACTTCGTGAACAGCAATAGTTGTTAGCTCTTTTTCATATAATTTTAAATCTATAATATTTTTCCACATAGGACTAATAACAAAAATTATATAATCATCACGAAAGCCCAGGATTCTAAATAAGAGTCTTTTAGCTGAAAAGCCAGCAATTTCTCTACTTTTGTAAGATTCATTACAGATTCTCACTTTGGCAGTTTTTTTAAAAACCTTAGCGTCCAATACTTGTATCATTTTTATCATGATACTTAAAAATCTTTGTTTCTTTTCTCTAAACTTTTTCACTTTCATTATATTTAGTTTTAATGTTCAATAGTTTTAATTTAATCTATCAAAAAAGCATACTACTTATATGCTCTTATGTCAATCTAAAATTAATATATTATTATACTAATAATTATTTATTATTTTGATATATTTTATTATCTTTAAAATTCCTAATAACTAACTCAGTTCCTTCAAATAATTTATTTGGTAAATTATCTAAATTAAACCATTCCCATTTTACACATTTATCAGGCTCCATAACAGCGGGAGTGCCTCCTTGATAAAGTCCTGACACGCCAATATTTAAATAATGTTTATTATCTGTTTCTATATATCTCATTTCATCTGCGACTGATATTAAGTGAAAGTCATCTATATTTAATCCAGTCTCCTCCTTTACTTCTCGTTTAGCTGTTTCATATATAGTTTCGCCAAATTCTAAATGACCACCTGGAAAGGACCATTCACCTGATCCATGAGATCCTTTTCTTAAACCTAAAAGTACTTCCCCGTTCTCATTTTTAATCATAATTCCGATTCCTACCCTAGGATATTTTTTTGCTAAGTTGCTCATATTTATATCATTAATTATTGCTTTGCAAAAATCTGAGTAAAGTACAATTTTTCAGAATCAGATTCATAGATACCAATGGCAGTACAAGTGTAGTCACCTTCAATATTTATGCGATGTCCTGGGCTGTTAATCCAGTCTCTAAAAGCTTGACTAACAGGGTCAGAATAACCCATGTTGTAGGCAACATTTTCAGCAGTAGCTGTGGCTCCAATTGTATTAATTATTAATTCTGATCTCTCTAGAAAACCATCATGACCAAAAGCCACCTTTTCTTCACTCATATTTTGACTATGATCTCTGGCTATTTTAGTTATTTCGTCATTCCAGACCAAATTATTAAGGCCAAGTGACTCACGATAATCATTTATTAATGAAAGTGTTTTTAATTCCAACTCCGATGGAACATGCAATATTTTTCTTGTCTCAGAAGATAAATCTATATTTAAGTTTTCCTTTAAAGAGTCATTGTTTATAGGTATTAAATCTAAATTATCATCACTTATCCCAGTGCCAAGCTTAATCATAATCTTAAAAGCGTCTGCTGGTCTACTTAAGTAATGCAAATCACCCTTTTGTGTATCTATATAATAAGCTTCACCGTTTTCTTCTACACGTAAAATAATACTGCCCCAGAGTTTCTTTGGCGCAGTAACGCGAAATCTTAAATAATCATTTTCTGAAACACCTAATCCTAGCTTTTTCATAATTTGAAAAGCATCATTAGGGCGACCTAGAAAATATCTATCATATGTATTTGGTGCAACATACCAAGCTTCCCCATTTTTTTCTACTTGAAGTAGTATCTTCCCTGCAAATTCTTCTTTTAAACTAGAAGCTTGAGTAGGGCTAGCTAGGGCGCTAAATATGAAAACAAATATTATTATAATTTGTAATATTTTGTTAATCATAAAAGATTAATATAAGACTTATTTCATAAATAATATATCAATCATTTAGCATTTTAGCAAGATGAATATTAGTATAAATAAAAAAAGGCTCCATCTAATTTTAGATGGAGCTTGTAATTTTAAATTACATCTTTTACCAATGGTGGGTATCCAAGAACTCGGATACCTAAGGCTTTTCTTTCTTTCTCACTTTTTATTTTTCTTACAACATCTTTGGGGCGAATAGGTTTGCCACCAAAAACGTCTGTAGAAACTAAAAAGCGACTTCTACCAGCACTATAATCTTCCAAAACTGTTAAAATTTGTCAGTGCTAATCACTCTCATGAGACCATTGGGTAATTCATTGGTGTACTTAACTAGTCTTCCTCTTCTGGAATTTCCAAGACAATAACCAATAAAGCCAACAAAAGCAAAAGCAACAATAAATAAACCTGTCATAATTTTAATTTTTTTTGGAATAAACGATAGGTTGAGTCAAAATTAATTGAGTCTTCGTATGGCTTATTCCTGATTTATAAATGAACAATTAATAGTATCTGTACTATATCACATTATTATAGATATGTCAATATAATAAAAAGAGGACTGTTTTTTCACAATCCTCCAAAATATGAATTCATATTATATGAACTCATAGCTCGTCAAAGCATCTGCAAACAAGGCACGTGTTTCAAGATAGGTTCGTATCTCAGCGTCATAATCTGCAAGTACTCTAAATGTTCTTTTCCATCCGATAAATCTTCTGTAAGCATCTGTTTTTCCGTGATTTATTTCCAAGGACTCTATGAAACCAGCATACCATTTTGGAGATGCTAAAGTCATTACACGGTGCCAGTTTTTAGCTGCTGCCCTTAGGGTTGATGGTCCGCCGACATCAATATTACCCCTTGCCTCTTCAATTGTTACATCAGAGCTTTTAACAACATCTTTAAAGGGATAAAGGTTCATAACAACCAGATCAATAGGCACAGCACCCTCTCTTTTCATGTCTTCCTGATGCGCTTCACAGTATGTTTCTGTAAGATAGCCCAGGAATAATTTATGATGCAGTGTTTTTACAAGCCCACCCTCAGTTTCAGGCTGTCCTGTATACTCAGACACCTCTTTCAGGTGTTTTTCAGCGTCTCCTGGCTCTAAAATTTCTTTTATAGCCTTAAATGTCCCTCCGGTTGAATATATCATTACCTCTGGGCAATTCTTAATCAAACCAGAAACTAAAGTATCTAATCTTGTTTTATCAAAAACAGAGATTATAACATTTTTAATTGGAACTAAATTACTTACCTTTTTTACAGATCTAATCATTTCCTACATTTTTAAATGAATACTAATTTAATTTTAAAAAAACTAATTATATTAATGTATAATAAATATATAGATACGTCAATTATTTAACAAAAAAATAGACTGATATTAGTCTATTTCAATATTACAGCTCCCCCATTAAGAACGTGTTTAGAATTATTGACTGGGAAGAGATTGAGCTAGAGTTATCAAGCATAAATAGAATGATTTAATATACATATAATAGAATGTATGATACAATACAAGTGTAGTCGGTAGTTAACTTTTGCTTAAGAGTTACATTCACTTCGCAAGAAGAAGACCGATTACGTCAAAAAAACCTCAGTTTAATGCTGGGGTTTTTTTAATGACTTGGATCAATTGCCTTGTATCTAATTAAATCCTTCATCTCGTTATACAAGGACAAAATATATTTTCTATGGTATGAGTTTTTATTGCCAATTCCCCTATCAGACAATCGCTTACTTGAATAAATATAACCAATAACGTCGGCAATTTGTAATAAATACGAATTATGACTTTCCACATAAAAAACATTGTCTAAAAAAAATTTAATCTCCCTTGAAAAAGAACCATAGGCTGTTCCACTCTCCTTGTAGTAATCAAAGTCATTAATAATCTCTTGTTCTAAGTTATTCCCCTTATCCATAACAACGACACCAAAAGCATTCTTTTCTTCCAAAAACTTATCTATCTTTTCTATTAAATACATAAAGGCGACGTTATGAGGATGATAAGGATTGATATATTTTCTATTATGCTTTTTTTTGTCTATACCCTGAGAAAAGAATATTAAAGAATTATTTTTCGCAATATCAACTATCGCATTAAAAGCAGAAAGCCTCTTTTCCAACTCGTGGTGCTTAAAATACTTTTTACCCCTAAACATTTCTTCGCCGTGAAATTCAAAATCATAATTTTGAGAATGTGGCAAAAAATTTGGAAGCAACCTTTTTACATCGTTTTCAACCTTCTGCATACAATCTCTTTTAATCGCAACGCCAGAAATAAAATGTATTGGTTGATTAATACTGGTATGATCTTTGCCAGTGTTTCCACTTTCATCTAGATAAATAAAATACATATCGGATAATTGAAATTTTTTTAATATTAGTTAATATTATCAGAATAAACTTGCAAAATCAAATATTTAAAGAGGTGATAATTAATATAAAAATGTAATGAAATATGGAAACTTTTATAGACGAAAATGGCGACGAGTACGTAACGCTTAAAGAGCTAGAAAAAAATTACTACAAAAAAATAGAAGATAATTTATCCACCCAGGGCTACAAGAAACATTGGGCTTATTTCTACGAGAATTACTAACAATTTATATAACCAAAAGTTTAAAAAATACACTGAAAAGCAGGATAAGATTATGAACGAAATAAACAGGCACAACATAGCAGATAAAGAGTTCTATATTACCACAAATACAGTGTTAAATATGGCTCAAAGGGCAGGAGAAATATTTGATAGTTCTGAAGTATCCGAAAAACGCCAACTTCTCAATTTCCTACTTCAGAACCTTGAATTAAAAGATAAAAACCTCCAATATAAAGCAAAAACACCGTTTGATACGGTGCTTGCTCACTCTAAGTGTTTTAATTTGCTCCCAACCTCGGTCTAGAACTTTAAAACTAGAGCTTTCTAAGGCTTTTTTGATGTATTTCCCTGTCTCAAAATAACGTAATAAGGTCGGGATCTAAAAATTAGAAATGGGACAAATGGGACAGTTATAAATATTAGGACTATTAATCTATCCCTATAATTTTTCTAAATTTATTTTCAATTTTCTTTTGTATCGGTGGAATAACTTCTTTAATATTATCCCATGCCTGACCCCACTCTTTTATGTGCCTATTTCCTTCATTCTTTAAATCCATAGATAAATTATAAGATTGCCAACTTTCATTATATTTTTTTATTAAGATATTAACTTCATTACAGAGATCTTCCTCAAAAAATATTTTATTTCTTCTGAAATATTTTATCATTTCATTCGCTTTTTCTACTACAACTCTTATCTTTTCTTCTTGACTTGGTTCACCACTTAGCTGAATTGGGTTAATTAACGATCTAAAAGAATCTTCTTTATCTATTATTTTTTGATATAGATTTTTTATAACTTCCGCTCTTTCGGCGTGCAGTTTTTCAAATTTAATTCTAAATTCAGTAGAACTTCTTTCTAAGGAATATTTAAATTCTTCCAAATCTTTTGCTAGTAGTTGCTTGCTAAATTCCCTTAAAAACCAAACAAACAATCCAGCTATACCTAAAATTTTACCTAAATCTTTATCCAAAAAATAAGATATCAAAATCATTAAGACTAATATAATAAAAAATATAATTGTTTTTTTATTATTTAATATTATTATCATTAGATTATTTATAATTTTCATATTTTTTTAAATTTAAATATTAAAAACAAACTTTTAATATTTTTTTTACCAATTGTTTTCATTTCTTACAAAAGTTATATATACTTTCATAAATTTTGAAATTATAAAATTCATTTCTTTTATTTTATCAACGATAAAGTTTGAACAATCTTTAATTTGAATATTATGATTATTTACTGACTCCCGAAAAGAATGAGTTGTAATTTCTTGCGCTGTAGCATCTGAAAAATAAAATCTTGTATTTTCCATTGTTTTACCTAAAGAATAATATGCTTTTTTATTAAATTTATTTTTTCTAGTATTCAAAAAAAAGTTTTTATAACCTCTTATAATCAATTTGCCATTGTCATTAAAATGATAAGCAACATTATTCCTAATTGTTGCCAAGGAAGAAACCAATGAATTAACACTTTTACTTTCTTTATTAACAATCTTAATAAAATCATACCAAATATCTTGATCATTTTTTGATAATTTATTTAAAATTTTATTAAATTCTTTATTTTCAAAAATCCTCTTTCTTTTTTTTAAAAAATTAAAAAATTCATTAACTATAGCAGAAGACATTTTTGTTATATATGTATTTATTCCATTAATATTTCCTGCGTGGTCACTTATTTCATCTATTCCTGGTGTCTCATATTCATTTTTAATTATTGTAGATACCCAAACTAAAGTCTTTAAATCATTATATATCAATCCTAAAGTAATAAAAAAACTTGCGACATCTTCATGCTCAGAAGAGCCTATTATTTTACGTGGTTCAATATCTTTTAAATTTCCATTAAATTTCTTTTTTCTATCATTTTTCATATATTAATTACAATAATATTCAAAATCACTTGTCATATTAAGCGGGGTTAAATTTATTGGTTTTATCATATTAATAATAAAATTAGAATATTTTATTTTTACACTTATAACAAATCAAAGTATCAGAATGAACCGGAAATAAAACTAGTTCTTTACATTTATTGCAAAATGTTATAGCACTAAAACCTTCAACTGATAATTTATGACTTTCTTCTTTATAAAAGGTGTCTAAATAATTAGCCAAATCCGAAAATGGTTTACTTATTTCGTGTGGCGGCCCAACTAAAATATTGTCAGGAAAACTATATTTTCCACCAAAACTATCTTGGATATTATCAGTGGCTTCATCGGTTATTATCAAATACCCAACTTTATTATTTTTTAATAAATTCGCTTTAGTTGTTATTTCCCTACTTATCTCCTCAGTTGGAAAACTCAAATTATTAGAAAACCCTCTTTCCAGGGCATAAATCTCCAATAAAATTACTTGATGACTGCCAAACTTTATAAGTTTATTTAATTGGCTTCTAACTTTTTTATGCTTCCCTCTTTTAAGAGACTTAGCCTCACCATCTTTTTTTACCAAAATAGATTTAACTTCAAAACAACGATATTTTGGCGGTGTTTCCAAGTTGGGCGGAAAAGATCCTGGCATACTTACTATGATATCAATATCGCCCTTAAAACTATTATTACGTAATAAGTCCATCGGAATATTAAATGCAAACCAATTAAACGTATCATTGCATAACGCCGCCCAATTTGGTGTTCTAAAAATTTTAAGTATAGCTTTTGTTTCTCTAATCTGAGAATTCGTTTTAAAAAGTTTTCCCGGTCCATGAAACTTATCTATATCCCATTTTTGACTTGTATTACTTTTTTTATAATTAGAGATTGTATTTATCCTTAATAATATTAAATATCTTAAATATCTACTATAATTTTTCTTCTTTCTATACAGTCTTGCTAGATTATAAATTGTGACAGGATGTCTGCTGTTATCAAAAGCAGCGTTTAAATATAATTCTGCTTTCTTATAATCACCAACTTCAAAATAAGCATACCCTATATTATTAAATTCTTGCTTATAACTATCTTCGTCAAGGTCGCTAAGTTCATACAGTTCTATAGCTTCTTTATATCTGCGAAGTAATATTAATGTAGAAATTTTTTTACCCAACGCTCTATGATGTTTTGGATTAATTTTTAAACATGATTCAAAGGACTCCAGAGCATCATTAAATTTACTAGAATGATACAAAGTAATACCTCTCATGAAATGAAATAAATGATTAGATGGATATAAATCAATTGCAAAATCTGCTATTTTAATAGAATCTTCATATTTGTTTAACAACCCGAGAATTGAGATTTTATGGCCAAGGGTCTTTTCATTAGTTGCATCATGTTCTAGTATGCTGTCAGCAATAAATAATGCCTCGGTTAATTCGCCACAATTTTTTAAGTGATTTATTTGTTCTAATTTATTTTTTAATTCTTCTCCCATATTATGTGACAAAAAGTGACAAACTTTATTTGGTAATTTTAGGAGGGATAATTTTTCCATTCTTAATTATATATCCCTCTTTAATTAAACGTATATGAACTTGTTTAAACGCATTATAAAATCCAACAAATTTTTCTATTTCTTTATCAGTGAACATATTATTCTCAATCTTCTTCATAATATATACCATTAATTAAAACAATAAAGCATTCTAACCAAAATACTCAAATTATTTTTGCTATAATTTTTCTATGTTCTGTAATAGGTTCAAAAGTAAACTTTGAGACAAGCTGATTAAATATAAAAATAACTAAAGCTGTTAATATTGTCCAAAAAATTTCCATAAATTTTATTAATATTTTATATTTAAATTATATCATAGCTAATATAAAATAAAAAAGTACAACAAAAAAACACCAACATAAAATTGGTGTTTTCTGGATGTATGCGGGTCTCTCGAAAGACTCACGTAACTGCTCGGAGTTTGGGACAATGTTGGAACAATTTTAAATTAACAATCCTTAAGTTACAAACTTATAAATTTAAAGGATTTTTATTATTGTTATTTGCATACTATTACATTTATTTTTTTACTGTTAATATTGTATTTTTCATTGATATCAATAAAATTATAAATAAAAGCTATTTTTCGTTACAGCTCCTAGTTTGGTCAAGGTTAAAAATATTTGTATGTGTAGTAAATTATTGCAATAAAAGATATATAATTCCAACTATTGAACCTAAAACTAACACTCCAACTAAAGTGAACGCAACAATTATAATAATAGTTTCAAATTTTTTAGTAGGCTTGTTGTTTTCTTTCTTAAAGTTGTCTTTTAAATTTTTAAAATATATATATTTTTGCTTTTCTGTCATGTCTTTCGTTTCTTTTGCTATCTTTCTATCAAATTTTGAACTATAAATATTATTAATAATTTTTATAGCAAAATAAATTAATAATATACTTGGGATAGATATACCTAAAATATTAATTGTGTTCATATATATTTATATAAATTTTTTTATATTTTTTTTATATTTACAATTCCTTATATTTATCTAAAATTTTTATTCCCCGTAAATATAATGTTGATAATATATTTATTTGTTCAGCTTGAGAGTCTTTTATTTCTTTTTCTGAGTGATTTTCAATAAAATCTTTTATTTCATAGTAAGTTAAATCTTTATCATCATTTTTATAAGCTTCAACTATAAAATTTAAAAATCTATCTTCATCTTGGGATTCTAACTCCTTTTTATCCCATGTAGACATATTAATAAAATTTATTAAAGATTCTTCACTTTGTTTTTTCATATTTTTTTATATTAATTACTATACTTTAATATTAGTCCTATTTTATATAAAAATCAAATAATCTTTGCAAATATAAGGTAAATAATATATTATTGTGTTATGGAAAAAGAGCAAATAAAAAATAGAGTTAACTCATATTTAAAAGAGTTTTATGAGAATTCAGGCACTTTTAAAAGTTGTGAGATAATTTTTAATTATATTAACTTTCTAAAATCAGAACCTTATCTACAGGAATTGTTATCTGGTATTTTTGATTATGCTGAAAAACAAATTGAGCTAACAGAAAAAATAATAAAGGATAATTCAAAAGAAGTAAAAAAACTTGATAACTTTACTTTTAATCCTAAAGATATAAGCAATGTTAGTGATATACCAATTTTTAAAAAAGAACTTTCTAAATATAGCAAAGCTATTAAAAATAAAGAAAATATACCTGTAACATTTGCTTTAGCTATCTATATGGTTCCTCTTTTATTTATAAATAAATCTTTTAAGGATATTAAAGAAAAACAGAAAGAAAATAATGATAAAGAGGTTAAAAGATTAATAGAAAATTTAAAAGACGAATCTTTCTCTATAGCATATCTTCCTATAGAAGATAAAGGGGCAAAAACAGTAACCTCTGATAAGCTTTATTACGAGTATATTAGAGTTATTAATAAATACATATCAGATATTATAGACTCAGAAGCATTTTTAGATAAAAATGAAATGGAAAAAACTTTATCTTTTGATAAAGAAAATAGTATTTTAAATATTTATGGAGAATCAATAACTATAAGTAGGCAAAAAAATTTATCATATGAACACAATATTTTAGAATATTTATTTAATGAGGGTGATATTTATGAAGAAATTGATTTTGTAGAGCTTGCTGAAAATAAACTTGATATTATAGATTACGATAATAATAAAGATTCAGAAAAAATTAGACACGCTTGTGATAGGATAAACACAAAGGTGAAAAAAGAAACTAAAAATAAAATTACTAAATTTATAGATTATCAAGCCGGAAAAGCGGGTTGGTTCAGGATTAATCAAAAACAACTATAAAATAAAGATAAAAATAACAATGTAGTTTTAAGGCATGTTTAGGCATGTCTGTTTTTTTATACTGTTAATAGAATTATTAGCAGTTTTTTATGTTTAAATTTTCCGAACAACTAAGAAATGAATTAATAGACTATTTCAGAGATGTCTATCAAATAAATATCAGCCATGAGGAAGCTGATAAATATTTGAATTCTCTATCTTCTCTTTGTTCGGCTCTAATTGATATAGAAAGTTAATTACAATTCTTTTAATTATTAATTATATTAAGTATTTCCCTTAATAGAATTGATAACCTTTTTCTTTTTGCAAGGGGCGCTAGCCCCGCAAAAAGAAAAGTTACAATCTATAAGAGATACATATAACCTGATAATAATATATGTTTCATCCTGAATTTGAGAAGAAAAATCAAACACAAAATTACTATAGTAATCTTCGTTTAGTCATCTCTGGCTCTGTATTTGAGTTCTATGAGTTCTCTGATCCCATTATGTATGGAAGAAGATTTAAAAGAAAAAATATAGACATAGAAGAAACTGAAATAAAAGTTAAAACTACTTCCTCTATGACAGAGGAAGAAAAAATACTTGCTTCTGCTCGTAGAGCCAAAAGAACTCTTAGTAGATTAATTAGATCTAATGCATTTAAATGGCATAATCAAAATGGTAAGCCTTATTTACCTATTGTTTTAACCTTAACTTTTAAAGATGAAATAAGAGATATAAAAACAGCTAATAACCTTTTTACTGATTTTATTCAAAGATTAAATTATAGTGTCAACTTAAATGAAAGAGGTTTAGATAGAAATATAGCAAAAAAGAACTTACTTAAATATTCAGCTGTTATTGAGTTTCAAGATAAAAATAGAGGTGGAGTAATTCATTATCATATGATTTTCTACAACCTTCCTAAAATTAAAAGAATATATGACAGATTAACTAACATATGGGGTAAAGGTTATTTTTGGGTAGGAACTAAAACAAAAAATAAAAGTAAAGGACTTAGTAATATTGACAACGATAAAAAGTTAAAGAAAATAGTAGAATATTTTACTAAATATATAGTTAAAAGTTTTGAAGACAAGAGATTAAAAAATAAGAAAAAATATTTCAATTCAAGAGAGTTAATTAAACCAACAGAACTAGAAGTGGAAGAGCTAGTATATATGATTAAAAAAATAATGCCACAAGAAGCATTAGATTATGAAAAAATAGATTTAAAATATAAATATAAACTAAGAGAAAAAAGTTTTAATTATCAGAAGTTTGATTTATCCCAGTTTTCTGAAGAAATGAAAGAAGCTTTAGAGTTAACAAGTATGTATTGATTTTTTAGTTCTTTTATAATAATATATAAATGTTGATACGAAATATTTAAATACCTAAAGGTTTTTATTTTATAGTCGCTCGAAATGGGCAGTTCTGACGATTATTTAGCCTTTGGGTTAAGTATTTCGTATCAACACAGGACTGCCCTTTTTGATTGGTTAAATTACTCATACCACTTTGCCATAGTATATACAATTAATGCTCCCCCACAAAAAACGATTACTCCACTTAAAATATATAAAAGAAAATTACTTTCATAATTATCTTGAATTTTAAAACCTATAGTTATTATGACTAAAGATAAAATAATTAATAAAAATTTTTTCATATTTTAAATTTATATAAATAATATCTAAAAAAAGTAAAACTTAATCATCCAAATTAAAGCTATTATTTCAGCAACTAATCCTAAAACTAAATATGCTGAAAAATTTTTATCTTTACTCCTACCCTCCTCTACAACATCTTTATTATTCAGAGATTTAATTGTCCTAAAAATCATATAGACTAAGACTAACATTACTAAAAAAGGCATATATTTTTAAATTAATCATTATACTTATATTTTATATGACTAACACAAAAACTACAACCAAATATATCCTTTATTGCAGAAAATCAACTGAAGATAAGGGTCGGCAAGTTTTATCTTTAGATTCTCAAGTTAGTGAGATGACCAAATTAGCAGGTAGTTTGGGGTTAAAGATTGAAAAAGTATATAAAGAAAGTAAATCAGCTAAAATGCCAAATAATCGCCCTTTATTCTCTGAAATGGTTGAATATATCAAAAGCAATGAAAAGGATAATTTTGGTATTATCTGCTGGAAGATAGATAGACTATCTCGTAACCCTATAGATAGTGCTACTATTCAGTGGTTATTACAGCAAGTAAAAATAAAGGTTATTCAAACAGCCGATAGACAATATTTACCTAGTGATAATGTCTTGTTGTTTAATGTAGAAAGTTCAATGGCTAATCAATATATTTTAGATCTATCTAAAAATGTAAAGAGAGGAATAATAGCCAAATTAGAAAAAGGAGGCTTCCCTAACTCTGCTCCTGTAGGATATATTAATGATAAAGCAACTAAAACTATTATAATAGATAAAGATAGAGCTAAATATATTCGTAAAGCTTTTGAATTATATGCTAGTGGTAATTATAGTCTAAAAGAAATAACAAATACTTTATATAATGAGGGGTTTAGAAGTAGAAGCGATAATAAGATACATAAAAGTAAGATACACTATCTTTTATCTAACCCTATCTATTGTGGCATTATTGAAAAAGACGGAAAAAAATATATAGGTAATCACAAGCCAATTATCACAAAGAAGTTATTTGATGACGTCCAAAGAGTTTCTCAATTAGCTAGTAGACCTAAAACTAAAAAACTATACTTTATGTATAGAGGAGTTCTAAGGTGTGCAAATTGTGGTTGTTCGATGACAGCTTCAAAAAAGAAAGGTAAGCATATCTATTATTATTGCACTAATGGAAAAGGTAAATGTAATGAACATAAAGCCTATTTAAAAGAAGAATATATTAGTGAAGAATTATCTAAAGTATTTAATGAAATAAAATTTGATGAGAGATTAATTAATCTTTGCTATAAAGCTAAAATGGAAGAATTAGAAGCTAATGATGATTATCTAGTCAAAGTCCAAGATAATCTAAAACAACGCCTAGATACTATTACAAAGCGAAAGAATAATCTTTTAGACCTATTCATAGACAATAAGATAGATAAGGATATTTATGATAATAAAAATACTCTACTCAATAATGAAGAAGTAGAGATTAAAAAGGAATTATTTGAAATAAAGAGCAAGATTGGTAATAAGGGTAAAGAAACTTTGGAACGGATAAAAAATGTTTTTTTATACCCTATTCATAGGGAAAAAACATTTTTAGAAGCTAAAGACGAAAAGAAAGAGAAAGTTATAAAAACACTACTTTGGAACGCTAGTTTTGAAAACAAAAAAATCGCTAATTTTAGCTTTAAAGAGCCATATAATATACTCTCTAAAGTATCAAATAAAAGCGATTTTTCTCAACTGCTCGGGGACAGGGATTCGAACCCCGATTACCTGGACCAGAACCAGGCGTCCTACCATTAGACGATCCCCGAATAGTGCTAGTATTTATGTGCTAGCATTTATTTTATTTAATTATTCTATATAATTAGAAATTATTTCTTAGGTCTTAGTAGTGGAAATATTTGTGCTTCCCTAGCTGATTTATCCATTAGAAATGAAAACAGTCTTTCACTAGTGCCAAAACCACAAGTAGGTGGCATACCGTATTCTAGAGCTTCTACAAAGTCCTTGTCATGCATCTGCGCTTCCTTATCCCCTGCTTCTCTGAGCTTCTGTTGCTCTTTAAAGCGCTTCTCTTGTTCAATGGGGTTATTTAACTCACTATAACCATTTCCTAGCTCAGAACCAGCAATAATAGGTTGAAATCTTTGAGCTACTTCAGGATGTTTGTCATCTTGTTTGGCTAAAGGTGATACTGCGGTAGGCACCCCAACTAAAAATCCAGGTCCAGCAATCTGTTTTCTACAATATTTCCATAGATTGTCTATAGCTCTAGTAATATTAAAGCCTTTTGTATCATATTTCACATTTAATTCATCAAGCTTAGCTTTAATCTCTTTTTCATTTGTATCCAATATATCAATACCAGTTTTTTCTTTAACTGTTTCCCTGTAATCATATCTTTCCCATTTTTTACCTAAGTCAATATCAAAACCTCTTATTTTAAACTCTAAAGTATTAAAAGTTTCTTTAGCTACATATTTATACATCTCTTCTACTAGCTCCATGCCTTTTTCATAGTCAGCATACGCAAGATAGAATTCAATTTGAGTGTAGTCTTGTAAGTGCTCAGCATCCATGCCTTCATTTCTAAATTGCCTACCAATTTCAAAGGTCTTTTCAAATCCAGCTACCATTAACTTCTTTTGCCAAAGCTCTCCGGTTGAAATTCTTAAATATACATCTATATCTAAGGCATTATGATGGGTAACAAAACCCTCAGCATCAGCACCGCCAGGTGTAGTTTCTAAAACAGGTGTTTCTACTTCTAAAAAACCTTTATCAAGCATGAATTGGCGCATAGATTGCCAGAATTTAGCTCTTTTCTTAACCATATCCCTTATTTCTGGATTTAAAAGTATATCTAAATATCTTTTTCTGTATCTTTCTTCCTCATCTTTAAGACCATACCAGGAGTCAGGTATAGGTCTGATAGTTTTACTGAGTATTTTAAAATCTTTACATAAAAGACTATTTTCACCTTTGTGGGTAACAAAAGCTGAGCCAGTAAATTGAATAAAATCACCGTTATCAATATTTTTACTAAATAATTTATAATCCTCAGTTTTATTTAACTCTTTTTTTGATATAACAACTTGCACAGCTCCAGACTCATCTTCTAGGTTAATAAAAGCAAGATTACCATGAGATCTAAGTGATCTTATTCTCCCGGCTATAGTAATCTCCTTTTGCTTCTCATTAAACTTATCAAAATTCTCAACAAATTCATTAACACAAGTATCCCGGTTTGCTTTAGCAGGATAAGGGTTGATGTTTAAGTCTTTTAAATTGTTTAACTTCTTTAATCTATCCTCTCTTTCATTAATACTTTTATTTTCCATATTATTCAATTTTAAGAATTTTGTATTTATGTTCACCTTTAGGAGTTCTAACAGTCACTTCCTCACCCTTCTTCTTTCCTAAAAAAGCAACACCTAGTGGTGACTCATTAGATATTTTTCCCTCAAGCGGGTCAGCCTCATTAAAACTAACAATGGTAAAAGTTTTTTCTTTTTGTCCGTTTTTCGCTGTTACTGTAGAGCCCATTCCTATTTCATCTTTTGACTTATTATTATCTACCACTGTAACATTCTTTAAAATGTTAGAAATCTCTAGTATTCTAGAATCATTTAGGGCTTGTGCGTCCTTGGCCTCACTGTACTCAGCATTTTCACTTAAATCTCCTAATTCTTTGGCTTTTTCAATTCTATCAGCAATCTCTCTTCTTTTAGTAGTTAAGAGGTAATCTAATTCTTTTTTAAATTTATCATAACCCTCTTGAGAAATAATTTGTTCAGTCATAGTATTTTAGATAATTTTTATTTGATTATAACTATACAAGATAATCATAAATATATCAATACTTAGTTAATTTTTCCAATAAAGTATTCTACTGGAGCATAATCATCTGTTAATATCATATCAAAATCATCCTTATTAACTGAATATAAACTATTTAAATATCTATTTGTCTCAATACTCTTAATTAATTCTTTTTCTTCTTTTTCACCTTTATAGGCTAAAATTATAATATTTTGTACCAGATCTTCATTATTTGTATCTAAAACAGGAAATACTAATACTTTGTCAAAAACTTGGGCAGTGGTATTATATTGAGCTTTAAAATAATTAGACTTAGCACCATTAGTAGAAGAAATAATATTCATTATATAAATACCCTCATCCTTTAGAGATTCATATATTTTATTATTAAACTCTAAGGTAGTTAGATGGTAAGGAACACTGTAATGGGATGAAAAAGCATCACCATAGATAATATCGTATTTTTTCTCGTTTCTATTTATATATATCCTAGCATCATTATGATATATATTTAAATTATCACTATTTTCTAAACCAAAATACTTTCTCGCTAAAAGAGTTAACTCAGGATCAATTTCTACCACATCAACACCTAAATTAGGATAGTTCTTTAAAAGATATTGAGGATATGAATAGGCAGCGCCACCAATCATTAAAGTTTCTTGGCTGTTTGGTAAAAGCTCTAAGGCTAGATTGTAATATTTTGTATAATTAAAAACTAGCTCATCACTATTTAAATATTTAGCACTATGCAATTTGTCATCTCTTAGCATTACCCTAGCCTCTTTTCCTTTTATTTCGGTGTCATATATAAAAACACGACTATATTCTGTATCTAAATCAATAAAATTATTAGCTTGTACAGTAAAGGTGTTTAAATTAAAAAACAATAATATAAATAAAATAAGTGCATATATAAGTCTAAAATACCAAAACTTCCCTTCTTTAATTAATAATGTATTTAGTGCTAAAGCTAACGCTATTAGTATTAATAATTTTTGCGTACCTAAACTTGGTATTAAATAAAAGCCAGCCAAGAAAGTTCCAATAATACTTCCAAGAGTAGAAAGAGCGTACAGGGTGCCGGCTGTTTGACCACTAGTTTCTAAGTTAGATAGTTTTAATTTAAAGGCGTAGGGTGAAACCATACCTAAAAATAAACTAGCAGGAACAAATAGTATGGTAGCAGTAAAAAGGGCTCTAAAACGATTATCAAAAATAAAATCACTCATAATCATAACCTGATCTTTAATCATCCAGGTTAGAACTATTAATATTGAAGCTATAAATATAATCATAGCTAATTTTTCTGGTTTAGGATTTCTGTCAGCCACTTTACCACCTAAATAATAGCCTAGGCTTAAACTTGCAAGGATTACACCAATTAAACTAGTCCAAATAAAAGTTGAGCTTCCAACATAAGGAGCCACCACTCTTGAGCCAACCAGTTCTAGTATCATAATCATAGCACCACTGATAAAAACAATTACTTCTAGTGAGTATTTCTTCATATATTTTAATTTTTTAAATAATATACTTTATTACTTGATACTATTATGCTAACAAGTAATAAATACATTATACCTAAAGGATGATTAAGATAAGGAGTAAAGAAATTAACTGCCATCAGAGCTACAAGACTTAAACCTAGAGCCCAAATGTATGGTTGATTATATTTTGACTTAAAAGCATCTGAGATCACTCTATAAAACAGCCATAAATATGCTAGCAGACCCAAGATGCCCATTTTTAACCAAACACTAAGCCATCCCCATTCAAAAGCAGCGGTGGTATATTCACCTGTACTATTTTTTTCTAAAACTCGAGGATCTTGTGAAATATAGGTAATCTCTTTACCAAAACCATACCCAATAATTGGAGATTTAATTATTTCTTCTGACATTGGTTTTAATAGTGACCAACGAGAAGAAATAGCAGCTTCATCCTTGTCACTGACCTTAGCTCTATCTTTAAAAGTCTTACCAGCGCTAAAATCAGGACTATAACCAGGTAATGGTATATTGATAACAAAAAAGATTAAAAGTACAGCTGATAAGCTAATAATTAATACTTTTGACAAATTATAATACACTATTTTTTTCTGATATTTTTTTATTATATAAACAAGCCAAACTAAAAATCCTAAAATTAAAGCAAGCCAAAGACTTCTTGATAGACTCAGAAGTATTGAAGATAAAGATAATGCTAGAATGCTCATTAAGACATAGGCTTCTTTTTTCTTTATGTTTTTTAGATTATTTAAGCCAAATAGAGCTATAATTATTAGCATTAAGGTGTAAATATGAGATTGAAAAAATATTCTATAAAAACCATCATCTAAAGCAGTTATTTCAGCCAATAGATTATCTCTGCTCCAGGCATACAATGCTTCAATTAAAGGTAGATTATGAGAAAAGAAAAATAAAAGAATTAATGTTTTTAAAGAGATCCAAGTTACTGCTGCTAAAAATATTGTTATTATATCTCTAATTAAATCTCTAATATTATTATTTCTAAAAACATAAATAAGTGGTAAAAGGATTAAAAAGTATAGCCAAGAGTTAAAATCACCAAACCAGACATTTAAATTATCACTTAAAACCACTCCCTTAATACTAGCAATTAAAACAAACAGGGCTAATAATAAGTAAGCAGGAAAATAGGCAAAGAAATAGGAAATATTTTGAGACTTTCTTTCTTTAATAGGTGTTTGAAGATAATTTTTTAACCAAATAATATATTTCACAAACCAGGCCAGCATTATCATTAACCACATGGCAATACGTATGGAAAGCTCAAAGTTGAAGACATCACTAAAGAAAATATAACCATGAGAGCCTATAATTAGCTCGATGATGATAACATATAAAGCGTATTTTAAGTCTTTAATAGCTAAAATAAGTACAGCTAAAGCTATGAGAAAAAAACTAAGTTCTCTTAGAATTGGAAAAAAGTAACTTAGAAATGATAAAGATTCAATTAAAAAAAGTGCAAAGACTAAATAATAGAATCTTTTATTTATTATTTCATTAATTCTTAAATTCATAAATTATGCTTGTTTTTTACAATTTCTACGGCTCTGTTATATTTCTTTACTACAGGTAAAAACGGAAACAATTTATAAACAAAGCTTGGTATCCAAGAGCTAATGCTTCCACCAGGTTTAATAGTAAATAATACTTTATCTATAAACAATCCCTTTTTACCATTCTCAGCCACTGTTAGGAAAAAATCCCAATCTTGAAGTTTAGTTAAACTTTCATCCCAAAGCCCTTCTGGTACAGCTTCCCTTTTAATCATTGACATAGTATGAATAAAAGGTGCTTTTTGCAGTCTTTCTAGTGAAAATTTCTCTAATCTGAATACCTTTTTACCCCAATTAAAGGAACTAAAAACAAAATCAACCTCATTATTATCTAATGCTGAAACCATAGTGGCTAGTGCTTCAGGTTTTAAAACAGCATCAGCATCACAAAATAATATATACTCACCTTTTGAATTATTATAACCTCTATTTCTAGAAGCAGGTGCACCTAGATTTTTTTGATTTTTTAAAAACAAAACTCTTTGCTCAATATCATGAGATTCAATAAATCTTTCAAACCTTTTTTCAACATCATCACTAGAAGCATCATTTACTATAATAATTTCAAAATCTTGATAAGTTTGCTTTAATAGACTTTCAAGAGTTTCTATTAATTTTTTACCCTGATTATAAACAGGAATAATAATTGATACCATATTTTTACTTATTTAATATTCTATAAAATAATTTTGCTTGCTGTGACCAGTTAAATTTATCCTTGGCTCTTTTATAAGCAAAATTTCCCATTTCTTTTCTTAAATTATTATCTTCAATTAAAAGTTTAATTTTTTCAGCTAAAGCCCTAATATCATCTTCTTTAACTAAAAAACCACTGTAACCATCACTAATAGCATCTCTTATCCCTCCACTTAATGTTCCAATAGCTGGTGCTTTATTTAAAGCTGCTTCTAAGAAAACAATCCCAAAGCCTTCAAAATCACCATTAATATCTCTAGAAGGCATTATAAATATATCACATAAATAAAGCCATGACCACTTTTCAGCTTCAGAAATAGAGTCAGTAAAAATAATATCAAAATCTTTATTCTCTGCTTGTTTTTTTAAATTATCTTCCTCTTGACCACTACCAGAGATAATATAAACTAATCTTTCCTTAATGTTTTTGTCTAGTGTATTAATAGCTTTAATTACACTATCAAAGCCTTTTCTTTTAACAAGCCTACCTAGACTATAAATAATAAGCTTGTCTTCTAATTTATATTTATCCTTCAACTTAGCTACTACCTGCCTATCAAGTTCAACTTCACTCTCTACACCAGGATTAACAATACTGAGCTTACTTTCTAGTTCTGGTAAAAAATTAAAGATAAGATCTTTGGTATATGAATTAGCGGAGATAATATTTTTAGCATTTTTAAGTATTTTTTTGGTTATAAAAGCCTTTCTCTTAGTCTTAATAGCGTAGCTAAAGTCCATGCCATGAATAATTACACCATAATTAATATTAAAAACTAGCTTAAAAATCAGAGCAGCTGTGCCTAGTGGTAGAATCTGACCAATTAATAGATAATTAGCTTTCTTTTTTTTGTAATAACTATATATAGAAAAAATAGCTTTCAACCACCTTAATGGTATATTCTTTTTATATAACAATTCATCATTATTATTGCTTAAAACAAGAAAATTATCTGAATCAGGCCAATATTTCTTTAAATTATAATAATAATTAGCTACACCTCCTTGATGTGGTGGATATTCCAATGTTGAAAGAAGTATTCTCATAGTTTTTCTTTTTTAGCTAAGGCGTTATAGACACTAACAATGTCCTCTTTTTTTATTGCTTTAAAAATAAAAATAAACAAAAAGTATACAACAATAGCAATTAATATCACAGCTATTATATGCAAACCATCTTTTAAAATATATGCAAATGAAGACATTATTATAGCGGCAGCTAAAGTCTTTAAAAAGACTAAAAAGTTTGACCTTAATTTCAGACTCATTATTTGATTACTATAATACAATCCTAGGAAAAACATAAACATATTACTAACTAGTACTGTAATAGCAGCACCAATCGCTTGATAGATTGGTATTAAGATAAGATTAAGGGTAACACTTAAAGCTACAGTTAACCCCATATTTAAAGTATTCTTTTTCTGTCTGTCACAAGCATTTAAAAGTGAACCAATGGGATAATTTAGAAATATAAAAAACAAAGCTATGATTATAATTTGCAATGGTAGTATAGCTTGATTATAGGCACTATCAAACAACATCACTATCTTATCAGCTAAAACAATAGTACCAAAAATTATTGGCACTGATATAATCATTAAATAATTTAAGGCTCTTTTAAAAGAAACCAGTAACTGTTCTTTATTGTGAAGCCAATAATGACTAAGGGCTGGGTAAAGTGAAGCTACAAAAGCTAAAGGTAAAAACTGCAAGGCAAATATAATTTTGAAAGGTATTTGATATATACCTACATACATTTCATTAGCTAATATGGAAAGTAATACTGAATCTAAATAAGTGTATAATCTTTGAAAAATAGCATAACCTGCAAATGGCAAAGCTAATTTAATTAATGTCCAAAAAAACTTTTTATCATATTGCAAATTAATCTTTACACCTATTTTAAACCTTAAAATTAAAGAAGAATAAATAAAATTAAATAAACTGGCAATAGCAAGTGCTAACATGATATATAAAAGACCAAAACCAGAATAAAGGGCCCACAAACCAAAGCCCATAACAATTAACTGAAATAATATTGAGGCTACACTTTCATATATAAGATTATGATGTCCCCTGCTCACTGCAAAAAAAGTGGTTGTAAAAGAATCTAGTATCATACTTATTGAAGAAATATAAACTAAATGCCTAGTTAGAGTTTCATAACCTAAAAGATAAGTAGTTAAAATAACAGCACCTAAAGTTAAGATAGATAAAGGAATTTTTAAACTCAAAACATTAGCTAATAACTTATTAGATTCAAAGGGACGTTTAGCTACTTCCCTAGTCAAGACATTAATTAGACCGAGATCAATAAAAATAGCAAAAATTGTAGTTAAAGAAATCGCTAAGTAATATTTACCTAACTGCTCAGGAGCTAAATTATTTGCTAAAATAGTAAAATAGGTAAAAGATATTATCTTTTGACCTATTAGTGCTAAAGTCAAATATGATGTGTTTTTGGCAATATTATTAATTTTTGTCATATTGTCATTATAACAAAAAGTCTATTTAATAACTAGCTCTTGATTAATTTTTATATAGGTGATAATATAATAACCAAGCGAAAGAATTCGTTTTTTTATTTGTATAAAAACAATATGAAAAAAGATACACATCCACAATACAATCAGGAAATTAAAGTGCAATGCGCTTGTGGTAATACCTTCACTACCGGTTCAACTGTTGGTGAAATTAAAGTTGAGCTTTGCTCTAAGTGTCATCCTTTCTACACTGGTAAACAGAAATTAGTTGACTCAGCTAGAAGGGTTGAAAAATTCCAAGCCAAAAAAGAAACTCAAAAAGAGTTATCTAAAGCTAGGGTTGGTAAAAAAGCTAAAAGAGCTAAAAGAGCAGCTAAAAAAGCACAAGAAAAATAAAGAAACAGTCTTTATTAATATTTTTATTATTTAAAATATTTAAGAAGACTGTTTTTTTGCATATATTTTTAAAAAAAGCTAATATTAATGTATAATATAAATATATAAACATTATATTACACTTTATAAACATGTTTGAAGAAGTAAAAACAAAATTTAAAGACTTAGAAGCTCAATTGTCTAACCCTGAGATTAATCAAGACCCTGACAAGTTAAAAAAAGTTTCACAAGAACACGCTAAAGTGAAAGAGCTTTATGATATCATTATCAGTTTAGAAGAAAAGCAAAAACAATTAGCAGAAAACGAAAACATGCTTAACTCAAACTTAGATGATGACATGAAAGAGATGACTGAAGAAGAAAATGAGAGTCTAAAGCTTGAAATTGAAAAACTAGAAAATAATCTTGATGAAAAATTAAATCCAGATGATCCCAATGATACTAAAAATGCAATTATTGAAATAAGAGCTGGCACAGGCGGTGATGAATCAGCCTTATTTGTTGCTGATCTTTTTAGAATGTATAGTAGATATTGTGAAAGACAGAATTTTAAAAGTGAGATTTTAAATTCAAATCCAATTGGTATTGGAGGTTACAAAGAAATCACCTTCTCTGTTAGTGGTCAAAATGTTTACTCACACCTTAAATACGAGGCAGGAACTCATAGAGTACAGAGGATACCTGAAACAGAAAAAAGTGGCAGAATACACACCTCAGCCGCTACTGTAGCTGTGCTACCAGAAGCAGAGGAGGTAGATTTAGAGATTAATCCTAGTGATGTTAGGGTTGATACTTTTTGTTCTTCTGGTCCTGGAGGACAAAGTGTTAATACCACTCAGTCAGCTATTAGATTAACCCATGTCCCCACCGGCCTTGTTGTTAGTTGTCAGGATCAAAAATCACAACATCAAAATAAAGATAAGGCTATGCAAGTGCTTAGATCTCGTCTTTTAGCTAAACAAGAAGAGGAAAAAAGAGAAAAAGATTCTAGCATAAGGAAGAAACAAGTTGGCTCAGGTGATCGCAGTGATAAAGTAAGAACATATAACTTTCCTCAAGATAGAATCACTGATCACAGGATTAAAAAGTCTTGGCATGGACTTGAGAAAATACTTGATGGAGATATTGAAGATATTATTAATTCATTAAAGCAAGCTCAAAAAGAATTAAATAGAGAAAATGACAATTCATAAACTACTTCAATACTGCTACAACAAACTAAAACAGGCTTCCATTGAGAAGCCTGATTTTGAAGCTAAGTTATTATTAGCTTATTTATTAAAAAAAGATTTGTCATATATTATCACTCACCCTGAACATAAAATAAATGGTCTGAAAGTTATAAAGATTGCCTATTTATGTCAAAAAAGAATTCAAGGTAATCCTTTAGCTTATATTCTTAAAGAAAAACATTTCTATAACATAAACTTCTTTGTTAATAAAAAAGTTTTAGTTCCTCGCCCTGAATCAGAATTATTTATTGATTATTTTAAAGCACTTGATTACAGCAATAGCTTAACTATAGATATTGGCACAGGCTCAGGGGCTTTAATAATAAGTCTTATTAAAAATATAAACTTAAAGCCTTTTGCTAATTATCATTTTTTGGCTACTGATATTAGTAAAAGCGCTCTGAAAATTGCTAAAAAAAACGCTAAAAAACATAAAGTTTTTAAAAACATTGAATTTAAACATAGCGATTTACTATCCAATATAAATAAAAGTAGTATTAATAAATATAAAAATATATACATCTTAGCTAATCTACCTTATCTAAATAGTGAAGAAATAAGAGAAAAAACAATAAAAAAAGAGCCTAAAATAGCTCTATACTCAGAAGATAACGGCCTTAATCATTACCTGAGACTACTTCAAGAAATAAAGTCTAAAGTAAGCAGTGATAAGAATATAATACTGGCCATAGAAATAAATCCAGGTCAAAAACAAGCCTTAATAAAAGAAATAAATAATAGCTTTTTAAATCCTGAAATTAATGTAATTAAAGATTATAGTAAAAATGATAGATTAATTGTAGTAAAAATAAAAAAGCTTTAGAAGAATTTATTTCCTCTAAAGCTTGTTAATCGATACCTTTAAGACAAAAGTTTGTCTAAGGCCCCTTTCCAATTTTTCACTCTCTCCCCGTTATCATTTTTTACTTTTGACCACGATGTGCAAAAAACAGATGTTCCAATTTCAATTTTTTCTTGCCTATCAAATCCAAGCATGTCTAATGCCCAATTGATGGGATGGTCGTGATGAGAAGCATCAGTGACAATCGCCACCGGCACACCTCTTCTCATGGCAGTTAAAGCAAAGATTATACCGTAAGGAATTTCTTTACCGAAATCACCATTTACAACACCTTCTAAACTTGGAGGCAGAAACAAATCAGTGAGAACAACATCATAAGGAAAGTCTGCATCTTCTTTATACCAATGACTACTGCCAGCAAGCACTCTCTCTGCATCAACATAGGAAGGACAAATCGTAAGCTCATGATTGTCTAATAGCTCATCATTATGAGCACTTAACTGATTTATAGCTGCTTGAATGTGGATTCCCTTGTCTTCAATAATTAGAATTCTCATTTTCTTTGATTTTTATGGTTAATATTCTTTTTTAATGATCTAAGTAATTATTTAATAATAACATATTAGATTTATATTGTCAATAGATACATGTTTTAGGCACACACATATGGCGGATTAAGTATTAAGTATTTTAATCATTTCA
>CAYYPI010000007.1:0-42035 GCA_964473565.1 uncultured Gammaproteobacteria bacterium
TAATACCTATATTAGTTCCGTCATCAAACATAATGGAGCTACCGACAGCTCCTGCGCTTGTCCATTTGGTTATATAGTCGCTAGTACCTGAACCACTTAAACCTCCAGCACTAGAAACCGCACTATCTACATAACTTTTAGTAGCAGCATGCTCATCAAGTGCAGGGGTGTCTACAATAAGTTTGCCGGTAAATCTTCCTGTACCATCTACGTCTAGTTTTTCTGTAGGGTCAGTTGTTCCGATGCCGACGTTACCTGAAGAATCAATAATCATTCTTTGAGAATTATTTGTATCAAAACGCATAGAATTGTCAGGATGATAATACTTTATGGCGCCTGCTTTATCCCCAGGAAAAGAGTTAGAATCTGCAAAATACAAATAACTCCCATCATTGCCCTCTGCATTTCCTCCATAAATAGTTATTCCCTGTGATCCAGAACCAGTTCCAACAACAAGATTGTTTGCGCTTGAATCAAAATTAGATGGACTCGTCGTTCCAATACCAACATTAGTGCCATCGTGATATAGGTTTGAACTTGCTAACCAACTGCCTCCTGAATTATATAAAGTTTGGCCAGTAGAGCCTCCTGGCAATGAACCTCCGCCACCTACTACTGAATCTACATAATTTTTTGTTGTTGCATCAGATGGATCAACAGGTTCTGCCATTTCTTTTATTGCGTGTCCTTGCATGTCAATATTAGAAATGTAATGCACTTGTGCCTTAACAAATGAAGGTGCAAATAAAAAAGTAAGAGTTAATAAAGAAAAAATAAAGAAACTCTTTAAACTAAAGTATTTTTTTTTAAAAATATTAGACATCCTTTTTGTGTATTTTGTTTTATTTAAAATAAACTAAACTATAATAATCTTTAAACTTTTAAATACTAAATAACTATAGTTCTTTATCTTTTAAATTATTATTATTATTTTCTTAATTTTATAATCAATAAAAGCTCATTTTTCTTTTAACTAACTAAAGAGATTTTGTTTACTTTTACTCATTATATTTACACTCTTCTCTTCTTAACTATAGCATAAAATGATGCTAGAGACCAATACTTTATTTCCACATTAACCCTTATTTTCATCTAAACAAATAAAGCAGTAATAATCTTTTATTTATTATAAACTATACACTAAATATAAGTATTAAATAAACTCTTACCACTGAGAATAAGGGTAGCCATTACCTGAATTATATACTTCAGAAATCTGAGTGTCAGTAATATAAGCATTCCAATATGCAACTTGACTAACATAATAATTTGCAGCTTGTGAACCACTGTAGTTAGAGAATAGATATAAATCAGCGGTGCTAGGAATACTTCTGACATCATCAAGTTCATAAACCTTAGAGCCGTTAAGAAATAGTTCATAATGAGAGCTGTTTTTCCTTAAAACAACATTAGACCAGCTTTGTGGGATGTATCCAGAGGTTGCTCTCCAAGCACTATCGTAAACTCTAAGTCTATCACTACCATCACCAGCAATTTCAAAGTAAAAACCAGTCATACCCATTAACCTATCATAAGTTGAATTATTACTTGATGAAGGAGGAAGTACCCAATAGGAAATTGAAAATTCTGTTGAACCTACATCAGGAATATGAATATAATCATTAGAGCCATCCATATAAAAGGAGCTTCCTATATTACCTGATTGTCCCATTAAAGGAGAGCCGCTAATAGTCCCATTATTTGTACCATGAAGATCATTTAAGGTAGTTCCGGAACTCTCATCAAATTCCCAAACAGAAACTAAGTTATCTTTTAAAGTTAAAGAGGTGGTGGAGCCATAACAAGCAGTTTCTTTAAAATACAAGTTTCCACTAGAATCAACTTTAAACAAACCTGTTCCCAGGGCATCTTTCACAAAAAATTGCCCTATTTCAGCAGAGCTATATGTTAAACTTTGATTTTCAGATATAGTGCCTTGAATACAAGCACTACAATCAGACTTATCAATCCAAAACAAGCTGTCACCTGTAGTGTCTTTAATTTGAAAATACTGATCAGTAGAGACAGGTTCGGCGGCACAAGACTGTGTTACCTCACCCAAAAAGCTACCATAACCTGACGCATTTACCTCAAAACAAGAGTTTTTAAGAGCATCTTGAACCTTAAAAGTATCTCCAGTTAAAGAGCTACAGCTACCACCAGTATCAACAATCTCTAAACTATTACTTAAAACACTTACCCCATCCTGTGTTCCATTATTTGGGGTAGCATTAACAGTATAGATATCACCAACTGTTGTCTCTTGAGAAACAAGAGTTTGCATACCATGACCTGCAACACCATCTTGATATATTTGATTTACCTGTTCTGGAGATAAACTTCTATTTAAAATCAAGGTATCATCAACACTTCCTCCAAACATATAAGTTGCACCATCATAAGCTGTACCTATATATGTTGGTGATGAAAGGTTTGTATAACTACTCAAAGCATATTCTTTTACATAAGTACCATCAACATAGACCTTAACCACAGCGCCGTCCCAAGTTGCAAGAACATGATACCACTGACCATAGTTTGCAGTAATACTTGTCTGCCCTGCTGCCCAACCAACACCAGTATTTGCTCCAATGGTTGCAGTTATCTGATCAGAATTATCAACCCCTAGCCAATAAGAACTACTTCCAATAGTATTTGATGAACCATGATGCAAAGCGCACTCATAAGTTCCACCTCTATTTTCTTTCTTTATCCAACCAGAAATAGTTAATTCTGTGGGACTAGAAACAACAGTAGAGGGAACATTAATATAATCATTAGCACCATCAAAATCATAACAACCGCCCACCTGACATCCTGTTGTTAAATGAGTAGCTCCATAAACAGTTCCATTATTACCATAAGTAGAATAATCATTAGCATTAGAAGCCATGGGCATATTTAAAGCTGCTAAAGAATTACCACCTAATCTCCAATCGGTTATATCATTGGTAGAATCAGTTGAACTAATGGTGGTAAATAAGTCCTCGGACGTAGTGTTTGTTCCTGAAGAAGACTCAAGAACGGCTGAATCAACTGTAGGGGGACTTGCGCTGTCAGCAGGATATCTAATAATAACAATTCCAGAACCACCAGCACCTGCATTAATGCTACTAGAGTGTCTGCTAGCTCCTCCTGCACCCCCTCCCGTATTTGGGAGGCCATCTTGTGATCGTGTTGGAGCTCCATATTTTCCATCAGCTCCTCCACCTAAACCTCCTAATCCTATTATAGCACTAGAATCATACCCACAAGCTCCTCCGCCACCGCCATAATATTTAAGAGTACCGTTTATATCACTAGCCACTCCATCACCACCATCACCACCATCACCACTACTTGGACCACCAGGATCACCTGCAGCGCCAGCTCCTCCGCCACCACCTGCCATTCTTGTAGTACTTCCTGAACCACCATCATAACCTTGACCAACTGTTCCTGATCCTGGTGAACATGCTCCTGATGAATACACAGATGACCCTCCACCAGAACCTCCATTTGGAGAGCCAGAAGCACAATCTGTACCCCCTCCTATAGCTGTAACATAAGAACCTAACGAACTATCTTCCCCCTTACTTCCGTTGGTAGCACCAGATGAAGCAGGACCTCCAGCACCGCCAGCTCCCACTGTAATAATATGACTTCCTGCTGGAATAGTAAGGCTGCCAGTAAGGACTCCGCCGCCGCCGCCTCCACCAACAGCGCGATTATCATTTTTTACACCACCGCCTCCACCAACAACAAGATATTCTATATCTCCTCCTGTAGTTACATCAAAAGTTCCAGAAGAAGTGAAAGTATGAACAGTATAGTCTACACCTCCAACATTAATGGTTGTTACCGTTCCTCCTGTAGCAGATATTGCAGCTGCAGAACTATTAGAAACATGAGAGATAATACCTAACAAAACTAAAAGAAAGACACCTATATATATAGATACCCTGTGATGCCTTTTTGTGTTTTTCCAGTGTTTATTAACTTTCTGTTTTATTTTAAGTATCTTAGTCATATTAAACTAGTTCCCTATTGTTATAACAACATTACCTGTTCCACTAGAGGCATCTATTTCTAAATCAGTTGAAGCAGTTGCTTTTACTGAATTAGTAACAATACTTCCATTAACATCCAGTTTACCAGTAGGATTTTTTGTGCCTATGCCGACATCACCAGCGCTAGTTATTGTCATCCTACCTGCTGAATCAGTCATAAAATGTAAAGGGTCAGCATCATGAGTTCCTACAATGAACTCTGAAGCAACAGTGGACCTATCTGTTGCAAGAAAAACAGCGTTAGCTTTATTAAATCCTGCTAAAGTATTATTAGCACTTCTACTATAAGTTCTAAAATAAGCATCAACATAACCATTATTCAACAAAAGTCTAGTACCAGAATCTAAAGATGAGTTAGTAGTATTTTGCGCAAATATAGTACTTGTATTAGAATCTGATCCAACAACAGATAAATCATGTGCAGGACTACTTGTGCCAATACCAACGTTAGTTCCATTGTGATATAAATTTGAACTTGCTGTCCAGGTTCCTCCGGAGTTATATAAAGTTTGACCATTAGTACCCGTTGGTAATGAATCTCCGCCAGTCACAGAATCTACATATGATTTAGTAACAGCATGATTATCATTAACAACGCTTCCTAATGTAATAGAGCCATCTACCTCTAAATCGCCCGAATAATAATTCTTACCTGTTAAAGGAATATCTGTTGTGCCAGCAGGAGTTTCATACCAAGTTCCAAAATCAGAACCTTTATAACTACTATATCCTTCAAATCTTGCTTCTGTAATAAAATACCTAGGTCCTTCTCTTCTTAATCCAATATAATCAGTGCCTCCAACATCAAAAATAACTAAAGAATAATCACCTGCATAGTAATCTGCTTGCTGAACGTGCAAATTAGCATCTCTATTGGTGGCTGTACTGCCTGTACTATAAAGAATGTCAATTTCTCCAGTACCTTTATGACTGCTTGTCCTTGTGTAATATAAACTTCCCACAATATTATGAGAAGAATCAGCAGGAGCTAAAAGCATTACATGATCTGTTCCTGTATTATAATCTCCTTTAGTAACATCTCTTGTGATAATATCTTTAACATCAAAATCTCCAGCTAAATTTAATCCTCCTCCTGAAATAAAATCTGTTCCAGAATTACCTATATTAGTAATTAAATTATTATTCATATTAAGGCTACCTCCAGCTGTATGACCTCCGCTATCACCAATATAACCATCAGCAGACACAATCGCACTATCAACATAACTTTTAGTAGCTGCATGATTATCTGATGAAGGAGAATCTACGATAAGTTTACCAGTAAATCTTCCTGTACCATCTACATCTAACTTATACGCTGGGCTAGTCGTTCCTATACCGACGTTGCCAGTATCTCCTTTAACCACCATTCTATTCGGTCCGTTGCCAGTCGCTGACAAAACATTTGCTCTAGAGTTTGATTGAATCATAAAATCTCCAGCTTCATCAAATAGAAATCTTGCAACAGGGACTGTCCCTCCTGCTTGTAATGCGGCAGCACCACCATCAGTTCTTTCAACAACAAAAGCTGTTCCAGCTCCAGTATTGGTTATTTTAGCAATAGACCCTACAATGTCCAACTTCGCCCCCGGATTCGTAGTCCCAATGCCCAGATTAGCAGGAAAACTATAGTTCCCTCCTCCAGTGTTAGAACCAAACTCCCCTGAGCTTATATTGCCAGCATTTATAGTATCAGTTAAACCTCCACTACTAACTGTTCCGGATAAATCTAAATTACCACTCGAATCAATTACAAAACTAGAGCCTGCATTATTAACTAAATTAAGTAAACTGCCAGTACTGTCTCCACCATGACCATAGATAACATCATCAGTACCTGAGAGAGTAGAGCTACCCACACTAAGACCAGTAGCAGCTATGGTTTTATATACAAAAGGAGAAGCAATTAATATTAAAACGCCCAGTGCAAGAATTATTTGATATGTTTTTTTATTTAGAAACATAATTTTAGACTTTGTTTATTGTATAACCTTGTTATAAATCTATTAATATTATTTTAACTATATATTTATATATAATTACTTTTTTGTTCTTAACTTATATACTTTAATCACATACATTATATAAACATAATTAAAGTATCTAAACTAAGAACAAAATGTCTTTATCCAGGGACACGGATTCCTGTTTATGTCCCTGGATAAATAATTTATACACTACTCTTTAGCCACTACCACAATATTCCCTGTAGCAGAAGACTCTTCTCCGCCACAGCTTTCACAGTAATATAAAAAACTACCTGACTGATTAGCTTGAAACTCCAAAATCTTGGTTTCTCCTGCCTTAGCTGTTTGTTTCATGCCATAACTAGGGAAAGTAATATCATATTCTTTGTCTTGAGCAGTAAAATCAACATGGACCGTATCACCTTCATTAACAATAATCTCAGAAGGTTTAAATATATCTTCTGAAGCTACTATATCAAAACTTCTAAACTTGCTCTCTACATTAGGCGCTGTTGGAGATACATTTTTAGGTACAGCCACTCTTTCATCTTCTACCACATCATCTTTTTCAAGAACAACAACATCCTCTTCTATCTCATCTCTATATGGATCTCGGTCTTCCTCAACCAGCTCTTCACTATTATTCTCTTCTACCACTTGAGGCTGATTAGTATCATTCATATAAAACCAAATAACTGCTACTAACAACACTAAAACTATCACACCAAGAATTATTTTCAATCTTTTTGAACTACTCATATTTTTCTTTTAATTTATTTATATTATTTATACCTACTACTTACATATATTAATTATATCATTTTTTTTAAAACATATACAGATATATAACAGGAAGATTCAATAATTAATAAGGCTTAATGATGATAAAATTCATAATGATTATTGTAAATTAACCAAAACCTTAACCATTCCCTTCTCACCTTCTAAATCTTCAAGCGCTTTACCAATAATTGTTCCACCAACATACTTATCTGCTTTCATAGCATAACCAGGAACACTAGAAGATGTTAAAAGATCTCCTCTTTTAATATTTCCTCCTTCATCAACCACTTTTACACTAACTACACCTACCATAGCTACAATAGCCTTATTATCACTATCAACCTTACCAGCTACAATAGATGGATTATCTGACACCACACCAACAACACTGCTGTCAAAGGCTTCACTGCTTTCTTTAACTGACTTATATCCTAAATCACCCATCACCACTACACTAGCAGGCTCAATATAATCACTAACAACAAACTCCTCAGCAAAGTCAGAACCAGTTTGTGTTGCTAAAGTACCACTTACTCTTACATTACCCACTACATGTAATTTCTCTAAAGGATTACTAGTACCAATACCAACACCCTCATTTTGTATACCTCCAGAACCATCAGCTTCAGAATATAGTGAAAGAATATTATTACCATCTATCTTCATAGAATAACCTTCAACAGTGCCAACAGCTGGATCAGAAGTTACTGCCATATCAGCAAAAGTGTTAAAGCCACTATCAGGAGCAAACTCAAAAGTACCGGCATTAATAGCAGTGCCAAGCTCTAATTGATTATTACTATTTACCTTAAACATGTTGACATAACCTGTATCATCATTGTTTAGAGCTGTCACCCAATTATCATTAGCAATACTTAGTAGTGATCCTGGAGCAGTGGTGCCAATACCAATACCTACATTTCCGCTATTACTATTATATATATCATCACCATTAGCAGCCCAGAAGGTTCCACTAGTTAAGGCATTATCTACATAATCTTTAGTTGCAGCATGAGGACCATCTGTAGGGGTAGCCACTGTTAAATTATTAGCAAAATAACCAGAGCCATTTACATCTAATTTGTATGTTGGTGCAGTAGTACCAATACCGACGTTTCCGTCTGTATGCACCCTAAATCTTTCAGTTCCTCCCTGGAAGATTGCTGTGCCCCCGTTATTAAACCAAACTTGATTTACATTATTTGAACCTTCTGTTCCACTATGTCTTGTCCTCATAGCTACATCAGCACTTCCAACAGAAACCCCTAGCCCATCTGTAAAAGATCCTTGAGTTATTGTTGCATACTCGTCGTTTGAAATTCTAATTCCCAAACCTCCGTCCACATCCAACTTCGCTCCTGGATTAGTCGTTCCGATTCCGACGTTTCCGCCTTCTTTAAATGTTGCAATTTTATTATTATTATATCTATCGTAAATACTTAAACTTGCTCCTGCGGCATTATCTGTTTGGATTAAAGCATCAGAATTATCTTTAAATAATATTGTTCCAATATTACCATCAACATAAAAATCATCTCCTTCTATTATTCCCTCAACTTGTAAAGAATAACTCGGACTAGTAGTCCCTATACCCACATTCCCAGCAAATATAGCTGAGTGACTCATAACATTAGCGGCTGGATCTAGATAATAATTAGTGTTATCTCTATCATAGAATATGGAAGCACTAGCATTGCCATTTACGTCTAAATCAGTTGAAGGACTAGCTGTTTTAATACCTACATCACCACTGTCTGTTAGGGTCATCCTAGTTGTACCATCAGTTTCAAAAGCTAAGTCTTGATTATCATTAGTTCCAAGCACTGCTGTAGTGCCAAAAGAGTTACCTCCTTGAACAAAGGCAGAACCATCTCCTCCAGTGATAGGAGCGAAGTTGTCATGAAGATATTTCCTAGGAACTGCTTCACTATCAGCTACAGGAATTAGATTTAAACCTTGAATTCTACCACTAGAAACATCTACCACTTGACCAGTCCCACCATCAATATCTAGTTTAACACTTGGAGCAGTAGTCCCGATACCGACATTAGTTCCATTATGAAAAAGGTTTGAACTTGCACTCCAGTCTCCAGAAGAATTATATAATGTTTGTCCATTAGTACCTGTTGGTATGGCTGCCCCTGCCACGGAATCTACATATGACTTAGTTGTTGCATCACTAGCATTAATAGGGGTGGCTACATTAGAGATGCGTCCTGAACCTGCATTAATATGTCCATCAATAACATCGGTAGAAACCGCAATTCTTCCAAAAGAGTCAGCTATAAAAGAATCTACACCTGAATTTACTTGGAATATATAAGCTGGATTAGAAGTTCCAACACCTACCCTACCCTCGCTAGTAGCAAAGGTTGAGGTACCAGAAACAGTAATACTGCTCCAAGCAGCAGACTGCCCAACTCCACCAGTTATAGTACTTCCTCTTGGACCAATTGTATCTGTATATACACTATTAGCAGAGATAATACCACCAACATCCAACTCAGTTGAAGGAGTACTTGTTGCAATACCAACATTACCAGAATTATAATAAATATCTGTACCATTCTCAGACCACAAGCCAGTACTGTTTAAGACTGCACTATCAACATAATCTTTAGTGGTAGCATGAGGACCATCTGTAGGCGTTGCTACTGTTACAGTGTTAGTAAACCTACCAGTACCATTTACATCCAGCTTATATGATGGACTCGTCGTCCCAATGCCGACGTTGCCACCAGTTAAAGTCATAATATTTGTCATAGAAGTAGAACCCACAAAAAAATGCAATCCAGAAGTAATTCCTGTAGCTCCTGAGGCAGCATATAAAATTCTTGCCCCCCTAGTTCCACCAGAATATGTCAAAAATTTCATAGCAGAAAGATAATTAGCACCTAAAGTAGTATCTCTCATACCTACTGATAATGCATCATAATCTGCTCTATCGTATATATTTTCGTTATCAAAAGTAGTAGAAAGCCCAGGTTGAGCAAAATGGCTATAAGATGTATAGTTAAGAGCATTATGTTGATTAACTGAAAGATTTCCATCAACCGCCAGCTTCGCCCTTGGACTCGTCGTTCCGATTCCTACGTTTCCAGAAGTTCCGTCTAAAACCATTAGACCAGGGTATGTCGAACTAGGTGAAAAGGCCATATCACTTACAGTAGAATCCCCTCTTATAACTAAATTCTTCGTAGCTAAGCCAGAAATATCCGTATCACCAATTTCAAAATTAAATCCTACGTTAACAGAACTATCACGCAACTCTAATTGAGTATTATCAGCGCCTAATGCGGTTTCTATATCTAACACCGATGACGGACTCGTCGTTCCGATTCCAACGTTGCCATTATCTGTAATAGCAACATTATTTGCATTATTTGCGTAGATATAAGTGCCATCATCAGTCCACTGTCCGCCTGAACTAGCAGCACTATCAACATATGATTTAGTAGCGACATGAGGATCAGCAGTTGGAGTAGCTACTGTAACTGTGTTACTAAAATAACCTTGTCCATTTACGTGTAATTTATATGATGGATTTGTTGTTCCAATGCCGACATTACCGTTATTTTTTATTATTAATTTTGTATCTTCTAAAGAAGCAGAAATACCATCATCCATATCTCTTAATAAAAAATGAATATCAGCTCTACCAAAACTACCACTACGATTAGCAGCTATTCCCGCTTTAGAATTGTCATTTATTACACTGTTTGTGCTAAAAAATAATCCTACAGAATTTCCTGAACTTCCCTGATTTTGTAAAATTAAAGGAACAGTTAAATTTCCATCATCACTTTTTACAACATGTAACGGAGAACTTGGTTCTATCGTCCCTATCCCTACATTACCACCACTTTCATATATCACAGAATTACCAATAGCGTTTGAGTCGGTAAACTTAGGGATATAATTTGTAGTACCAGAAACACCACTAGCCACACCTGAGTCAATTGCGCTATCTACATAACTCTTAGTTGTAGCATGAGGATCAGCAGTTGGGGTTGCCACTGAAACAGTGTTAGAGAAATAACCTTGCCCATTCACATCTAGTTTATATGCTGGACTTGTTGTTCCAATTCCGACGTTGCCACCAAAAGGATTTAAAGCTAAATCTCCCAGGATATTACTAAAATTTCCAGATGTATGTCCAACTTGTATATATCCTTTTCTTTCATTTGATGTGCCAGAAACTGAAAAAGCCATTGCATTTCCACCTGTTGAGCCTTGATCAATTTTAATCAAAGCATTATTATTCCAATCAGTAGACAAATCTCCACCTGCAAAAGTAATTGAATCAATACCAGCTGCCTCACCTCTTAGGTGTAAATTTGTTTCTGGATTACTCGCCCCAATACCGACGTTACCGCTGGCTCCAGCAACAGTGAGTAAATCGTCTCTTCCTACATAAACTCTTGATGCATCACTTCGAGCCCTTATAATATTATGTACGCCACTATCAGAAATCTGAAAGGCATTATTTGTGTCGTAATTATTTGCAATTACAGTATTATATCCAGAGCTAGAACTTGCTTCCAATTTTATCATAGCGTCATTACCATATATTTCAAACTTAGCCCCTGGATTGGTTGTCCCAATTCCAATATTACCACTAGTGTCAACAATCATCCTAGTACTACCACCTGTTTCAAAAGCTAAGTCTTGAGTATCATTGGTACCAAGTATAGCTGTAGTACCAAAGGAATTACCTCCTTGAACAAAAGCAGAGCCATCTCCTCCAGTGATAGGGGCAAAGTTGTCATGGAGATATTTTCTAGGAACTGCTTCACTATCAGCTACAGGAATTAAATTTAAACCTTGAATTCTACCACCAGAAACATCTACCACCTGACCAGTACCACCATCTACATCTAGTTTAACACTTGGAGCAGTGGTGCCGATGCCGACGTTGCCTGTCAAGCCATCCATAAACATTATATTTTGATTACTAGCCAAATCCTCGTTATATCTAAATGCTAGTTTGTCTCCTGATGAACTTAACTGAAAAAAATCTCCATCATCACTATCTGTTAAACGGAGTTGTCTATTAGCGCCTGCAATCTCCAACCCTTCAAGGATTCCTACGCTTCCCGGACTCGTCGTTCCAATACCGACGTTGCCATCTGCATCTATAGTCATTCTCTCTGTGTCATCTGTTATAAAACCTATATCATAATTACTGGTAGAGCCTATATACTCTTTAGAGTTAAGACTATTTCCTCCAAGTTTCCAGTAATCACCTTCTGTTATAGGAGAAATAGCACTATCTAAATAACTTCTAGTTACTGCATGAGAATCTGCAGTAGGAGTAGCCACAGATACTGTGCCAGTAAACCTAGCCGAACCATCAACATCTAGTTTATATGAAGGAGAACCTGTATCTATACCCACATTTTTATTAAAAATAAAATCATCATCTGGCGGTGCTTGGACAGAAGCTCTTGTAGGAGGAGTTATTCCAGTTTCTACATTAGATTGATAAGTAGAATTTGATATTAAAGCAGCAATATTCTTATTGCCCCAAGCAGTTAAAACTACAGAATTCTGCCTATTATGCTTACTATATATAGGCAAAACAATCTCTCCTGCTGTTGTATCTTCTTCAAAATCACCAATATAATTATATTGACTAGAGCTGCCCGCCGAAGAATCAATTACATAGCTTTTTTGATAATAAATCTCACCTGCCTCATAATTTTGATAAGAGCTTAAATAAAACCTTTTTTTTACATAATGTTTAGTCCCAACAGAATTAGTATCAATTATAACTTCTACATCTAAAATAATAGGCCCAGATAATATGGATGGCCAAGGAATCCGAACTTCATGCTTGCTATCCTCTGAAACACTTTCTCTAATTGCAACCTGTTTTTTTACTTGATTACTCCAAATAAAATCATCCCCTTGAATATCTAATTTAGCATTAGGATTAGTCGTCCCAATTCCTACATTTCCACTATTATTATTATATATATCATCAGCATTAGCACTCCAATATGTTCCACTACTTAAAGCATCATCCACATAATCTCTAGTGGTAGCATGAGAACCACTAGTTGGAGTAGCAACTGTAACGGTATTTGAAAAGCTACCTGAACCGTCAACATCTAGCTTATATCCTGGATCTGTTGTGCCGATGCCGACGTTGCCGTTATTTTTTATTCTCATTACCTCATCTAAAGTTTCATCATTTTGGCTTGTAGAAAATGCTAATCCAGTTTCAGAGTTTCCATCTAAATTATTTTCTTTTATGGCTGTTATCCCTGCCCCAATAGCACTACCTCCAGAATGAGGAATTTTAAACAACAACCTTGGACCAGTTCCTAAATATAAACTGGGATCATTTACATTCCAGTTTGCTTCTAAGGTTAGAACATTTACTGGCGGTGTCCCGCTTCCTCCTCCATCAAAATCATTTACAATATGCAAATTACTCTCAGGCCCCGTCGTCCCAATACCCACATTACCATCTGCATCTATAGTCATTCTCTCTGTATCATCAGTTATAAAATCTAAGTCTTGATTATCATTAGTTCCAAGCACTGCTGTAGCACCAAAGGAATTACCTCCTTGAACAAAAGCAGAACCTACACCTCCGGTGATAGGGGCAAAGTTATCATGAAGATATTTTCTAGGAACTGCTTCACTATCAGCTAAAGGGATTAAATTTAAACCTTGAATTCTACCACCAGAAACATCTATCACTTGCCCAATACCACCATCTATATCTAACTTGACGCTTGGGGTAGTTGTATTTAAACCAACATTACCAAGCTTATCAATAAAAAACCTGTCAGTATAATTATAATTACTATCCCTAGTTTGTAGCCACATTAAATAATTATCAGTTTCACCGGTAAATAACTTTCCATTCATTAAACCGGTATCAGCTTTTAAAATGCTTGGGAAAGAAAAAATAAAGACAACAAAAAAGAGCAAAAAGATTAATTTGTGCTTTATTTTCCTCTTATTTATTTTTCTCCAATTTCCAAATATCATCAACTTATATTCCCTATTTATTATTTATATTATAGCAAATAATGATAAATAATTCTAATTATATTTAATTACTAACTTTAATATTAATTATTATATTCTAGACAGCTGAAATAATTTATCTGCCATCAAAAAAATACCAATAACAACTATTGGTATATAAAAAACGGAAGTTTGCTAAACAACCTTTTAATACAAAAAGATTATATTTTTTTTGTTTAATCATTACAAATATTTTTCTTTTTTATATATGTATATTATATAATTTTTAGAAGATACTGTAAACAAAATAGTATTATAATTTTTCTTATCTTCCTAATCCAATGATTACAAAATCTTTTTAGACTTAAATAATTATTATTTATATTTCTCAGTAAATAATTAATACCTCTTCTTTGCTAACAATTCTTTAATTATAGTTTTATTTGCTTAACATTTTTATACATTAGCAATGTATATTAATGCTGTTTTTTATACATTAATAATGTATACTATATAAAATAAATACCTAAATAAATAGCTTGATTTAAAGAGCTTGACTAATAATAATCAATAATATACACTGGAAGTATGAAAAATTCATACTCCCAGACTACAAAAATAATATGGATACTTTAATAGCAAAATTACATAAAACAAATAAAACGGTTTTAAGCAATAAAGATCTAGCTTTGCTTTGGGAAGAGAGGAATAAAGATAAACTAAAAAATAAAATATCATATTACGTTAAAAAAGGTGTGTTAATTAGACTTAGTAGAAATATTTTTGCTAAAGCTGATAAATACAATTTAAAAGAATTAGCCACCAGTCTTTACAGCCCTTCATATATTAGCTTTGAAACAGTACTAAGAGAAGAGGGGGTTATCTTTCAACATTACAGTACAATTTTTGTAGCTAGTAAATTTTCAAAAACAGTAATAATAAATAATAATAAAATTAACTTTAAGAAATTAAAGGATATAATTCTTTTTAATCCTAAAGGTATTATAGGTAAAGAAAATTATAGCATAGCTAGTTTAGAAAGAGCTTTTTTAGATACAATCTATTTATACCCTGATTATTATTTTGACAACTTAAATATGATAAACTGGGAAAAGTGTAAAAAACTGGTTAAAATATATAATAATAAAAACCTGGAAAAAAGACTAAATAAATATCGTAAAAACTATGATAAATAAAGAAAAACATCAATTAATAATGGGCCAAATATTAAAGGATATTTATTCTGATACCTCAATAAACTCCCTTTTAGGATTTAAAGGTGGCACTTGCGCCTATTTCTTCTATAATCTACCAAGATTTTCAGTTGATCTAGATTTTGATTTACTTAAAATAGACAAAGAAACTAAAGAATTAATTTTAGAAAAACTTAATATTATTTTAAATAAATATGGGGATATAAAAGATATACGTATAAAAAGATATACTATTTTTGCACTTCTTTCTTATGGCAATGAAGATCATAATATAAAAATTGAAATAAATACTAGAGAAATCATTAAAAACATTAAAAAAGAGTATTTAATAAAAGAATATTTAGGTATTTCCATGTTAATTGCAAGGCCAGACTATCTTTTTGCCTCTAAATTATCAGCCTTAACGCTTAGAAAAGAAACTGCTACACGTGATATATTTGATATTTATTATTTCAGTAAAAACAACTGGGATATTAATAAAGAATTTATAAAAAGCTTAACAAATAAAAACTTAAAAGAGTATATTACTGATTGTTTAGCTTTTATAGAAAAAATAAATGAAAACAAAATCCTACAAGGACTAGGAGAATTAGTAGAAAGTGATAAAGAAAAAGATTGGATTAAAAATAAGTTAAAAGCTGAAACTATTTTTAATTTAAGAAACTACCAAAGTGTTTTAAACTAAAAACCAAGCCTTTTAGACTTGATTAATACAAATAAAAACTTATATATTAAATTAACTAATAATAGTCTGATAATTATATCTCCTTAAGCTATTAAACTTAGAGAGGAAATGAGACTTTTTTAAACTAAAAATACTATTTTCACTAAAGGATAAAAGAGACATAATACTGCTGTTATAACAATAATTAACCTTAAGAATTAAACGAAATTTTACCTTAGCTGAAAAATAGCTATAATATATTCTTAAAAAAACACTGCTGTCACAGTACCTACTCAAAGATAATCTCAATTTAGCTCTTATCTCTCTTTTAACATAAACTCTGTGAGGTCTAATATATTTACCTAAAAACATAAAGCCCTTATTTATCTCTTGTAAATAGATTTTCTTGGGATGTAGCTTTAAATCTAAATTAACTTGTAAATATCTATTTATCTTTGAAATAAGTGCTAATAAGTCTTTTTTATTTCTTTTAAAGAAAATCATATCATCAACATATCTACCATAGTAATTTATCTTTAAATCTTTTTTTATATAATCATCTAAGCCTTTTAAATAAAGATTGCCAAATAACTGTGAAGTTAAATTACCAATAGGCAAGCCTTTATTCTCTTTAGTAGCAAAGAGACTCTTATCTTTTGGCAGTTTATGCCAATTACTTAGACCTCCCCTTACCCTACAATCAAGTACCGGATCGTGATAGATAACTTTTTTAGATAAGTATAGGATGATATTTTTCATCTTTTGACTATAGATTACCTTAGCTCTATCACTTTTTAATATACTTTTAACTTGAGAATACAAAATATCTTTATCAATAGACATAAAATAACCTTTAATATCTAATTTCATTACATATGCTTCTTGACTGTAATTTTTAGAAGCCGATCTCATAAAGCGTTTAGCTCTTTTAACGCCATAGCTAGTTCCCTTACCTTTTCTACAGCTATAGGCATCATTAATAAATAAAGGCTCACAGAGTGGATTTAAGTATTTATACAGTAAATGATGAATAACTCTGTCTCTAAAATCTCCAGCAAATATTTCTCTCACCACCGGAGTATCTGAGATAAAACATAAACTAGTTTTTATCTCATAATTCCTACTAACAATATCACGATATAATGACAAAATCTCTTTTTCATAATTACAGGCAAAACCTCTAGTATTAGCTTTAAACCTCTTATTCTTTAAAGCTTCAAAATATGAGCTATAAAGATCATTTAATAATTTAGTATCTAAAGTATTCATATACAAAGGGCAAGGCGATCACCTTGCCAAGCTTAAATAATAAGCACCAAAACTCAGTTCTTGAGGCAACGAACGCTAAAGCCGTTGCCGCGATTGTTCGAATTCCGGTTGACAGTAGAGTAAGAGGTGTTCAGTTTCCGTCTAAAGGCGTTAGTAGAACTGGAAGGAGTAGAAGACCACAAGTTCAGGTTGGAACCTAGATTGTAGTAGGAACCATTAGTATTGCGGTTGCCTGCCAAAACAAGAATTATTAATAATTACTCAGTCGCCAAATACCTAAAGATAAATATTCATCTATACTCATCCCTTTATCCATTATAAGATAAATGGCATAGTCATACTGACAACTTGCCAGTGAATTATTGAACTAAGTTATGGTTTCTTTAGCCTTAAGCTAAAGATTAGTATTAATTAAAATAATTTAAATTAACAATAATCTTTATCCTAAACACTACTAACACTTTTTTGTCTTTTTTTTTGAAGTGATCTCTTCCAATTATTTAAACTATCTAATAAATCTTCCAATCTAACATTTAAACTAACACTGGTTTCCATTTTCATTAGCGACATATCAATAAAAGATCTCAGTATCATACGTACAAAATATAACTTATATATAGTTTTAGCTAAAGCCTTCTCAGTATCGTCTTCACTAGTATTTATTAAATAAAGTTGTAAATTCATCTCCAGGATTGCATTTTGTAGTGCTGTACCTAGAGTAAACCTGAAATCTTTGTGACAATCCTTAGTAAATCTAAGAACATCAATAGTTAAGTGATAACTTTCTCTATATATTGGTGGCTCATGCTCATAATCCATATAAATATTTAATTATTTCTTAATATCTTTTTAATAACTATTTAATAAGTTCTTAATTTTCTTCTCATCCTCTAGTTATTATTAATACATCTTCAATCTAGCTGTGGATAACTTAGGAAATTGTAGTGAGTTTTCTTTTATGCTAAGAATACTTAGCAAAAAGAAAACAACCATAACTTAATCCTTGAGGCAACGAACGCTAAAGCCGTAGCCGCGATAGACCGAATTCCGGTAGACAGAAGAGTAAGAGGTGATCAGTAGCCGTCTAAAGGCGCCAGTAGAACTGGAAGGAGTAGAAGACCACAAGTACAGGTTGGAACCTAGATTGAAGTAGGAACCATTAGTATTGCGGTAGCCTGCCAACTTTCCACTAAAGCCAACATCATCTGTACCATTGCCTTCACCTACTGCTTTAAGAGACTTACCAGCGCCATAAGTTCCACCAAAGTTAGCACCATTATCATCAGCACATCTTTGCCAACCAGTTTCACTCATAGAGCAAGGATATTGGGGGTTAGTACTATTTAAATAGTTAACTACATAACTTTCTAATATATTTAATTCATTGTCAGTTGGTATATGCCAACCATCCATACAAATGCCTTGAGAACCAGCAACTTCTGAGCCTCTCATAGCTTCATTCCAGTTATATAAACCACCATACTCTTCACAGTTACTAGGGTCATTACCGTGACACCACTTTTCAATAACTGCATCACTGGTATTTGGCTCATCACTGCCAGAGGCTAACATAGTACCTACATTAATGTTTTCTGCCATCCAACATTGTCCTCCAATCTTTACTGTCCCATACTTATTACCATCTTCATCTACTGCTACACCACAACTGGTAACATTAATCCATTTCTCTCCATTACACATCTGTGTTTGCTCAGAATCATCATTATACCTATATGCTCCCTCTTTAGTGGCATCACAAGAAGTGCCAGTACTTCCCATCATCATCTCACCTGCTACAGCTAACTTCACTGCCGGAGCAGTTGTTCCAATGCCAACATTCTCTGCAAATATAGCTGAATATGGCATTGAAGTTCCATCAGGGTTTACATAATAATTAGAGTTATTTATATCATAAAATATTGAGGCACTAATATCACTATCTACACTAAGATCACCTCCAGTATCAAGAGTCATCCTGGTTGTACCATCTGTTTCAAAGTTGAGATTATAATTATCATTAGTTCCAAGCACTGCTGTAGTGCCAAAAGAGTTACCTCCTTGAACAAAGGCAGAACCATCTCCTCCAGTGATAGGAGCGAAGTTGTCATGAAGATATTTCCTAGGAACTGCTTCACTATCAGCTACAGGAATTAGATTTAAACCTTGAATTCTACCACTAGAAACATCTACCACTTGACCAGTCCCACCATCAATATCTAGTTTAACACTTGGAGCAGTGGTGTCGATGCCGACGTTGCCGTCGTCTTGAACAAACAACCTTTCTTCACTTTCAGTTACTAAAGCTATATGTTTATTAGCTACACCAGTTCCAGTTTCCAATCTTGTTACTCCGTCAATCCTTCTTAACGCTATTCTTTTAGTCCCATCATCATCTATTCTATAAGAACCATCTGTATAAATATCTCCACCAACTACATCTAACTTATAGTTCGGACCGGTCGTTCCGATGCCTACATTCCCAGCAAATATAGCTGAGTGACTCATAACGTTAGCGGCTGGGTCTATATAATAATTAGTGTTATCTCTGTCATAAAACATTGAGGCAGCAGTGTTACCATAAACATCTAAATCAGTAGTTGGTGAAGCTGTGCCAATACCTATATCAGTACCATCGTTATATAATAAAGAGTTAGCAATCCAATCACCATCAGTATCGCTATATCTTAAAGTCTGCCCATTAGTACCTGAGGGCATACCACCTGAAACAATACCAGACCAAGTAGATTTACAGTCTTCTTCAATACAAATTCTGTGTCCCTTTACATCACCTTCAACTGCTAGGCTAGCTGTATAATCACTACCATAGCTAAAACCTCCACCATCAGCGTAGTTGCCAATAAGTAGTGTGGTGTTATTGTTAGCATCTTGTATTTTAATTGACTTGTTATTTGTCATCTCAAAGTCTCCATCTGCTAAAGTTAATTTAGAACTGGGCATAGCAGTACCAATACCAACACCTTCATTTTGTATACCACCACTACCATCAGCTTCAGAGTATATTGCAAGAATATTATTGCCATCTAGTTTTAAACTATAACCTTCAACAGTACCAACAGCTGGAGCAGAAGTTACTGCCATATCAACAAAAGTGTTAAAGCCACTATCAGGAGCAAATTCAAAAGTGCCGGCATTAATAGCAGTACCAAGCTCTAATTGATTATTACTATTTACCTTAAACATATTAACATAACCAGTACCATCACTATTTACAGAACTAAGCCAATTATCATTAGCAATGGTTAAAAGTGATCCTGGATTATCTGTACCAATACCAATATTACCAGAATTAGTTATGGTCATTCTCTCTAAGTCGTTAGTTTTAAAACCAATTCCATAATCAGTGGTAGAGCCAAAAAATTCTTTAGAAGCAAGAGTATTACCTCCTAACTCCCAATACCCTGCTCCAGTTAAAGGAGCAAAGTTGGTATCAACATAATCTTTTGTTACCGCATCAGTGCTAAGCACCGGGGTGGCTACACTACCAATTCTTTTGCTTCCCGCTTGAATAGAATATGTACTTCCTGCATTTACATCAAGTCCTGCACTAGGAGAACTAGTGCCAATTCCTACATTACCTGTTGAATGCTCTAAAAAAAACCTAGTATTTCTGCCAGAGCCATCATCATTTTCTGATCTAAAAGCTAAGCCATCATCTGATCCTTGATTATATATACTCCAAGCTTTGTTAGCACTAGTGTTGTCAATAAACCAAAGAGAAGGATTTGGAGACTTAAGTTCCATTCCTTTTCCTCCTGAAGATGAAAAAATAGATAAAAGTCTGTTTGGATTAGTGGTGCCAATACCAAAGTTACCATTGTCAGTAAATGTAAAACGATCTTCATTATTCCAAAACCTTAAATCATTACTAGTTCTATCATGATACAAACCCCAATGAGCACCTGACACACTTTCTAATTGTAATTCTGCATTATCACCACTACTTCTAAATATATTTAAATTACCAGTCATAGTATCTCCAGAAGTATTTACAAAATCATCATCTAATAAATTCCATTCACTAGTAGTTAAAGTATTATTATCAGTACTATTTTTATTATAATCCCCTTGAAGAGCTAAGGCTGAAGTACTAGAAAATGTAAATAAAATCACTGCTAAAACTATTATTAGTGTTATAGAAATAGGGGAAAATAAAAAAAGCTTGAAGGGTTTAATTCCTCCAGCTTTTTTATATAATAAAAACTTGGTTAGTACTTGTATAACAAGCTTTAGCATAATGAATACGTAATTATTCTTATCTTTATTTTAGCACTTTTTTAGTTTATACACAACAACAAATAATGCAATTTTAAAAAAAGTAATTAAGAATAATTACTTTATAAAATGTTAAGCTTAAATTGGGTTTAAGTAAGGTTAAAAAGAGAGTTCCACGCTACGTTTAGTAGAGCCAAAAGCTCCTACACTAATTATTTTTAAAGGATTATATTGCCTAACTGCCACTCTATACTGAGAACCATTTGATAATGTCGTATTGGTAAAAAGATTAGTAGTGCTGTCATCAATAACCAAACCTTCATGTCTCATTTCATACAAAACTCTTTCTGCCCCAGCTTCTGAAGCGTAATAAGCCATAACTGACTGTGCTTGCACTCCTCCAGTTTCAATAGCAGTCATAACCATACGACTAACACTAAATGAAACTGCAATAATACTACTTAAGATTAAAATAGCCATAAGTAAAGCACTACCTTCTTTGTTGCTGTTAAGTTTAATATTTAAAATATTCTTCTTAACCTTATCTTTACTATTTTTTTTCTTATCTATTTTCATACTCTCTAGATTAATTACTTGTACACCTTCTTTGTTCATACTCTTGTCTTTATTCATAATACCTTGAAGTGATGGTGGTTTGCAAAGTCATCTCTGATTTATCTAACTCTGAAGCCACAGCTTGAGCCTCTAAATTCACCGTCACACTTGGTTGTTCTAATTGAGAACCTGAGCTTACACTAGACTTAATATCATATTTTAAGCTATTGATAGTAATATTTGAGGTAGTAATATAACCACCCCTCCCTCCTCTTTGAATTTTAAATCTATTTATACCGTTGTCTTCTTCAATAAAATAATGGACACACTCTCCTTCAAAGTTTTTAAAATACAAGTTATCTTCTTCTGCTGTATAAAGTTGATCAACTGCAGTAGTTGGATAACAATCACCAGCTGTATCCATTTTAGCCATCCTTACTTCTTTGCTCATAACCTCAAAAAAGTATTTTAGGTTTTCTTGTACATGATAAGCAGCAATAGCTTGTCTTTGTCCTTGTACTACTAACTGAAAAATTCTAGTAGCTGAGAGAACAATAATAACAAAAATACTTATAGCTAGTAGCATTTCCATTAAACTGAATCCTTTTTTATTGTGAATTTGTTTTCTCATAATTATATTACTTCCAATTATATAAAACTGTTTCAGCGCTATAAGAATAAACATCAGCTCTTTCCTGCCATTCAATATTAACAGTTACATATATAGAGTCAGCACTTAAATAATCAATTTCTATCATTCTATAAAAAGGAGTCTCTTGAGGAGTGGTTTCATGTACATACATTTTCTCAGAACCAGCGCTAGTATCACTGTACAATCTAGCATCTTCAATATTTGAAACCTCTACAGGATACTCATCATTATAATCAACTTTATATTTAGAATCTGGTATAATATTTGATACCCAGCAAGCAGGATTTGTAGAACCTTCATTAGCGCAAACAATCCAATTAGTATCTCTTTGTTTTCTAATAAGTTCAATTCCCTCCTGAGCTAGTTGATGAGCAATTATTCTATTAGTATTAATATCTTTTACCTGGATATTTTGCAGTACCAGTGACATAACTCCCACCATACCAACCATAACAATGAAAAGTACAGCCATAACTTCCATTAAAGAAAAACCTTTCTTCTTTAAAAACTTAGCTGGTATTAAATATTTATTATTTTCTCTTTTTTTCTTAATCATTTAAAATTAATCTAACATATCTATTAGTCCTACAAAGTTAAGCTCAACTGCTTTAGTATTACCTGTCTCTGAGTCACGCATGATTATTTTAGCTTCACTTATATCATCAGACGTGCTGGTAGAATGAAAAATAATTGTAGGGTGTGGTGGTATATATATTACATCCAAATAATCTACATCAGTACTTTCACCATTTATAAAAATACTTTCAATATTAATATTTCTAGGAGTATTTACAGTCTCTCCTCCCAAATCTTTACTAGCCTCTCCATCATCAAATTCACCATTATTATTGCTATCAGCAAAGACATAATACTTAGTATCATCACTTGATAAATCAATATGAACACCCCAGCCACCCTCAGGTATAACACCGTCATACTCACTTAAGCCTAGGGTTTGATTAAGGGCTTTTCTGTAGCTACTGGAGAGATCACTAACTGATCTACTCAGCTCTGCTTGTTTATTTGCCGTTTTATAGCTAGCAAAAAAGAGACCGGTAATAAGGACAATAATACCAATACTAACCAAGAGCTCTATTAAACTAAAAGCTGGCCTTGTCTTTAAAATCTGTTTTTTAAATATTATTTTGTTCATTCTTATTTTTCTCACTGCTATATGTATTAATTATCAATTATAATCTCTATTCCTCCTCCGGTTTAACTTCTTTCCAAATTGGATTTTCGTATTCAACTGAAATAGGCTCAACTCTAGTACAAGTATAACCATCGGGATCAGTAACTTCCAGGATTACTGAACCACTAGATGAGTTAGTAAAGATAATAGTAGTGGTTGAATTAGTAGCATTAGAAATATTAGATGGTACAGTAGTGCTCCACTCAAAATCACAAGTACTATCAGTACAAGTCTGTGGATTGCTGTTTGGAGTGGCGTCGACATAATAATCAGCTTGACCCTCAAAATATATTTCATCACCAATTACAATTTCACTTGGATCCCAAGTAAAGCTTGGTTCTGGAAAGTCATGTTTAAAGGTGGTAAATGTTAAATTAGGGTATGGGCTGTTAGCATTATTATAATCTTGATTATCAGTTAATACATGACCACTTTCATTGGTGTTAAACTGTACCCAATCTATAGGCTCATCTACACTATTCCAAAGCTTAACCCAAAAATAGTAAGTAGTGTCATAATCTAAACTACATGAATTAGTAGTACTTGGGCAAACAAATTGATTTAATGAGTTAACAACTTTGCCGCTATCAAAATGAACACCATTATCTCTATCATTATCCGTATCAATTATTACTTGATAATGGGTTTGAGGATCACCAACAGTATCCCAACGAAGTATGGCCTTATTAGCAAAACTACTACAAACTTGATCAGGACTCCAGTTAGGAGCACTAAGACCTTCTATTTTAAGTGGTCTAATATATTTTACTTTAAAAAAATTATCACTACAGCTAGGATGTGGACCACTTGGACTACCATCCTCACAATTTAGTTTAATATTTCCCATTTCATCATTTGACATATATCCATGCCAAAAACCATCTACATCTACATGCATGTTATTAAAATCAACTTTTCCATCAGTGGTACCTAATCCCTCCGCAAAAGCTGTGCCAGTAATTTCCTGAGTAGAAGAATTATAGAAAGCTTTAGGCTCAAAAGGATTAGTGTCGTGATTAAAATCTATCCAACCATAATGATCACTTAAAGCTTCACCGGTAATGGCGCCAGTGCTCTCATCAATAGTTACACCATAATCATTTTGACTGCAGTTAGGAAAAGAAAAATACATTGTAGGCTCACTAACTGCTGCGCTAAGATCAAAACCGAAAGTAAAAATATTTTGTCCACCTATAGTAGGGTCGCTAGCACAATTAAAACTGACCCAGGATTCACTTTCACTGCTATGTGCAAAGCCTCTGACATTATCAGTTATTGCAGCCAAAACTGAATTTTCAAAAAACTTATTACCATCTAAGGCCTGAGGAGATATATAAAAATGAGCTACTAAGACAAATAAAAAAACAAAGACAAGTAAAGTAACTTTAAGTATCTTCTTATTCATTATCTTCATTTTCATTTTCATATATTATATACTTGACTTACTATTATTTATTATAATAATTCTTTAAAAATTTATTTCCTAACCTAATCATCTCCTTCTTATCTTCCTCCTTATCATCAGTATAGCCCAGTAAATGCAATAAACCATGAATAAGGATAAAATCTAGTTCTTTTTCAGGTGTATTTTTAAAGTAAGTCGCCTGCCCTTTTATTTTATCATAATTAATTAAAATTTCCCCTAAATAGTCACTATCACCATCTTCTGAAAATGACAAAACATCAGTATTTGCATTCTTCCCTCTATACTTGTAATTAATCATTTTCATTTCTTCTTCAGAAATAAAAGCAATTGAAACAAGCTTTTTAGATAGATTATGAGCATCTAAAAAACTTTGAGCTAAATTGTTTATTTTCGTAAAATCAAGATCTTCATTATTTACATCATTTATTTCAATCATAGAAACTTTCTTCTTATTTTCCTAATTATATTATATATATAATAACTTAATGGTTTAAAAATTAAATCATAAGTACCAGCAAACTTATACTCGCTACCACCAAAACCAGCCTTGAACTTAGTAACTCCTGGCCATTTTTTTTTATCTATACCACCAAAATCATAATACTTAAAACCTTTATTTTTAGCCATTGATATTATTTGCCATTGCAGTAAATGTGGAGCCATTAAATTTCTTTTTTTGTTAGCTGAAGCTCCGTGTAAATAGGTAACAGTATCTCCAAAAAAAGAAAACATAGCTCCGGCAATAATATCACCATCATGATAAGCTAAAAAAATCTTTACCTTGTCTTTTCCATTTTCATATAAATGTCTGTAGTGCTTTTCTCTGTGCAAAGAAAACTTATTCCTCTCTCCAGTAGTTTTAAGTAACTTAATAAAGGCATTAAAACTATCATCACTCTCAGCAGCAAGGATCTCTACTCCCTTTCTTTTAGCTAAACGAATATTATATCTAGTTTTGCTATGCATATCCTTTAAGAGCTCTTCCTTACTCTTATCTAAATCTAATATTCTAGTTTTACTGGGTTGAATATCTAAAGTTCTTTTTATTTTAGAATTACCTATATCTCTATTTATACTTAGTCTATCTAAATTAGGTTCTAATCTCACAAACAAAGTTTTCTTATCAATAACTTCAGTCTTAAACTTAAGAAAGAAAAAATCTAAAAGCTCTTTTTTTTGCTCTTTATCTGCTTTATATTTTTTATCTAAAATCGGTCCTCTAGGAAAATAATAATATTTAAAAAAATTATACTTATACTCAACAAATAAGGAGCTTAAAATTATGTCACCTTCATTATTTACCACAGAAACAATATTCACTTTTTGGCCCTGAGCCTTTAAAAGATCTCTCCAATATGAAGACTCTAAAAACTGAGAAAAGCCCTGTTTTTTCAAAAAGCTATTTAATTTATGATCATCTTTTAATTCTCTAAATTTCATGAAATATAATATCTATGTATATTTTAGATTATAACACAAAACAAAAGCCATTGGAAAAATCCAATGGCTTTATAATCTAATAATTTTTTTTCTAAACCAAATAATAATCAGGCCTAATTATTATTTCTACCTAACTACCACTACCAGTATCATCATGAATACCAGCTGGAGTAGCAGTCCTTGGGCCAGCAGGAACATTACCAGTGTCCGCACCAATACAATAATTTAATTCATAAGTTGCACCAGCATCATCTGTTGTATAAGTGTAAGTGTTTTCATCTTCTTCACAATCACCATCTGGAGGTGTTGGAGCTTCTGGAACTTGAGCCATGTAAGTAACTCCATCCTCAACAATAGAGTCCCCCTGAGTAACACTTGCAGGATAACCAAAGTTATCATTGTAATAAAGTTCTAGAGCTGTTTGAATTTGCTTAACATCAGCAACACGTTTAGCATCTCTTGATTTTTGTCTTGCACTGTTTAAAGCTACAATTGCTAAAGTTGAAAGTAATCCAATAATAGCAATTACAACTAACAGTTCAATTAAGGTAAAACCTTTCTTTGTTTTTTTCATATTCACCTCCCTTCTTATAACAAATTTTATAAAAAAAGATTTGTTAAAGAATTAATTTTTAAATTAATTTTATTTGTTAATTTTTAAATATATAATAATTATAGCATTATACTAAAGTATATACAATACTTTTTTAAAATAAATATTATTTCTTAAAAAGAGCTAGCCAAATTATACATAGGCAATATTATTGCTGCTACCATTATTCCCACACCAATTGCTAAAACAACCATAATTAAAGGTTCCAAAATAGTAGTTAAATTGTTTAAAATGTTATTTATTTCTTTGCTATAGAATTCACTAATTCTATCTAATACATCATCTAATTTACCAGCCTTTTCACCAATTGCCATCATCTGAGTTACCATAACTGGCATGTCAGCTGATTTTTCAAAAACAGCCACAATAGAGTTACCATCATTTACAGACTTTAAAGTATCATTAATTAAACCTTTATAGACTTGATTTTTAACTACCCTGCCAGAAATCTCTAAACTTTTACTAATATTAACACCACCTCTTAAAAGTGTTCCTAGCGATCTGGTAAATCTAACAATATATATAAGCCTAAATAAATTACCAAAGATAGGTAGTTTAATACGTATTTTATCTAAAATAGCTACTCCCTCTTTAGTTCTAGAAATATATTTAAAGCTAAAAACCAAAGCAATTATCAAAATAATGATTAACCAAGAATATTCTTGCAAAAAATTAGAAGTAGCTATAACTATTCTAGTAGACATTGGTAATTCAGTACCTGATTCTTCAATTACCTTAATTAACTCTGGCAGCAAAAAGACCATCATAAATGCACCCACGCCTATTAAAGCGGTAATAATGAATATAGGATAAATCATGGCATTTTTAATTTTAGAAACCATATCATAATTTTTTTCCACTTCATCAGCTAAATAATTTAAAACCTCTTCTAATTTACCTGAAGTTTCACCCGAACGAATAATATTGATATAGAACTCTGAAAAAACATCACTTCTTTTAGCCATAGCATCAGAAAGTAAATAACCACTGTCAACGTCATAAGCAATATCAGAGATTAATTTCTGTAAAGAGATGTTTTTAGTTTGATCAACTAAAGTTTTAAGTGATTCTACAATAGTAACATTAGCTTCTATCATCACTGCAAATTGTCTAAAAAACATTACTAAATCTTTTTGTCCAATTTTATTAATAAAAAGAAGTAATTTTCCTTCAAAATTATCAGAGATGTTTTCTAGTCTTAAAACTTCCCAATCTCTTTTAGTTAGTTTTTGACTTGCCTCCCCTTTACTGAAAGCCACTATATTACCTCTAGTGATTTTATTCTTAAAACCATCTCTAGCTTTATATTTATATATTGGCATATTATGATTGAATTACACGCAGGACTTCATCTAAACTAGTTAGACCTTTAAGGACTTTCAAGAATCCATCTTGTCTTAGGTTAATAAAAATTTGATTTTCTCTAATTTGTTCTTCAGAAATATTCTGATTACCTTTTTCAATTATCCTTTTTAATTCTTCATTAATTTCAATAATCTCAGCAATACCTAAACGTCCTTTATACCCGGTCTTATCACAACGAGAACAACCTTTTGGTTTATATAATTGTATATTTTTAATTTCATCTTTAGCTTTGCCTTCCATTTCTTCACTCCAAATCTCATCAGGTACAGAATCTAAGGTTTCATGGAAATCCTTTAGCATTTCTTCGCTCATCTCCATCTTTTCCTTACAATGCACGCATAATTTTCTGGTTAATCTTTGCGCTAAGGCTACTTTCAAGGTAGAGGCTAAAAGAAAAGGCTCTACTCCCATATCAAGTAAACGTAAAATTGTACCAATAGCATCATTGGTGTGTAAGGTGGAAAGTACAAAGTGGCCAGTTAAACCAGCATGAACTGACAATTCAGCTGTTTCTTCATCACGAATCTCACCAACCATAATGATATCAGGATCTTGACGTAAAAAGGAACGTAGCCCTGTGCCAAAAGTATAACCAATTTTAGGTTTAATTTGTGACTGATTAACGCCTTCCATTTGATATTCAACCGGATCCTCTAGTGTTGAGATGTTAACGCCCTCTTTATTTAAAATATTTAAAATTGCATACAAAGTAGTGGTTTTACCAGAACCTGTAGGACCAGTAGATAAAAGTACACCATTACTTTTTTTAATGTTTCTTTTAATAACCCTAACTGTGTGCTTGTTAAAGCCAAGTTCTTCTAAATTAACTTTAGCAGTTGAATTATCCAAAATACGCATTACCACTTTCTCATGCTTACCTACCGGTAAAGTTGAGATACGAAAATCAATTCTTCTGCCATCAATAATTAAACGAATACGTCCATCTTGAGGAACACGTGTTTCATCTAGTTTTAAGCGTGCTAACACTTTAATACGAGCAACCACAGCATTGTGGATATGTTTAGGTAAAACTAATGAAGTGTGTAAAATTCCATCTATTCTGTAGCGAACTCTACTTTCTTTTTCAATAGGTTCTATATGAATATCTGAGGCCCTGCCCTCTACAGCATGGCGGATAATTACTGACACAATTTTAGCTACTGGAGCACTATTAATATCCGAACTATCCACCAAATCTTCCTTGTCATCATCTAATTCAAACATTTCATCACCTTCGGTTTGAGCTTTAGTTTTTAAAGCACTGGAAATCTCTTCCTCAATTTTTTGATATTGTTTAATTGCTCTATTAAAACTAGATTTAGATATAAGGTAATAATATGTTTTAAGACCTGACTCTTTAGCTAAAAAGTTAATAGCTTCCATTGCTTTTAAATTAGGAGTAATCATTCCTATGTGAACTTCACTAGCAGTTTTAGAAAAAGAAATAATAGAATATGTCTTAGCTATTTCTTCACTAATAAAATTAAGACTATCCTCGGGAATTTGCATGTTAAGCAGATTCTTATACTCTAAGCCATATAACTGTGCTTTATATTTAGTAAGGTTTTCTTCACTGATAACCTTATCTTTAAGCAACCTTTTTTCCAAATCAAAATCTGCTTTCTTTATATTTTTAGAAAGCCTACTAAAATCACTTTGTTTTATTTGATCTTCTGCAAGTAGAAGGTCCAACAACTCTTCCTGTTTAGCTGACATAAGTTAAGGTCTTAAAAATAAAGATTTATTACCAATACTAGTACTAGTAGCAGTTCTATCTTCTAAAAAACTGCTTGGCACCTGATCTTTAAGTACTCTGAATCTGCTTTGGGTTATAGTTTCAGTATTTAAAACTTCTATTTCATCTATATCAGAAACCTGCGGTAAAGTATTGTCTTCTAAGGCACTACCACTTCTTTCAAGATATTTCTGAATATAAATTGCTATTTCTTCTCTATATAAATAAAAAACTATAGCTAAAACTAAGATAAATAGTATAAACAATATTAACATTTTTTTATAATTACTCATAACCTATTTAGTATCTTTTAAATAATAAGTAACAAAACTCAATTCAAAAATCTCTCCTTCTGGATCAAAAGAAATTTGATAAATATCAATTAAACGTAAATTACTCTCTAAAAGTTTTAATAAATTTTTAATACCATTATAGGAAGTACTAGAAACTTTTAAAGTAGCATCAATATAACCAATATCAGGTGGTAAATCATCAAGAAAAGAACGAGCCGTTTCCTCTTGCTCTTCAGTATTAAGCCTTCTTTGACCCTCCTGTTCAGCTTCTATTTCTTTGTCTTTTTTAAAATCAAGATGACTTAGAGTATGACCATTTTGAGGTATGATATAACCTAACTCAATAAAAAGCTGTTCTTTAATATAGTCAGGTGGTAATAAGCTGTTTAGTTTTTCCTTTTCATCAGCTGGTATCTTATTATACACAGCCACTAATTTCTTAAATTTATTTAGTTTATTTAATTGTTGCAAATAAACTCTTTCTTGATTAATAATATTTCCTTCAACTGCCTCCACTGCCTTATCATACTTTGGTTTTAAAATATAAAAATAAGAAGCAAGAAAAATGCTTAAAACTATTATTAAAATAAAGAATTTAAAATATTTACTAAAAAAAGCATTAATCTTTACCATCCTTCTAACATTTCTTCTCTCCGCCTCACTAACATCCAAAGAAGGTTCTTTCTTATCTTTATTAGCTACTTCATTATTTAATTTTCTTTGCTCTTTCTCAGCCATATATTAACTATTTTTTAAATAAATCACGACTTACAGTTAAATCTATTTCGAATTCTATTTCTTCTATGCTTTCTTCTTCAGACTCTAATCTCTCAGCGCTATCAATGTTAACCTTTATAGTATTTGGGTCTGATTGTAATTGATATACTTGTTGACCTAAGCTAGGAAAAGTATCACTCTTAGCTGGAATAGAAAAATTACCCAAAATATCACCTTCAAAACTAGTATATTGAATATTAGCTAAGGTATTTCTCTCTAAATATCCAAAAAAGTTAGACCAATAGAGATGATTATCTAAGAGAAAATTAGCTCTACTTAATTTATTCTGAAAACTCAAAGCTTCTTCAGCCTCTCCTCTAATCTTTTTAGTTTCTTCGCTAATTTCAAGAAACCTAGCTTCTTCTTGACTAACAGCACTATCATTTTCTCCTTGCCACCATGATAAAGCTAAGTATATTTCCAAGACTAAAACAAAACTTAAAAAAACAAAGATAATTAACATGGCAATATTTTTATACCAATCAAAATAAACATTAATCTCATCTTTAACCAAATTAATTTCTAAAATGTTTGATTTTTTAAAATCATGATTAGAGCCTGCCTTATTATTATTTTCATCATCATTTTCAAGCTCTTTTTTTTGTGATAAGAATTTTTCTTCTTCGTCTTTAACTTTTCTTTTTTCCTCCTCTTCTTCTTTAATCTTTTCAGCTTCAAACTCTTTCTTTTCTTCAGCTTTAGTCAAGTCTTTTTTAATGACTTCATCCTCTTCTTTAATAATTTCCGCTTTATTCTCTTCTTCTTTTCTTCTTTTTTCTTCTTGATCTTTTTTCTCTTTTTCTTTTTTCTTTTCTTCCTTTTTAGCTTTTTTAGCTTCTTTTTCTCTTCTCTTTTTTTCTTTTTCAGCCTCTTTAGCTTCAGCTTTTTTCTTTTTTTCAGCTTCTCTTAGCTCTTTTTTAGTAGCTTTATTAATTTCTTTTAAATTTTCTTTTTTGCTTTTACTTTTCTCTTCCTTGTCATTTTCTTTTAAATCTTTTATATTTCCGTCTCTTGGATTTAAAAAATCAGTAGCTTTTATTGAAGCTCCTTTATCTTTTTTCTTTTTTTTAGAAAAAATATTAAATTTCATTTATATAAAAATTACTCAATTTCCCTCATGGCCAAACCTACAGCAACTGCTAATTTCGGCCCCAACTCTCTAAGTACTGGTTTCATCTCTGCAGGATAATAGACTCTAGACCAAGGATCACCGATAATAACTTGGATGTCTAATTGCTCCTCTAGGTACTGAGCAAAGTTAAAAAGCAGACAACCGCCACCAGAAAGAATGATTTTTTCTAGCTTTTCATTATAATTATTATTAAAAAATTCAACCATGTATTTGATTTCATGGATGATAGGCATTACTGATTTTAAAACAGCGTCCGGCATTCCCTCTTTGCTAGAACTACTAAGATCAAACTTCATTTGCTCAGCCTCTTCAAAGCTAAGATTCATTTTTTCCATTAAAGTTTTAGTTACCGTATTACCACTAACATCAATAGATCTATTTAATACTGGGACTTTTTGTCTAACCAAAGAAATGTCTGTGCTATTAGCACCAATCTCAGCAATAAGGACAGAAGAATTATCATTCCCCACTAGTGAACGGATAAGAGAAAAGGTTTCAGTTTCTAAACTGGAAAGACTTAATTTTGCTTTGGTAAATATATTGACATATTTTTTAACTAATTTTTTTGGAGAACCAGTTAAAAATACTTGCACATTTTTATTATTCTTGTCTTTATCATTTTTTGGTAAAACCTTCCAATCTAAAATCATCTCTTCTAAAGGAAGAGGTATTACTTTTTTAGCTTCTTCATGAATTTCCTCAGCTAAAGATTTTTTATCTAAGTTGTATAAATTAATTACTGAAGAAAAAACAGCAAAAGTTGGAAGTGATGCAGTGGCTTTTAAAGAAGTGATGCCAACCTCTGTTTTAATTTTTACAATAGCTTTAGCTAAATTATCTATATCCTCAATAGTACTAAACTTTATACCTAGCTCTTCAGTAAAGGCATAATTAGAAAGAATGATTTTTTTATTTTTCTTTTTTAGCTCCACCATTTTTACTGATGAGTCCCCAATATCTATACCTAAAAAAGAATTATCGGCAGAAGATGAAAATAGTCCCATAAATTTAAAAAATTATCAATCTAAATTATTTTTAAAAAAATAGATTGAACTATACTTATTTATATTATATAATAAATATAGTTATCTCACAAGTAATTTACTTAGATTAATTATAACACATTTTATCTATTAAATCATTATGATGAAATTTTTTAGGAAGTATAAAAAAATCATATACGCAATTCTCTTTTTGGCTTTAATAATATTGCTAGGTTTTCTTATTTGGAACACCTTCTTTAAACAAAGTCAACAAGAGCCTCAAGGACCACAAACTGGCATAGAAGACTCAGGTGGTTCCCTACCACAAGCTGGTGAAGGCAGTCCTCAATCAGGAGACGAATTAGAACCAGGAGAATTACCAGATGATGAAGAAGATGAAATTGTAAATGAACCAGAAGAAAGTCTTAGCGATGACAGGCCTAGCCCTGTAGCTAGTGGTGATGTTACCAGAACTGATTTAAGTTATTTCGGTAGAACTCTAGGAGCTACCTTAAGTGGAGATGGCAGTGGCGTACAATTTTATGATACAGATCAAGGTAAATTTTATCGTTTAGATAATGACGGCAATATTCACGAGCTAAGTGATCAAACTTTTTACGAAGTAGAAGAAGTATCCTGGTCACCTGATAAGAATAAGGCTGTCTTAGAATATCCTGATGGCTCAAATATTGTCTATGACTTCAATACTAAAGAGCAAGTTAGCTTACCTAAGCACTGGGAAGGTTTTGATTTTTCACCTAGAAGTGACAAAATAGTTGCTAAAAGTATTGCTACAGATCCATATAACAGTTACTTAGTTGTCTCAGACACTGATGGTTCATCAGTTAGAGCTATAGAGCATATTGGTGAAAACAGTGACAAAGTTATATCAGACTGGTCACCAAATAATCAAATAGCAGCTATGTACACTAAAAGTACTGATTTTGATAGGCAGGATTTATTCTTTATCGGTTTAAATGGTGAGAACTTTAAGTCAACTACAGTAGAGGGTAGAGATGTTAGAACTAATTGGTCTAAAAAAGGAGATAAACTTCTCTACAGTGCCTATAATAGCAACAGTGATTTACAACCCCAATTATGGATAGTTAATGCCCAAGGAGAATCAATTGGAAGTGGCAGAAAGAACCTAAACCTGCAAACCTGGGCAGATAAATGCACCTTCTCTGATAGTAGATATGTATATTGTGGGGTACCAGAAGACTTACCTGAAGCTGCTGGATTATTACCTGAGTTAGCTTTAGAGACAAGTGATAATTTATATAGAATAGACACTGTAACTGGACAAAAAATGTTAATGGCTATTCCTGATGGTCAATATAATATATCAGAGCCAGTAATCAGTACTGATGGCTCTAAACTTTATTTCACTGATGAAAGTACTGGAGAGATATACTCTATTAATTTAAGGTAGTAAAAGATACTGAAATTATAAATTTATATATAATAAAAACGAGCTTAACTAAAAGCTCGTTTTTTATATTTTAAATAAATATTAATTTTATTTATATAGCATCAATCTCCTTAGCTAAATTGTAATCCTTCTCTGTCACCTTATCAACATCATGGCTAAGAAGCATTACCTTCACCTTATTGTATGAATGCAAATATATATCAGGGTGATGCTCAGCTTTTTCAGCTAAAGGCATTATCTTGTTAATAAATGTCACAGCCTCTACAAAATTCTCAAACTCAAATTCTTTAGTTAGTTTGTTGTTAATAATTTCCCAATTCATATGTTTTTAGTTAATTATTAAGTAACTTATATTTTAACTAAAAAAATTGATATTGTAAATTATAAAAGCATATTAGAGCTTTAAAAAGGCTATAATAAAGCAAATTGACAAGCTAAGTGCTTTTTTTTTATAATATTAATATAATAGTTCTCTTTAATAATAACCTTAAAACTCCTGCCGCGGAGAAAATCGCGGTTATATCTGCTTATGTGTAAAAAAGGGATTGCTGGAAAAGTTGATGGACAAGAAGGCAGAATTCATGCCATTAGAGTTCAAAAAAAAGAACAAGTTTTAGTATGCACTTTCGTTGCTAGAGGTCATACAGATGGTAAGACTGTTAATGTGACCGAGGTGGAACCTGCCAACAAAAAGGCGGCAAAAAGTTTAAAAGAAATTTTAAACAAATTAAATACTAAAATACTAAACACTGGCGTTAAACCTAGCCCCTGTTAATAAAGGGGCACTAAAAAACTAATCACGAGCTAAGCTATTTTAGCTCGTTTTTTATAATAAATAAGTTTAATTGACAAAAATGGTTGGTAATTTACTTGTTATATCTAAACCAATTATACCAAAGCAAGAATGACTTTAGTAACTAAGCAAATTAAACCTCTATTTTAATGTTCTAGCTAAGAAAAAAGTATATCATATAGATATACTTTTGTCAATCTGCGAAGGGGTAGGAGATAATTGGACTTTTTTTAAGCTAAGGGGCACAATCAGCTATACACGAACTTAAGTGGCTAGCAAGAAATCTAAATAATTATCTTTATTTATAACTTTAAATTTACTATTTTTATAGTTATCTATAAAATTTTTAGGAACCCCTATTTTAACCTTATTCCATTTAAACTCATACGCAAAAAGAGTGCCTTCTCTTTCTTCTATTAAATCAATTTCTTTACCCTCATAATTTCTCCAAAAATAATAATTACCAATTAAATTATTATTTTTCATTTTGTCCATTATTAAAAAATTTTCGAATAATGCACCAATATCATTTCTTTTATCTGTATAATTGAACTGAGAAATTAAAGCATTTCTGATACCATTATCTAAAAAATAATATTTAGATTTATTAGTAATCTCATTCCTTAAATTACGACTAAACCCTCCCAACCTTTTTATAACAAATCCTTTTTCTAATAAATCTAAGTATCTATCTACAGTTTTGACATCTAGACCTACCTGTTGAGATAATTCATTTAATGAAACTAAATTACCCACTTGAAAAGCTAATGATTTTAATAAATCTAAAAGCTTTTTGCTAAATTTAATATTATCTAAAGACAAAACATCTTTTAATAAATAAGAGTCTATTAATTCATTAAGGATATTTATTTTTTCTTCCTTAGTTTTGGCTAATATCACATCTGGATAACTTCCAAATATCAGAAAATCCTCTAAGCTTTCTTTTAGTTCATACTTATTATATTTGAGCTTCATTTCTGATTGAGAGAAAGGATAAAGAATTAAAGTTTTCTTTCTTCCAGTTAATGGTTCTCCAACTTGTTGAGATAAGTCAAATGAAGACGAACCTGTGACAATTACTCTTACATCTTTTACCTGGTCAACTATAATTTTTAAAGCCATGCCAATATTAGGAATTTGCTGAGCTTCATCAATAGCTATCAATTCATAGCCTTCAACATAATCTTTTATTCTATTAAAATCTTGAGATTGCAATAGCTGCTGCAATCTAATACTATCTCCATTGTCTAATTTATATTTTAAATTTGTTTTTTTTAAAAAGTCATTCAAAAGAGTCGTTTTACCAACCCTTCTGGGTCCATAAATAATCAACACTTTATTTTTTTGTATATTATCTTTTAGACTAATTTTTCTTTTTATCATAATATTAATTTTAGATTTATATATTTATATTATATGACAAATCTATAATTTTGTCTAATTTTGTGGATTACTAACACACAAATTAATATAAATTTATGTATTTTAACACCAAAACAAACAAAACGAGGTAATTAGTTTTTTTATACAAAAAACTGGGGAATTTACACCTTCACCAAGCTATAACTTTAATAATGACAATAAAATTCTCATCATAATTAAGTATTTTTTCATCTATTTTTTTATATTGAGATTTACATCCTTATATATTTCTTCTCTTTCAGTCTACTCATTTATCAAATAATAAACGTTCGGCAATCTACCTATTTTTCTTATTTTATTTTCCTCTAATAATTCACTTAATTGCTTACGTATTGCACGATCAGAAATATTAAAAACATCCGCAAACTCACTTCCTGTGGTTTGCATATTATTTCTTATATATTTCAGTATTTTTTAGATGTATTAATTTTCATAAATTTATTATATCACGAAAAGTTCCTAGCTCTTTGTGTATTAGGAACTATAACAAAAATAGGCTTATAGTAGCCTATTTACTTACTGCGGAGAGGGTGGGACGTACTTGGAACGGTTTTAGGTAAATAAAAAAAGAGTCTATTATTTAAGACCCTTTTGTAAACAAATTTATTAAAGATTTTTTTTGACCAAAAAGGCTGTACCAAAATGACCAACTAACGCACATACTAAGGCTATCCACCAAGGAGAAAAAATAAATGCTGCTAAAATTGCTCCACCAGGAAGTTTACTTGCTTTTTCCTTATTAAGAATAATAGCGGTTAAAGCAAATACTAATACACCTTGCAAGAAAGAAAAAGCAATTGTTTGTAACATAATTTTAAATTTTTTGAAGTTATTACTTATTTGATTAATTACTAAATTCATCTTTTTCTACCCACTGGTTCTTTAATCGGGCCCTTGTAAACATAAACCATTTATCACGTGAAAAATAATGATAAACTTTACGCTTTACAAATCTGACATTTAAAACTACCTCTAAATCATGAATACTATCCCCTAAAAGATCAAGCACACCGCAGTCTTCTATCGTAGAAGGTATAATACATAATGTGATTTTCTATAAAATTGTAATTAGGAAATTCTTAAAATATTTTCAGAAAAGATATAGAAGAAAAACTGGATATTGGCAACATTTCAAAATTGTAAAAGACTTCCATTTAATTAAAAAAGTTGATTATCTTTTAAAAAGAAAAGACATGAGATAGAATATTATTAGAAACTAACTATTAATATTCACAAACTCATGCCTTTCACATCAATTGTAATGCCTTATAAAAAAATTGCAAAGCCGAAGGAGAAATAATGACTAAGTTTAAAATAGCTCGTGGTTATTTCTTAAATGACTACAAACAAACAGATATTGCTAAAAGTGTTAATTGTCATAAAAACACTATAAACAATATCATTAACAAATGTAAAGCTCGTGGTCCTGATGATGTAATATGGAAATACTTACATACAAATATCCATATCTCTCAAGATAATTTAGATAAACTATTTTCTTTTTTAAAGAATAATTCAAGAGTACCTCATAAATGTAGATTAGGTTTTGCCATAGATAGCAAAGAAGAAAAACTTATTATTTCTAAATTTAGTCATGGTAAATATGGATATAAAAGAATGTATAGACATTTAAAAAAACAAGGTTATGACGTAAACAATGTCTATACTTTAGGTAATATTAAAGGAGTATACAAAAGAAACAAATTAAAAGCTAAGAAAATACGTACCAGTAATGGAGAAAGGAGACCTTTATATAACTATGATGTTATAGGTGCCTTTGAATATCTACAATATGACACTAAGGAAATACTAGATAAGCACGCTCTACCTGCTGATATTTATGAAAAGTTTAAAAATAATCCTAGTTTACCTAAATATCAATGGACTATTATCGATGCTAAAACTAGAGTTAGATTTTTAGCTTGGTCTTATCATAGATGTAGTTTTTTCGGTTTTAAGTTTTTAGAATATGTAATTTGCTATTTAAGAGCACATAATATAGATACTAAAATTAATATACAAATGGATATGGGATCAGAATTTTACTCTGGTTCTCAGAAAAAGCAAAAAGAGTGGAATAGATACTTTAATACATATAACGCTTATGTGTATGATACTGAGGGTCAAAAATGGAAACAGAATTTAGTAGAAAGAAGTCATAAAACAGATGATGAAGAATTTTATTGTCCTAGAGCTTATTATATAGAAAATAATTTTCTTACAGAATCACAATTTTGGAATCTTTATTATAATAATCGTAGTCATAGTGGAGATAATATGAAGGGACTATCTCCTGAACAAAAACTAGAAGAATTAGGAATTGTTAATGCTGATAGTATTTGTAATTTTCCTTGTTTGATACTAGATGATTTTTTTAGACCATTTCAATTATATTTTGACAGTCATACAAACATAAATGAAGAAAATAAAAAATCACAAAATGTTTTGACACCTTACCTTTCCATCTTGCTATTTGCTTGAAAATTCTACCCAATTCTGCTTTAATATAATTATCAGCCATAACTTTTTGCCTATATCGTGGTATCCACACCAAATGATACTGACAACGATATTTGCAATGTGAGAGCTGATACAAACGAATGTTTGAAATAAAAAATCACCTCCTCTCTAGACCTGGGTAGGTGATTTTATTTTAGCATATATTATTTGAACCGAGAGCTTCGCTCTAAACGCACGCACCCGCTAAAGCGGGTGGTTTTTAATTCTTATAAAAAATCCCGCTCTACCTGAGAAACGGGATTTAAAAGTTTTTACGGACTTAATTGCCCAGGGGCAAAGTGTCCAAGTATCCAAAAGTGCCAAGAGACTAAGAATCCAAGAGCCTACTTGCGGACACCAAGGAAGCGACAACGAGCAGCCCAGTCACGACCAAACCAATCAAGGCCAAGCCCACGCTCGTAGTCACCGACGCCCAGATACGGCACGCGGCGACCGCCAAAAGCACCGTGCCAAACAGAACTGAGAGCAATTATTGGAAACTGGCGCTGCAATTCCGGATATTTTGCCCCTAGAGCTAAGAGTTCTGATAAAGTGGCGGGGCGGTAACCGGCTTTTCCCATTTCAGCAATAGCCTTATCGCTGCTGATGTCCCTGTTAAAATGGAACAATTTACTTACGGCTGTTTTCTGTCCAGATAATTCGGCGGGTAGAGGAAAATCTTTTGCCGTGATGGCGCTATCTGCCCAATCGTAATTGCCGGCATTGATCATTTCGGCCAAAGTGCGGGAGTAATCAACAGATAAATTAAACTGCGATCCCATGGCTATGGCTTGAACGGACTCACTTTTTTCCTGTATAAGAGTGATAACGTCGTTGATTGAAAGATTTCTTTCTTCCATCACCTCAACAATTCTCTGTAATTCTGATGTTTCAACTTTCATGATAAAATCTCCTATTATTTTAATTTATTATTCAATTTTCAAAAAACTAATTATATTATTATAACATTAATCTATATTTCTGTCAAGAGATGATGACGTACGCTTTGTAATATTTAATTTATTATTTTAATATTAGCTAAAATGTAGACTTATTCATAATATATTTTAACTATTCACTATTCAACTTTGGAACTTTTTGACACCAAAAAATAAGGCTTTCACCTTATTTTATGTTAACGCGGGGAGAGTGGGACGTAGTTCGTATAATAAAAGTATAGCAATTAGGCTATACTTTTATTGTGAGAGCTATGAGGACGCAATTGGGTATTTTAGACCCGTGTTCCAACTTATAGTCTCCAGTAAAAGCAGTGAATATAAGCGAATAAGATAGTTGGGGAGTTGAGCCCCGTATCAAATGCGAACCTGCTTACACTTTTATTTGGAGACATTTTAAGTCTCACGTTCTCTTTTTCTTCTCTCTTCTTTTTCTCTTCGTTTATATTGTAATTTTAAAACAAATATTAATCATATGCAAACATATATTGGGGTGGATATCTCCAAGAATGATTTTTTGGCTTGTTTTAATGAAATAGATAAACCGCTTAAATTTGCCAATAGTAATCTGGGGCTGACTAAGTTCTTTAATCATTTAAAAACTAGTGGTTACGCTCAAGATAAGACTATGATCGGCGTGGAATCAACCGGCGCCTATTCTCTGCCTCTAGCGATAGTTGGGGTGAAGAAGAAATATATCGTCAAGATAATTAATCCCATTGTAACTAAATCATATTTAGGATCTTCAATTCGAAAAGTGAAGACGGACAAGGCGGATGCTAAAACAGTTAGAGCCTGTTTGATAGACGAAGCCGGAGCGGAGTTTAAAGACACAAGAGAAGAAGTGATTTTCAAAAATCTAATCAGACAGAGATATTTTCTAGTTAAACTAAAAACCGAACTGATTCTCAAACAACAGGATATTACTTTAAAAGAAGAGTGCCTCAAGCTGCCGATTTCCAGCATTAATATTGAGCTAAAAGAGATTATTGAGAAGAAGATTATTTATTTGGAACAGCAACTCGCAGCTTGTCTACCCGAGCAACAAGCCCTGCTACAAACCATTCCTGGAGTGGGAAAGATTACAGCCATGACTATTGCGACGGAGATTGGTGACGTTAATAAATTTAGTAGCCCCAAGAAACTAGTCGGTTTTATCGGGATTGATTCAAAAATTAGACAGAGCAGAACCAGTTTAAATATCAAAGGCCACATTTCTAAACGAGGTAACCGGATAATTAGAAAGACTTTATACGTCGCCGCTTTAACAGCTATTCAGAGGCCGAGCTTATTCAGAGATTTTTATCAAAGGAAGTTATCCGAGGGCAAGGCCAAGAATGTCTGTATTGTAGCGGTGATGAGAAAAATGATACATGTTATTTATGCTGTACTAAAAAGACAAAGCCCCTTTGTGGAAAAAGAGGCTTGACTACAACATAGATAATTGGAACGGCACTGTAAAACTTAATGTCTTTATTATTTTATAACAAAAAATATGTAATATAGATTAATCTTTATTAACCTGCTAACTAAGATTTAGTAATAATCGCTAGGCTCTATGTCATAAAGTGTGTATAGAAATTATAGATATTAGAGGTATAAGTCCT
>CAYYPI010000008.1:0-40826 GCA_964473565.1 uncultured Gammaproteobacteria bacterium
TAAATATATTAAAGTGCCATTGTCTCCAGGAGAGTTAGTAGAGATAGATATTAAAGAAGTCACAGAAGTGATCAAGAAATGTTTTATGATAGAAATAGATTTAAAACAGTGCTAGAATTAAAACAGAAACTAGAAGAGTGGAATAATGAATATAATAATTTAGAACATTGTTCTTTAGGCGGAAAGACACCAAATGAAATGATTAAAATACTTAATACTTAATCCGCCATATGTGTGTGCCTAAAACATAAACAAATATTTGGTAACAATAGTGTCATTATTGTTGATGCTTAGCAAAATAAAGAAGGGTGGTAAATATATCTATTTATTTTAAAAAAACCTCGGTCAGCTATCAAATAAAACAGCTTTTTGACCGAGGGTAGTTCACACTTATTGTGCGAGTGAATATGGCAATTTATACCACCAATTGCAACCAGACTGTGGCACAGAGGTGTAGCCCCAAAATGAATGGCCATCCTCTGTTGGAACAGCTGGGATTCGCCAGCCAATCTGATCAGTTCTCTCTTTTTCAGATTTTGTCTCAACGGCAGTCGAGGGCGCTCCTTTAGCAGGATCATATCCCTTCCAGAAACCAGTTTTCATGGTCGCAGTTCGATACCAATGATGAACCTCATCCGTATATAGGGATGCTCCATCTTCGGTTGGGGTTCTGATTTTACCCTGCTCTTTGCAGGCACAGTTCAAGCAAACTAATGTCTGATTTTCAAGAGAGGTCTGATAATCCCTCCAGAGTTTTACGCCAGTTGCCCCACATTTTGAACATTTATAGCCAGGGGGTGTTTCAATTTTTGAATAATCAACCGTTCCAAAACTTGTCATATCCATAATTACTTTTTTTATTGTTAAGGTCCTCAGCAAAATTACTGATTTTTTAATATAACAGACTTATTACTCAGCGTCAACAAAGGTACTGTTACTGAAGCAAATTTAAGTTTCTTGATAATTAAAATTAATTGCTACTAAACAAACAAACTCTTCCCCTAAATTAACCGAAAAAGACATCTCAATGCTCGCTATTAGAGAATTAATGCGTCATTCGGATGTTTAAAACCACTATGCACTATACTTACCTAGGAAAACAAACTCTTAGAACTGTTATTAATAATTTAAAATCATCACAAAAATAAATTTACGACACAATAGTGTTATAACTTTATATGAATCGAATACTGCCTGTCTTTTACAAGAAAAAATAGACTAATATTAGTCTATTTAATACTTACTCCCCAGATTACCTGTTTTCCAAACTATTCAATATATTTTCTGCCATTAAAATTAGTTTAGATAAATTAAAAACCCTGAATTTTTTTCCAGGGCATAAAGACTCCTCACTTTTTTTTCTGATCATCTTGATCATATAAAATAGTAATAAGAAACAATAGAGCAATTCCAGCAACCAAACCAATAATAGTTTGCGCTATTATAAAATTATCCATATTTTCAATTTTTAAAGTTCAACCATAATTCCATATTTAAAAAAGTATACAATATATAGATTTTCTTGTCAAAAAAGCTCGGAAGTACTGCTCCAGCTTTGATCGGAAGCCATGAGGCATTAGCTTAAATAAACTAAGCTAGAAATTAAAAACTTTTTATTACTCTTACGACTCAGTAGTGTCACACATTTTTGATGCTTAGCAATACAAGGAGAGGTGATAAAAGATTTATTTATTATCATTCTTTAAATAATTATAAATTAAATCAAAGCCCTCTAAACTGTTTGCCCAATCTTTTTTATTATTTTTTAGATTATTAGCTATATCATCGGTGCTAAACCACTTAACTTTTTGTATCTCACCGTCCTCAAATTTTAATTTAGATATTTCTTTACTGCCCTTATAATAAAATATGTAAGTAAATTCATTATTTGGATACTTGTTTCTCTTTCTAATGGGTCCTCTAATAAAATCATCCATATTAGTATTGATACCAATTTCTTCCTTTAATTCTTCTACGAGAGCATTCTCAACGTTTTCTCCTGCTTGTAAATGACCACCAAATCTAGTATCCCACATATTAGGACAGAGATCTTTATCTTTAGATCTTAAATGACATAAAAAATAATACTGATTATTTTTTATCATAAAATAATAAATATGAACTGTTCTATGCCAAAAACCAGAATTATGCACTTCTTTTCTTGGCTTCTTTTCTCCTGTTAAAATATTATTTTCATCCACAATATCTAAATATTCTTCTTTCATATATTATTTATTATATTTATCTATCCAGTTTAAAAATATATCTTTTATTTCTTGTAGATGACATTCTTCTCTAAAAGTATGAGGAGCACCTTTAATGACATGTAGTTCTTTTTTATCTCCAGGAATAGATTTAAATAATATTTCTTGATGTTTAACTGGCGTACTGGTATCTTTTTCTCCAACAATAATTAAAACAGGCATAGTCAACCTATCTGCTTTTGGTAATAAATTATATTTTTGTCTATCTAAAAACTCATTGTATTTTAATCTTTTAACTACTCCAGGTAGTGAAGCGCTGGGGTTTTCCTTATATCCTTTCTTTTTCCATTTAGCCAAGTCTGTTGAATCATGATTTTCTTTTGATAACTTACCTGACACTACTGGCGATATAGGCGCTACTGCTTTTACCTTATCAGGATAATTCTCAGCATACATAGCTACAGATATTCCTCCTAAACTATGTCCACCTAACCAAAAAGGTTCTTGATAAAAATCTTGTTTACTAGCCCAATTAATTACATCTTCTAGGTCTTCATAATAATTAGTTAAAGTAGCGTCCTCATAGTTACCATCACTTTCACCAAAAGTATTAGTAGTATCAAACCTAACTACAGTAAATCCTTTTTCTTTGAAAGCATTAGCTACTGCTTCTAAATGAGCCTGTTCTTTATATCCACCTAATCCGTGCATTATAAAAACTAGACCTTTTTGATCCTTAGATTTTTCTATCATTACAGATATTTTTTGATCTTTTCTATTTTGTATAAATATTTTATTCATATTTTAATTTTATCACAGCCAAAATTATTATTAAAGTTATTGTATTTTTATCATTCTATGTTATAATATGTTTATCACGATAAGAAGCTACCCGAAGGGTTTTGTCCCTAGGTTATGCTTCTTTTTTTATCCTAATTTATCTTTTGTGCCATTTAGAAAAGTAATATAATCATTAAAAATTCTAAGTAGCGAAGAATATCTTTTCTTATTTGGTATTATCAACCTTTTTAGTTTATTATTTTTTATTAAATAATCTACGAGACAATAAAAATCTCCATCGCCTGAAATAATTACAGCTTTATTATAATTATTATACTGAATCATAGAATGTAAGACTAATTCGGCATCCACATTACCTTTAAACTTTTCATTTGGCAACTTTAAAGTAGGCTTAAATATTAAAATATATCCACATTTTTGTAAAAAACTATATAAACCTTGGTTGCCTTGTACAAAGCCAATAAACAAATAGACTTCACTTATTTTAAATCTATCTCTTAAATATACTATAAATCTATCAAAATTTAATCGCCAACCTTGATCTTTAATTGATAAATTTAGATTTTGACTATCTATAAAAGCAAAGTTATTTTCTTTTTTCTTCTTATTTTCCATATTAATTCTTCTAAATATAATTTAATTATAATAAGGTTAATATGAAAAATTGCTAAATATAAAAAACGAGCTTTTACACTCGTCTTATATTTGCTCCCGGGGTCGGATTCGAACCGACGACCAATTGGTTACACTTATCCACTAGTTTCCAAGTGGGGTGGACTATATCATCATCCATCAACATGGATGCAAGGCGCTTCGAATTATATAGACTATATATAACCCTACTCCCTTTCGGGATAGTCTCTGAACCTTCCTTAATAAATTAAGGCTTGGCTGCTGATTACCATATCGCTAGATTTAGGCTTCCAGACAATTCACCTTGTTTTTCATTCCTCAATTACTTGAGGAAGCTGCGTAATACTTATATTAATATTAATTATATTAAATAAGTTTTGTGTTCACAGCCAACTGCGCTACCGCTGCGCCACCCGGGAATATTCAATTATAAAATTGCTCTTTCAAAGCAATTAATTATATATTAATGCAATATAATATCTCTGTCAACAAATAACTAATGATAGTGATTAATGATATTTAATGATAAGTTCACCCTCTTTTACCACTGGTTCAATAGTATAGTAATCATCATGTGAGTATAGAGTGTTAAAGAATTTTTCTAAAGGTTTTTTTATAATTCTATTAGCTAAAAAGGGTGGAAAATAGAATCCTCTGTACCTGGATTTTAAAACATCAAAATTAAGTTTGTTAGCTTCTGGGTAAACAATAACCTCTACTGACACTTTTCCTGTTAATGGTTTGAGTAGATAACCTTCTAAGCTAATGAAACCTGGTCTGAGCTCAATTTCAGGACTACTAATCATAGGGTCACTGCAATCATCTAACATCTTCTTAGCAATAATATTTGCTTCTTCCTCAGAAAACCTTAGATTTTCTTTGTTTTTCACAAGATCATTAATATCACTATTTTCACAAGCCTTCTCCCAGTTATAATACTTCTCTATTGCCTCTTTTTTTTCTAAATTACTGACTTTAACTTTATCATTCTCTTGAGCGTTACTTTCTTGTGAGAACAAGTCTTGCCAAGACCAAGCAGAGGCACTAAGAGGCAGTGAGACAAGTATTAATGTGATAACTGTAGTTTTAAATAATGATTTAATCATATTAATAATCTTTTAATTTATCTAAACCTTTTAATTTTCTAATCTTCTCTAAGCTCTTAGCCTCAATTTGTCTGATACGTTCCCTGGTAACATCAAATTCTTGACCCACTTCTTCTAAAGTATGAGCTACTCCATCAATTAAACCAAAACGCATTTCAAGTATTTTTTGTTCTCTAGGAGAGAGATTAATGATGATAGCTTTAACGTAATCTCTAAGTAGTTGCAAAGCTGCAGCTCTGTCTGGGGTAACATTTTTAATGTCTTCAATAAAGTCCTCAAGAGTTGAGTCTTCTTCATCATCTCCAATAGTAGTTTCTAGTGAAATAGTATCCTGAGATATTTTAATAATATATCTAACCTTATCTAAATCTTCATTCATTTCAGCTGATATTTCTTCAGGTAATGGTTCTCTTCCTAGCTCTTGAATAAGTATTCTTTGTACTTGTTGAAACTTGTTAATAGTTTCTACCATGTGAACAGGAATACGGATAGTTCTAGATTGATCAGCTAAAGCTCTAGTAATAGCTTGTCTAATCCACCAAGTGGCATAAGTGGAGAATTTATAACCCTTCCTATATTCAAACTTCTCTACAGCTCTAAATAAACCAATATTACCTTCTTGGATAAGATCCAAAAGACTAAGTCCTTTAGCTCCTGCAAACTTCTTAGCAATAGAAACAACTAATCTTAAATTAGCTTCAATAATTTTTCTCTCAGCTTCCCTATCACCCTTTTCTTTACGTTTAGCTAGCTCTACCTCCTCATCACCTTTTAAAAGTGGTACCTTACCAATCTCCTTTAAATACATCTGAATAGAGTCTTCAGATAATTTAGACATATCAACTGAACCAATTAAAGGACTGTCCTTTTCTTTGCCTAAGAACTTTCTTTCGTTTTCTTCTACACCTAAAATATTGCCAGCATCCTCAACAATCCTAATTCCTTGTTCTTGTAAATCACCTAAAAAAACCTCATACTCATATACATAATCTTCTACCTGAGAAAATAAATGTAATATTTCAGTTTCAGTAACAAAACCACGTGATCTACCTTTAGTAATCAATTTATCAATAGCTTCTTTGCTAGGAGCATCCGCTTTTTTATATGGAGCCCTCTTTTTTTTAGTAACAGCACTTTTAGAACTTGTCTTTGCCTTAGTAGAAGCTTTCTTAAGTATAGGTTTTTTCACTGGCTTCTTCTTGGTAAGACTCTTCCTTTTTACATTAGTACTCAGTGCTTTTTTCTTAGCAGTTTTCTTAACACTCTTCTTAGTGTTAGTACTTTTTTTAGCTACAGTATTTTTATTTGTCTTAGTTTTTTTCTTAGCTTTGGGCATAGTATAAAATTATGCTCTTAATTTTGAGCCGATAGTGTTTTAAGCTCTTTTAAGAGCCTATTTACCTCTTCTTGATCTTCAGCTTTTTCAGCCTCAGATATCTTCTTTTGTATAATCTTTTTCTGCTCTTGCTTAAACAAATCTTTGTTTAAAGAAATAAGATGAACTAATTCCTTTTGCGCCTCAGCTTGGGATAAATGAGAAAAATCATTCTCACCTAAAAGAACAAGCTCGGGTAATAGGCTGTGCATTTCTTCACTTTTTGTTTTAAGCCAATTATTAAATACCTGAAAATTCAGGCTTTTGTTATCATTATAATAGATAATTAGATGATTGTAAAACTGACGCTTTTTTTCATTAATAATCTGGTCTTTATCTAGATTAGATATAGCATAATCAAGAAATTCTGGGAATTTAAGAACTAAAGAAAGTATTGATTTAGAGATTCTTTCCAACCTACTTTCTTGATGATTTAGGTTTTTCATAGCTGTATTTTGCTCTTGTTTTTTCTGATAATTAAGCACCTTCCCTGTTTTTCTTGAACTTAAATACTCACGTAAAACAGTTTCAGAGATATCTAATTTCTCACTAATTATCTTTGTCCAATAATCTTTTTCAATATCATTTTTAATCTTATTAAGCAAAGTCATTATTTTAGCACTAGCTAAGCGCTTTTCTTCAATTTTACTTATATCATATTCAGACAACACTTTTTCAATATAATATTCCATCATATTCTTAGCTTCTTTCACTGCCTTAGCATATGAGTCCTTATCTTTGAGTAATAAATCAGCTGGATCCTTGCCTTCAGGTAAAAGTATTATCTTTATATTCATTTCCTCATCCAAGGCTTCTTTAATACCTCTGTCAGCTGCCATCTGCCCTGCTTTATCCATATCAAAAGCCAGGTAGAGATTATTGGTGTATCTTTTAATAATCTTTAACTGATCACTACCTAAAGCTGTGCCAGAAGAAGCTATGGTGTTGGTAAATCCTTCTTGATGAGACATGATAACATCCATTTGACCTTCTACTACAATAGCGAAGTCTTGTTTTTTAATATCCATCTTAGCCCTATCAATACCATATAGAACCTTGCTTTTATGATATATCTCAGTTTCAGGACTATTAATATATTTACCCATTTTCTCATCTTCATCACTAAATGGATTAACTCTAGCAGTGAAAGCAATAGTATTACCAGAGATATCAAAAATAGGAAACATGATGCGATTTCTAAAGCGATTATAATAATGACTGCTATTTTCTTTCTTCTTACTTACCCCAGCAGAAAATATTTCATCTTCCCTATACTTCTTTTCTTTTAAAAAGTTTAAAACATCATCCCAGCTATTTTGGCTATAACCTAATTTAAAGTATTTAATAGTATCATCTTTTAAACCTCTTTCTTTTAAGTAACCTAGAACTTTTTTACCATTATCAGTGCTATGCAAAGACTTTTCAAAATATTTGCTAGCTAAATCCATTATCTCTAGTAATCTGCTTTTCTTAGAAGAACTGCGATAGTTCTTTTGCTCTAAAGTAACGCCTGCTTTAGGAGCTAAGAGTTTTAAGGTTTCAACAAAATCTAAACCCTCCATTTCCATGATAAATTTAAAAACATCTCCTCCTCTGCCACAACCAAAGCAATGATATATTTGCTTTTCTGGAGAAACCATAAAAGAAGCTGTCTTTTCATTGTGAAAAGGACAGTTAGCTTTAAAATTAGAACCAGATGCCTTTAAAGGCACATAGTCTCTAACTATATCTACTATATCCAGTTTTTCTTTAATTTCTTCTGATTGATTCATATTTAAAATAATCTTTTAAATAATCTCTTTAACTTAGATTCTTTTTTCTTAGTTTCTAGCTCTACTTTGTCTTTATCTAAATCTCCTTCACCAATTGAATTTAGCGCATCACTTTTAACTGGCTCTTTTATTTCATCACTGCTTGTTTTTATCTTTAGAGCTCTCTTAATTGTTTCTAAGGCATTACTTACTATTTCTCCCTCATACTCACCACTATGAGCACTGTGTCCAGCGTAGCTAGCTTTCTTTTGGTCAAGATGAAGATCAAAAACGTAGTTATCTGGATACTTCTTAACATACAGATGCAGGCGAGGATAGAAGTCTCTACTTAAACGTTTAACATATGAATATTTATCTCCTCTTCTATCATATATCTGCGCCCATCCCAATCTACGTAAAAATGCCTCTATATTTAATTCACCAATCTCCTGTACTGGAATTCTATATTTCATATTATTATTTTACTACTTATTATGTTTAAAAACCAAGTATTTGTATAAAAGGAAACTATTTAATGCAACTAATGCTGAGGTGAAAAGCTGAGCTAATAAATAATGGAAATCTAAGTTAACAACCAGGGCTTGCATTAAGGCAGCATTAAAAAAAAGATTAAACACAGCTACTAGAAGATAGAAATAAAGTTGATGAAAGTATTTATTGTCTTTATTTCTAAAAGTCCAAAACTTTTGTAAGCTAAAACTTACACCAAAAGCTACAAAAAATGCCAAGGTAGTGGCAGTGATAATTTGCAAACCTAAATAACTATAAACCAAACTAAGCACTATTAAGTGGGTAGCGGTTGATAGACCTCCTGAGATTAAATATTTTACCATCACTTTATGCCAATTTGGCTTTCTATAAAATGGCCAGATATTATAAACCTGGTTCTTTATTTTATTGTATTTTAAGTTAAAAAACAAGCTTTTTGTATTAATAATTATATATCCACTTACTAAGCTTTAATGAATCCTCAAATCTAGAAAAAACAGTTTCCGAGTCTAATATAATAGTAATTAGCTCACCGCTATTTTTATCATCATATAAGGCGCTAAAACAAAAACCAGACTCTGTAATATATCCAGTTTTTCCGCTAGTTATCTCTAAACTACTAGCACCCAAATCATCTTCTAATAATATATTAGTTGACTCTACTTGTACAGCCTTACCTTGCTCTGTTTGAAAGCTATAATTACTTTGACTAAGAGCATTTTTAATAAGATCTTTTGAGAAAGCTTCCTTGCTAAGTAGTGCTACTTCTTTAGCACTTGAAACATTCTCAGCTGAGAGTCCTATTGGGTCAGCAAAACTAGTGTTAACTAAGCCTAAATCTTTAGCTTTCTCATTCATTAAATCAACAAATTCTGCTTCTGTTAAATTAAGGGAATGAACTAGAGCTAAAGTAGCGGTATTAGCTGAGCTCACCAGTGAAACATTAAAAAGATTCTCTATTGTAACTCTATCTCCTAAAAATAAATGAATACGACCCCCTTCTCTTCTGTCAATACTTTTCATTTCATAAACTTTATCCCAATCAGGTTCTTGGTCTAAAATTACTAAAGCAGTCATTAATTTAGTAATAGAAGCAATGGCTTGCACTTCATCTGCATTTTTTTCATAAAGAAAAACATTAGCTTTGGGGTCATATAGCACAGCCTTAGTAGCCTTTAGATTTATTTCATCCTCTTTTTCTAAATAATTCTTTAAAAGAGGACTTTTAAGAATCTTAATCTCTTGATTTTGATTATAGTGCTTTAAATCTAAATTATTTATTAAGCTGTAATTATCTACAACCGCAGGCCCAAGCCAAGCTAGATTTACAGCTAAAAAACTTATAATAGTAATTAAAATACTTCCAAACATAAATTCTACAATTAATCATTATCTTTATCAGCATCACTTTTCACTTTAAGCTCTTCACTCTTGTCAGAATTTAAAGTACCAGCTAGAAAATCACTAATAGTTTGATCTTTATTTAATCTCTTATAGTCAGGTAACTGTTCAATACTTTCAATACCTAAGAAACGAATAAAGTCTAAGCTAACATTATATATTTTATCATCTGTATTAGCAGAGCTTTTTTCTTCGATTAAGCCACGGAGTAATAAGTTTCTAATAATTAAACTACAATTAACCCCACGAATACGCTCTAATTCTATTTTAGAAATAGGCCCTCTATAAGCAATAATAGTTAAAGCTTCCAAACTAGCCTGGCTTAAGTCACCTGAAGTTTCGTCTTCTAAATATTTTTGTACTAATTTAGCATTATCAGCACTAGAAACCATTTGATATTTCTTGCTTTGTTCAATGATTTGTAATCCTGATTTATTTTTATGATATATATCTCTAAGCTCAACTAAGGCTTTTTCAATTTCCTTCTTATCTTTACTTAGAATCTTATTTAAATCATTTAAACTAAGTGGCTTAGCAGCGATAAATAAGAGTGATTCAATTTGTGATTTTATACTCATAGGCTTTGCTGTTTATATGAAAATATATCTATTTCTCCAAATAAGGAGTGTTGTTTAAAGTTTAGTTGTCTTTGTTTAGCTAACTCCAGTAGTGCTAAAAAATTAACTATCACCTCTGTTTTATTATTAGAACCACTAATTAAACTACTAAAACTAGCTTGAACATTCTTTTTTAAAAGTCCTTGAATATGATTTATCCTATCATCAATACTTAAGATATAATCCATTCTATCTTCTTCAATCTTTTCTACTCTAGGTTCTAAATTATTCAATATCTCTTGAAAAGTATTTTTAATATCACTAGCATTTAAATCTTTAGGAGGAATGAAAGATGAGAGCTTTAAGAGCTGTTTTCTAGCTTGATTAGCTTTAAAAGGCTTAGCGAAAGAAAATCTCTTGCCTTGGGCTAATTTTTTAACATTCTCACTAGCAGCAATAAACTCCTTGTACATTCTAAGCTGGGTTTTTAAGTCCTCAATGCCTTCCTCCTCTTCATCGTTATAGAGATATGGCAATAATGTTTTTGATTTAATATATAATAATTTAGCAGCAACCAATAAAAAGTCAGCCATTTCATCAGGGCTAATTTTATCATTTTGATTAATATAATCTATATATTGATCACAAATATTTGCCAGGCCTATCTCAGTAATATCAAGCTCTTCTTTTTCAATTAAGCTAAGAAGCAGCGCTAAAGGACCTTGGAACTTTTCTAATTTAAATTCCATCATAATTACTTTTTCTTTTTTGTAGCTTTTTTCTTTTTAGGGCTCGCTGTTTTTGCTTTTGTGGTTTTTTTAGCAGTACTTTTTTTACTTACCTTTTTTTTAGCACTTTTCTTAGTAGCGCTTTTTTTAGCACTAGCTTTAGTGCTAGTTTTTTTCTTGGTTTTAGCCTTGGATTTGCTTGGTTTTTTCTCTATCTTTACTTTCTTTTTAACACCAAAACTATCCAAGACTGCATTTTCTAGTTTTACAAAATCTTTCACAGCTATCTCTACACTATGATTTAAACTACCTGATGAAAATACAGCTTTTTTAGCCTTTTCTAGCTTTTTATCAACAATAACATTAAGTTTATGCAAATTACCAAAAGCACTTAAGGCGCCTGTTTTTAAATTAAGAGCTTTTTCCATCATCTTTTCTCCTGGAATTTTAATAGCTTTAACCTCCTTATCCTTACCCTTTTCAATAGCTTTTTTTAGTTTCTTTTCATCTAAATTATAATCAGCTGGCAAAAGAATTAAATAATAGTCCTTATCAGCTTTCACTACTAAAGACTTAGCAATCTCTGAAAGATCTTTTTTCATGGTTTTAGCAGCATCAATAGCTGTATAGACTGTTTTGTGTTCTAAGATATCATGTTTAATACCTGCTTTTTCTAAATACTTCTTTACTTTAGCAGGTATTTTATCTAGTTTTTTAGGCTTATTTTTTGTAGCCATATTATTTATATTACTTATAATTATATCTATATTATAGCTTAAATATTGAATTTAGTAAATTATATATAATCAGGTATTAGGACAAATTTAAAACTTTTTTTCTAAGTAAAAACTTAACAGTGTCATACTGAGCTAAAGTATGTTTATTTTAACCTAATCTTTAAATTATTACATATTAAAAAATCCCGACTTATTTTAAGACGGGATTAACTTTTTTTAAATAATAATTATACAAACAGCAAAACAATATGAATTGTCATTAATATATAAAATATTATTGATGCTACTTTAAAATGTTTATAGGTAGTAGCACCGAGGGCAAAGCTAGCGCTAAAGGCCGCAACAAAGGAGATAAAGGTGCTGGTGCCAATGAAGGCAGTAAGGACGGTTACAATAGTGGCAATTAAAACGAAGAAGGTGGGGATAAAAGTAAAATTATCATTACGTCTCTTAAACAATACATATGATATTATCATAAAAACAAGTGATAATATAGGAAACAATATTATATAAGAGCCTTCTTCTTTTGTTTGAGGTTCTGTCTCGATAAGGCTAATAGTCTTATCTTCCTGATTGTAAAGAATTTGTGTTTTTTTAAATTTAACCAGTTTTTTAAAAACAGGTTTCATTTTTACTATTTTTTCACTTTCCTCAACTGTAATAGGAGTGCCTGGATTATTTATAGCTTCATCAAAAAAGCTTTTATAATCTCTAGCACCTTCATCAGTGGTGATACCTGTATTTTCCCAAGTTTCTTTCTTTTCAACAACTCGATATTGTCCTTGTTCATTTTTTTGGACAATTTGGGCATTAACAGAACTTGCCACAAATAACAACAATAACATTATTAAATAATTTCTCATGATTTAAATTTTAAAGTTCAATAATACGTTTATTTAAGTATCAAAAAAGTATAACATAAGATATACATTTTGTCAATCTATTATTCTATAATAAACTAAAACCCGATATATATCGGGTTTTAATAGCTATATTAAGTTGTTTTGTTAATTTTGCTTTAAAACTTAGCATTCTTAGGCGTTCTAGGAAAAGGTATCACATCTCTAATATTAGTCATACCTGATAAGTACATAATTAATCTTTCAAATCCTAGACCAAAGCCAGCATGCTCAACTGAGCCATACTCTCTTAAATCAAGATACCAAGAATAATCTTCTTCTGACAAACCAGACTCTTTCATCCTTTTCTTTAAAACATCTAGTCTTTCTTCTCTTTGACTACCACCAATAATCTCTCCCACACCTGGAACTAGAAGATCCATGGCTGCTACAGTTTTTCCATCATCATTTAATCTCATATAGAAAGCCTTAATATCTTTAGGGTAATCAGTAACAAAAACAGGTGACTTATATACCTCTTCACAAATATATCTTTCATGTTCAGTTTGTAAGTCAATGCCCCACTTAACTGGATATTCAAACTTTTTATCAGCTTTCTCTAAAATCTCAATAGCTTTAGTGTAAGTAATACGCTTAAAGTCAGTTTCCAGAACCTTATTTAATCTTTCCTTTAAGTCTTTGTCAATAAACTTGTTAAAAAACTCCATTTCTTCTGGCAGTTCTTTTAAGACGTAATTTAGAAGATAAACTATCATTTCCTGAGCCAAATCCATATCTTTCTCTAAATTATAGAAAGCCATTTCTGGCTCTAACATCCAAAACTCACTAGCGTGTCTAGTGGTGTTAGAGTTTTCAGCTCTAAAGGTTGGTCCAAAAGTATATACATTACGTAGTCCCATAATCAGAGCTTCAGCGTTTAACTGACCACTAACTGTAAGCCCTACTTCTTGGCCAAAAAAATCTTTAGAATAATCTATTTCGCCTTTGTCATTTTTTTTAGGGTTAATCAAATCCAGAGTGCTAACTCTAAACATCTCCCCTGCTCCTTCAGCGTCACTAGTTGAGATAATAGGTGTGTGTACATATGAGAAGTTTTTTTCTTGAAAGAATTTGTGAATAGCAAAACTAAGAGTTGATCTAAGTCTAAAGACCGCACTAAAAGTATTACTTCTACTTCTTAGATGAGAGATAGTGCGTAAAAATTCAAAGCTGTGACGCTTTTTCTGCAGTGGATAATCTTCTTTGGCTTCTTGAAATATCACTACTTCACTAGCTTTTAGCTCAAATTCTTGTCCTTGAGCTGGTGATTCAACTAAGGCACCTTTTAACTTTAATGATGAGCCAATATTTAACTTACTTAAATCCTCAAAGTTTTCTAGTTTATTATCAATCACTACTTGTAGTCCTTTAAAGAAAGAACCATCATTTATTTCCATAAAAGCAAACTCCTTAGAACCTCTAACTGTTCTAAGCCATCCAGCTATTTCTATTTCTTTGTCTATATATTTACTTGTTTCTTTATGTAGTTGTTTTATTTCTATCATAGTCATATTAATTTTCCTTTTTATTAATCTTAATATGCAAATCCTTTAAAGCCTCATCTGAAAAGGCGCTAGGACTGCCAGTCATAAGGTCATGTCCTTGACCATCTTTAGGGAATGCATAAATATCTCTAATTGAGTTTAGATCTTGCAGTACCATTAGTAATCTATCAATTCCAGGAGCATTACCACCATGAGGAGGTGCGCCATATGAGAAAGCTTTAATCATAGCACCAAACTTGTCATCAACTTCTTTCTTGCTATAACCTGCTATCTCAAATGCCCTATACATAATTTCAGGACTGTGATTTCTAATACTACCACTAGATATTTCAAAGCCATTCAAAATTAAATCAAATTGATAGGCTAAAATATCTAAAGGATCCTTTTTATTCAAGGACTCCATACCCCCTTGAGGCATGGAAAAAGGGTTATGACTAAAATCTATTTTACCTTCTTCAAATTCACTATAATCATACATAGGAAAATCAACTATCCAAACCCATGAAGCTAAAGCTTTATCAGCTAAGTTAAACATCTCAGCTATCTTTACCCTCACTGCTCCCAAAGCCTCTGAGGCAGTGCGCCAAGTATCTGCTGTGAAAAAAATAATATCACCATCTTTAGCTCCAGCGGCACTCACAATCTCCTTCTTTTTCTCATCACTTAAAAACTTAGCAATGGGTGAGCTAATTTCATTATCTTTAATGATTAAATAAGCTAAACCTTTAGCTCCAGCTTTTTTAGCTACAGCTGTTAAATCATCAATAATCTTTCTAGTTATTGCCTCAGCCTTAGAAACAACTAAAGCTTTAACTACACCTGAGCTCTCCAGGGCGCTATCAAAAACCTGAAAACCACTATCTTTGCAAGCTTCACTTACATCTTTTAACTCTAAAGCGTATCTTAAATCTGGTTTATCAATACCATATTTATCTATAGCTTCATGCCAAGGCAATCTTAGAAACTTGCCGTTTTTATCTAGGTTGATAATCTTTTTATTACTAAAATTAGTAGTAGCTGAAATCATAATAGGTTCCATAACATCAAAAATATCATCAAGACTCTCTACAAAGCTCATTTCCATATCCAGTTGATAGAATTCTCCATAATGCCTATCTTGACGAGGGTCTTCATCTCTAAAGCAAGGGGCTATTTGAAAATACTTATCTACACCTCCTACCATAAGTAGCTGTTTAAACTGCTGAGGAGCTTGAGGTAAGGCATAGAATTTGCCAGGATGAATTCTAGAAGGTACTAAAAAATCTCTAGCTCCTTCTGGAGAAGAGTTAGCTAGTATAGGAGTTTGTATATTTAAAAAACCTTTAGATCTGAAATATGAACGAAAGTGTTCAATAAACTCAGACTTAGTTTTAAGTAAATCTTGTAGTTTTTCTCTTCTTAAATCTAAAAATCTATATTTTAATCTTAAACTTTCATTAGCTTCCCCGCTTTTAAGCTCACTTATTTCAAAAGGTAAAGTTTCACATGAGTTAAGTATTTTTAAAGACTTTGCCTCAATTTCAATATCACCATTTACCATTTCTTTATTTACCATGCCCTCAGGTCTGGCTATTACTTGCCCTGTAATCTGTACTACCCACTCATGCTTTAATTTCTCTGCTTCTTGATAAACATCTTTATCTAGCTTTTCATCAATTTTTACCTGTATTAATCCATAATGATCGCGTAAGGTTAAAAAAATTAAACCACCATGATCACGACGATACTTAACCCAGGCACAAATAGTAACTTCTTGACCTGCTATCTTTTTATTTAGCTCAGATAAATTGTGAGTTCTTAACATAATAATTGGTTATATATACATACATAAATACTATATTATTTTAATGTCTTTGACAAGTTAATACTTTCTTAAATACTCTTCCAGTTGATACATTATATACTTATTACTAATGCTTTTTAATTGTTTTAAGTCAGCTTTATTTATCTGCACTAATTCTATTCTTTTAAAACTATATTCATTTAAAAATCTCAAGTATTTAACAATATTAGAACTAAATTTAATACTTGAAGGCTCTAAGTCTTTGTGTAAACAAGCAAAACTAGCTCTATCTAGATTAAAATAATTCATACCTTCACTTATTCTTTCTTTACAATGATAACAAGTATATAAATTAGGTTTATATCCTAAAATATTAAGCAATTGCCATAAAAAAGATAAATAATACATTTCTAATTTACTTATATTATCATTGTTAGTTTGATTTAAATGATCTAGAAAATTCATTAATAAATAATAAAGATCCTCATCTTGCACTTTAGTGTTTACTAATCTATTAAAAACATAGACGGCTTTACCTGCAATCTGTAGTTTATTGAAATCCTCCCGAATATTTAAATAAGATTTAGTATTTTTAGCAGCTCCAATATAATCAAAACTTCTACCACTGACTACCATTAAATCAGAAAGGCTAAATATTTGTAAGTGTCCCCCTAATTTAGAACTAGATTTTCTAGCGCCTCTGGCACTTAGGATTAACTTACCTTTTTCTAGACTATAGATAGTGATTAATAAATCTTGTTCTTTATGAGGTTCAGATTTTATTATAAAAGCATTGATATTTTTAGTACTTTCTCTCATATTATATCTAAATATGATTCTAAAATAATCATAGCTGAAACTGAATCTCTAGTAGACTTTACTCTTTTCCCTGCTAGTTTGTCAGCAGCAATAGAGCTAAGTCTTTCGTCCACTAATATTAGCTCTTGATTAATCTCATCTGCTAATTTTTCTTTAAAGCTATTAAAGCTAGTAGACAAACTAGCCTGACCTGACATACTTAAAGGATTACCAAGAATTACTTTATCTGGCTCTTCTTCTGCAATTACTTCAAGTAGTTCTTTAAAACTAGAAACAGTGCTATGAGGCATAGCTAATTTAGGTTCATCATTTCCAACTGCAAGTCCAATTCTTTTTTCTCCCCAGTCAATAGCTAGATATTTCATATAGTAAATTATAGTTTAGTTATAATTAAGGGATCTGAATCAGTAATTACCACAGTATGTTCAAAGTGAGCGCTTAGTTTTGAGTCTTTAGTGATAATACTAAAGCCATCACTGCCAGTTTTAACCTTGTGAGTACCTAAATTAATCATAGGTTCAATAGCTATAACCATACCCTCTTCTAGTCTTAAATTTAAATGATGATTATCACCTATTTCATAATTAAAAATGTCAGGTTTCTCATGTACTTCATGCCCTACGCCATGACCCACTAAATCCTTCACAACACCATAGCCATATTTATCTGCCACAGCTTGCACAGCCTTACCAATATCATTAATACTGTTATTAGCTCTAGCAGCGTCTATACCAGCCCTAAGACAGTCTTTAGTTACAGCAATGAGTTGCTTAGCCTCTTTGCTAATCTTGCCCACAGCAACAGTTTTGGACATATCAGTATAATAACCTCCACCTAAAGAATGAGGATTAACAATTCTTTTGTGCTTACCTTGAAAGGGCCACTCCATACCTACATCTACACCAATAATATCACCATTTTTTAGTTCCCTGGCCGGCAGGGCTGGACCATGAACAACTTCTTCATTAATAGAGGTGCAGAGCGCACTTGGAAAATATAAATCATCACCCATAGGATGATCTTTAAAGGCAGGTCTTCCACCAGCCTTTATTATTTCAGAGTGAGCAAACTCTTCTAATTCTAAAGTACTTATTCCAGGTTTTACCATCTTTAAAACTTGATCTAAAATATTAGCTAATATTTTACCCCCTTCTCTTAAAACAGCAATTTCTTCCTTTGTTTTTATATTCATATATTTATATATTTATTAGTATTTCCTAAGAAATCTCTACCCTCTGATTCCCAAAAATATTAAGTAAAATGCATAGATACTAAGTAAAACAATTCCTTCTCTTTTGGTTAAAACATGTTTTTTACCTACATAAATAAGTGGAATTAAAAGGATGGTTATAGCGATAAGGATTGTTAAATCAGTATTTAAAATAGGATTAAAAACGATTGGAAATATGGTAGCACTTAAACCTAGAACCCAAAGCAAATTAAAAATATTAGAACCTACCACAGCCCCCACGGCCATATCAGCCTCTCCTCTTTTAGCTGCTATCAGTGAAGCTGCTAACTCCGGTAAAGATGTACCAATGGAGATAATTGTCAAACCAATTAAAGCTTCACTAAGACCAAAATAAGTAGCAATTTGCACCGCTCCGCTAACAATCCACTCACCACCAAAGTATAAGCCAATAATACCTAATATCATTAAAAATATTGACTTCGAACTCTTATACTCCTTAACAGCATCATCTTTAATAATATTTAACTTAGGTAATATTTTCACTTTCTCCTTTCTTAATGTAAAGGTGTAATAGATAAAAACAATAAAAAACAAAATTAAAATTAAACCATCAATTCTAGTTAAAAGATTAGGACCATCTCCATCAAGTAAAAAATCATTTGCTAAAAATCCCACCGCTAAGACAGCTAACAAAGAAAAGGGCACCTCTTTATTAATAGTGTTTTTCTTAACTACAATAGGGGTAACTATAGCTGTAGCACCTAAAATAAGTAAAGTATTGGAAAAATTTGAACCTAAAATATTACCAACAGCAATGTCAGGGCTGCCACTTATAGCCGACAAAGCACTAACTAAAAGCTCTGGTAAGGAAGTACCAAAAGCAACAATTGTTAAACCAATCATTATTGAGGAAAGTCCATGTTTTTTAGCAATAGATGAAGCTCCTTCAACTAAAAAGTCAGCTCCCTTTACTAAAAAAACAAATCCTGCCACAAATAGTATAATTTGTAATACCATATATACTCAATTAATTTTTAATTTAATCCAAAATCATTATGATTTGAATAATTAGGATTAACACCATGAGCTTTAGGCCCAAGGTAATCATTTTTCTTTTTCTTTAATTCATCAGCTTTACTTTCAGATTTAGTACCAATACTTTTAAAACCAGTATTAATTTTAGCTACATCTGATTTCTCGATTTCTTTTTTATCAGAAATCATACTTATAGTACTATCAGTTTTAGGAGCTAAAACACTGACACCAACAGAAGAACCTCTCTCTGCTAGCTCAGCTGTTCTACGTGATAAATTAATATTTCTTTTTGCAGTTTTCTCATCTATTTTTCTCCAGACTTTTCCTCTTGACATATAGATAAAGGTTAATTATTTTTAATATTTATATGCTTATTATAACATATCTACAATATTTTGCTAAGTAAAAAAAGCCTTAAATTAAGGCTTTTTATATGTCGATATAATTATTTATCTCTAAATACTAAAATATTATTCATATTCTCGCATAGTCAATTGAGATTCAATCTGTTTAACTGTTTCAATAATTACTGAAACCACAATAAGCAAACTAGTACCGCCGATTGCTAGTGAGTCCACACCAGTGAAAGCTCTCATGATAAGTGGAAGTATAGCAATTACACCCAAGAATAAAGCGCCTACAAATATAATCTTATGAGTAGTATTTGATAAATACTCTGCGGTTTGCTTACCTGGTCTAATACCAGGAATAAAACCACCTTGTTTTTGTAGGTTTTCAGATATTTGATCAGGGTGAAAAATAACTTCAGTATAAAAATAGGTAAATCCAAATACTAATAAAAAGTAGGAAATACCATAAACTAATTGGTTTTCAAAAAAGTCAATAACTGACTGTGCGCCACTCGCTATCCAAGAGGTTTCAGCTGAAACAAAAAACTGTGCTATCATTGATGGGAAAAGTAATACTGAAATTGCGAAAATAATAGGAATAACTCCAGCCATGTTAACTCTTAAAGGTAAATGAGTACTAGTTCCACCATAAGCACGATTACCTCTGATTTGTCTGGCATATTGAACAGGAATCTTTCTTTGCCCTTCATTAATAATAACTACACCCACAACAGTGATTACAGCAATTAAAGCGAACCCTAGAAGTAAATATAATTGTGACTGATCAAAGTTAACAATCAATTGTTGTAAGGTAGCAGGTAAAGCTGAGATAATACCAGCAAAAATTAGAAGTGAAATACCATTACCAACTTGCTTTTCACTAATTAATTCACCAATCCACATCAAAAATATTGTACCAGCTGTAATAGTAATAATCATGCTAAATAAATCAAATACACCAATATTTCCTAAAATCTGGTAACCTGAACGTTGTAGTAATGTGATCATTCCATATGCTTGTAGTGCTGCTAGTGGCACAGTAGCTAAACGAGTATAAGTATTAATCTTTTGTCTACCACTTTCATCTTTTTGCATTTCTTCAATTTTAGGAATAATCATTCCTAGTAATTGAAAAATAATTGATGAGGTAATATAAGGAGCAATTCCCATCATAACAATGGAAAAGTTCTGCATACTACCACCTGAAAATATATTAATAAGTCCAAGTATCTGATTAGAAGCAAATAAATCCTGTAAGGCCTGTGCATCAACTCCAGGAATTGGAATATGAGCAGCAAATCTAAAAATTACCAGCATAGCTAGTACAAACAAAATACGTTTTCTTAAATCCTTAATTTTCCAGATTTGTTTTAATTTCTCCCACATAATTATTTCTTTTCAAGTTGCTCCTTTAGAGTAGCAGACATTTTAATTTTCTCAAACTTTAAACCTTTAAGTTTTAAGGTTTCTTTACCTAAAATCTTTACTGGTTCCTTAGCGGTTTTAATAAGATTCTTTTCCTCTAAAATCTGTGGGTTAACAGTATCGTTGTCTTTAAAATTGCTATTAATTATCTCCACTGAAATAACTTGGTTTTTAGGACGTTGAGATTTAAAACCTCTAACCTTAGGAATCTGAATTAACCTAGCCTTCATTCCAAGTCTTTTTAAATTACTAACACCAGCACGAGCATTTTGCCCTTTTTGTCCTCTACCACTATATGTTCCAGTTCCGGAAGCATTACCACGACCGATTCTTTTTCTCTTCTTTTGACTAGCAGGTTTTTTTATATTGTTTAAACTAATAGACATATACTAATTATTATTTGCTCTGATTATTATCAGTTTTTTTATCTTTATTGTCATTGCTGTCTTTATTGCCAGCAGTTTTATTTTGTTCTTGTGTAACTTTTTTATCTTCTACATTCTTTAATTTTCTTAAACCTTCAATAGTACAACGAGCATTATTAATCTTATTGTTAGTACCTAAAATCTTACTAGAAATATTTTTAACACCAGCTAATTCTAAAATGATTCTAACCACACCTCCAGCAATAACACCTCTACCTTGCTTGGCTGGTTTAAATAATATCTTAGCTGCGCCAACTTGTGAATAAACTTCATGAGGAATAGTGTCATTTACCATACTAACAGTTACCATATCCTTCTTAGCTTTATTTACCGCCTTATTTACAGCAATAGCAACATCAGAACCTTTACCTAAAGCTGTAGCTACTTTACCTTTCTTGTCTCCAATAGCTACACAAGCCCTGAAATTCATACGTTTTCCTCCAGCCATAACTCTAGTAACACGAGCAATATCTAAAATTCTTTGATCAAATTCATCTTTTTTCTTATCATTTCTTTCTCTGCGATCTCTTTTTTGTTGCTTTTTCTTTTCTCCGTAAACTGATTTAGCAACTACCTGAGCAGCTCCTTTACTTTTATCTTGACTTGCAGCAATAGGTTGAGCCTGTTTATCTTGCGGGCTTTTCTTTTCAGTTTCAGTACTGATATTCTCCTTTTTCAATTCAGTTTTTTCTTTATTCACTTGTTTATTTGTATCTTCAGACATAATTTAAATATTAAAACTCTAAACCGCCTTCTCTAGCACCCTCAGCCAAAGCACGAACTCTGCCATGGTATCTAAAAGCGCCTCTATCAAAGACAAGTTTTGTTATTTTTTTATCTTTAGCTTTTTTAGCAATTAAAATTCCTAACTCTTTAGCTAATTCTTTCTTTGTTCCTTTACTAGTAAGCTCTTTAGCATTAGCGCTAATAATAGTTACACCTTTTTCATCATCAATAATTTGAGCATACATATTAGCATTAGAACGATAAACACTAAGTCTTGGACGCTCAGCAGTCCCACTTATTTTTTTTCTAACTTTTCTATGTATTCTATCTCTTTTTTGTTGTCTAAATTTGTGCCAATTCATAATATTTATTATCTATAATTATTCACCTTTAGATGCGGTTTTACCCTCTTTTTTAATAATAATCTCACCTTCGTATTTAATACCTTTAAGTTTATATACGTCAGGTTTTCTAACTTTTCTAATTCTAGCAGCAGTTTCTCCTACTAACTGTTTATCAATACCACTAACTGTAATTACATTTCCTTCAACAGCAATAGTAATGCCCTCTGGTATTGGAAATTCAACGGGATGAGAATAACCCATATTAAGTGTTAGAGTTTGACCACTAACTGCAGCTCTATAACCAACACCTGATATTTCTAATTTCTTTTCAAAGCCTTCAGTAACACCTATCACCATATTATTTATCAGTGAACGATATAATCCCCAATAAGCTCTAAGTTCTCTGTCAGCTAAATTTTTAATACTAACCAAGATGCCCTCATCAGTTTGCTCAATTTTAACCTTATCTGCTTTATAAGCAGTTTTAAGTTCGCCCTTGGGACCTTTTATAATTATTTCTTTGTCTTTTATTTGAGCCTCAACATTATTAGTTAAAGCAACGGGTAATTTTCCTAAACGTGACATAAAACTTTTATTTAATATATATGGCAAATAACTTCACCACCAACTTTAGATGATCTTGCCTGATTATTAGTCATTAGTCCTTTTGGTGTTGAAATTATTGCTAAACCATAACCATTTAAAACCTTAGGTATTTTATCTTTCTTAACATAAATCTTAAGGCCTGGCTTAGAAATCTTTTCTAAGTGACTAATGTATGACTTGCCATTTTTCTTATATTTCAAAACAATTTTTAATTGATCAAAATTATTATTTTTCGCTCCTTTAGAACCACCTTTAACTAGTTCTGCACTTTTAATCCAGCCTTCTTGTTCTAGGATTTTAGCAATATTATATTTAATTTTGCTCATAGGTAAAACCACTTCTGCTTTGTTAACAGCAGAGGCATTACGTATTCTTGTTAGCATGTCTGCGATTGGATCTGTCATAATTTTTGTTTATAACTTTATTTGATTAACCTGGTTTACCAGCTTGATTTTTTAATTCCTGGTAAATCACCATTATCTGCTAGTTCTCTAAAACAGATACGGCAAAGATCGAAATCACGCATATAACCGTGATTACGTCCACAACGCCAACAGCGATTTATCTTGCGGGTACTAAACTTAGGTTTTTTATTTGCTTTTTCTATTAATGCTTTTCTTGCCATATACTATTTTTTAAAGGGAAAGCCAAGTTGCTTAAAAAGCTCTAAGCCTTCTTCCCTGTTTTTGCAATTTGTAACTAATGTTATTTCTAAACCAAAAATGTTGTCGGTGTCACCTATTTCTGCAAAAGCAGTGTGCTCTTTAATACCTACTGTTAAATTACCAGACTGATCTACTGATGTTTTATTTATACCTCTGAAATCACGAACTCTAGGAAAAGTAACGTGAACCAACTTTTCAACAAAATCATACATCCTTTTCTTTCTTAGGGTCACCATAGCTCCTACTATCATTCCTTCTCTAAGCTTAAATCCTGAAATTGACTGTTTAGCTTTAGTAAGGACAGGCTTTTGTCCACTGATAGCAGATAAAGACTCCTGAACATATTCAATAAATTCTTTATCCTTACTGTTGCGACCTACACCTACATTAATAACTACTTTTTTCAATCTTGGTACAGTCATTAGATTCTTCAAACTAAACTTCTCTTTAAGAGCTGGGACTATTTCTTTTTGATATTGTGTTTGCAAATTATTCATATATTACTATTATTAGGCAATTGTTTCCTGACACTTTTTACATTGTCTGTATTTTTTATTGCCTTTATCGCTTTTTACTATCTTGTATTCAACTCTTGTCTCTTTTTGACATTTAGGACAAATTAAAATTAATTTTGACATATCTACTAAAGCTGGAAATTCAACTCTTTGTCCTTTTTCTCCTTCACGTCTAGGTCTTAAATGTTTTATTAACAAGTTTAATCCCTCTACGCTAGCTCTCTTTTCTGCCATTAACACTTGCAAAACCTTACCAGTCTTACCTTTATCTTTTCCGCTTAGCATTTTTACTTTGTCTCCTTTTTTTATTTTCATAAAATAAACTTAAATGTTTTTACAATACTTCAGGGGCAAGTGAAGCTATTTTAAAATAGCCTGCCCTTCTAACTTCCCTAGCCACTGGTCCAAAAATACGAGTACCTTTTGGCTCTGGTTTTTCTTTATCAACAATTGCACAGGCATTATCATCAAAACGAAGATAAGTACCATCTGTTCTTCTAATTTCTTTTTTTGTTCTAATAATAACAGCTCTAAGCACATCACCTTTTTTAATAGGTGAATGAGGCACAGCCTCTTTAACAGCCACAGTGATAACATCACCAACTCTAGCATATCTTTTTCTATAACCACCTAAAACTCTAATACACTGAACTTTTTTAGCTCCTGAGTTATCTGCTACTTTAATTTGGGATTCTACTTGAATCATATATTTAAAACTTTATTAACAATATTAATTATATAATACACGCCACCTCTTATTTTTACTAATTGGGCGACACTCTACAAAGCTAACTTTATCTCCTTCATTGTATACACCTTTTTCATCATGTACCTGATACTTAGTACTCATAGTATAACGTTTTTGGTATTTAGGGTGAATTCTCACTCTATCAACCTTAACAACTATAGTTTTATCACTTTTATTACTAACAACTTTTCCGTCAAAACGTTTTCTAATAATATCTTTGGTAGTTTCTTTATTTGTTTGTATTTTATTCTTATTCATACAATGTTATTTTACTCTTTATCTAAAGTAATTTGTTTAAGCTTAGTTAAAATTTGCGCTATATTAATACGGGTAACTTTAATTTCTTTAACATTCTTTAATTGCTTATTTGAATCCTTAAATCTTAAATCTCTAAGCTTATCTCTTTCTTCTTGCAAAATTTTCTGTAAATCTTCTTTAGTTTTATTTTGTAAATCTTTAAATTTCATATATTTTATTTACTGACAAATTTACATTTAACTGGTAGTTTATATGCAGCTAAATCTAAAGCTTTTTTAGCAGTAGCTTCATCCATACCAGCTACCTCGAACATCACCATACCAGGTTTAACAATAGCAACATAATGATCAACAGCGCCTTTACCTTTACCCATAGGGATTTCTCCTCCCTTTTTAGTTACAGGCTTATCTGGAAATATTCTAATCCAGGTTTTTCCACCTTTTTTAGTATATTTAGTGATAACTCTTCTAGCAGCTTCAATCTGCCTAGAACTTACCCAACTTCCAGTAACGCTTTTCAAGCCATAAGTTCCGAAACTAACTTCCAGCAAACTAGTGGCGATTCCGCTGTGATAACGCTTATGTTCTTTTCTATATTTTGTCTTTTTTGGCATTAACATAATTTCAAAAAATTACTTTTTACGATTACCGATTACTTCACCGGCCTCGTCTTTACTATCTTTACTAAATACTTCACCACGATATATCCAAACCTTAATTCCAATTATACCATAGGTAGTGTGTGCTCCTCCTCTTGAGTAATCAATATCTGCACGCAGTGTTTGTAGTGGTACTTTTCCTGAAACTAATTTCTCTGTTCTAGCAATTTCAGCTCCATTAAGTCTACCAGCTACTACGATTTTAACTCCCAGTGCTCCAGCTCTTTCTACTCTAGAAATTGCTTGTTTCATAACCCTACGAAAAGGCATTCTTTTTTCAATATCTAAAATCATTGATTGTAATACTATTTGTGCACTTAAATTAGGACGACTAACTTCTTTCACATTCAATTGGATTTCATTAGGTCTAAAATTCTTTAAAAACTTTCTATGTATCTTTTTCTTTAAGTCATCAATACCAGTTCCTCCTCTACCAATAATTAATCCTGGTTTAGCAGTGTGAATATCAACATTAATACGTTTAGCATCTCTAGCAATTTCTACTTTATCAATACCAGCCTCTTTATAGTTTTTAATAACATATTTTCTAAGTAATACATCTTGTTTAGTACTTAAAATATAGTCATCTTTATCTTTAAACCATATAGATGGCCAAGTTTTGATAATGCCTAGTCTTATTACTTTTGGATTTATTTTCTTTCCCATAGTGTTTATAATTTATATTATCTACCCTGTTCTACGATGAAAGGATTTTTTAGGTTTTTTACCTGAACCACCTTCTATCTTTTCATGTCCAACTCTTTTAGTTTGACGAGCAGGATCATGGAATTCTTTACCTTGTTCTCTTTCAGTACTAACATTATCTGGTTTCTGTTCTTCTTTAGGTGCTTCAATACCCTTGTCTTTATTAATATCCTCTTCTTTCTTTGTAGATTTAACTCTTTTTGGCTTACTAAGCACTCCTTTTTTCTTACCCTTAACCTCAGTTTTTTTAGATTCAACTATTTCAGCTAATGTAATCATAATATGACTTGAGCGCTTTCTAATTGGAGTGGCTCTACCATGAGCTCTTGGCATCCAACGCTTTAGTGTGGCACCATCGTCAACTCTAATTTCTTTAATTAATAAGTTATCTTTATCCAATTCAAAATTATTCTCAGCATTACTTACGGCTGACATAAGTAATTTATATAAAGGTAAAGTAACTTTCTTATTAGTTAATTTTAATTGATTTAACGCATTATCAACCTTTTTACCTCTAACCAAATCAGCTACTAATCTGACTTTTCTAGGTGATGTACGTAAATGTTTTAAACTAGCTTTTACTTCCATATTATTTATAATTATTTAGCACCAACTTGTGTTTTCGCCATTCTACCTCCATGGCCAACAAATTTCTTAGTAGGAGCAAATTCTCCTAAACGATGTCCCACCATATTTTCTACAACATTTACAGGAACATGCTTCTTTCCATTATGAACACCAAAAACAAAGCCAACCATTTCTGGAGTAATAGTACAAGCTCTATCCCAAACCTTGATAACTGTTTTATCACCAGCTTTTAAGGCTTGTACCTTCTTTAGTATTCTTTCGTTTACATATGGTCCTTTTTTTAAACTTCTGGACATAATATTTACTAATTTATTATTATACTTAATTTATTGATTAATTTAATCTTAACGACGTTTTTTACTACGTCTTCTGATAATTAACTTATCACTAATCTTCTTTCTTCTAGTTTTAACACCCATGGCTGGTTTACCCCATTTAGTTTTAGGATGTTTCATACCAATTGGCTGATTTCCTTCACCACCACCATGAGGATGGTCATTAGGGTTCATAGCGCTTCCTCTAACTGTTGGTTTAATTCCCATTCTTCTTTTTCTACCAGCAGATCCTAATTTAATATGTCTTTTATCTGGATTTGAAACTTGACCTACAGTACACAAACATTCTTTTTTAACTTGTCTTATTTCACCTGATGGTAATTTAATTTGAGCATACTTACCTTCTACACCCATGACAGTTACAATATTACCAGCTCCTCTAGCCATTTTAGCTCCTTCACCTGGAACTAACTCAATACAGTTTACTGGAACACCAGCAGGAATGTATTTGATAGGCATGGCATTACCTGGCTTAATATCAACGTTTTTCTGACTACTAACAATAACATCACCAACCTTATTCTTTACTGGGGCGATAATATATCTTTTTTCTCCATCAGCATACACTAACAGCGCTAAACGAGCACCTCTGTTTGGATCATATTCAATAGCTGAAATTTTAGCTGGAATATCAAACTTATCTCTTTTAAAATCAACTAACCTAATGTATCTTTTACTACCACCACCTCTGTGTCTAACAGTGATTTTACCACTACTATTTCTACCTGAAAATTTCTTCTTAATCTTAATTAAGCTTTTTTCTGGTTTAGATTTAGTAATATCTTTAAAATCAGCAAACGTTGCTTGTCTGCGACCCGGTGTTGTTGGTTTTACTTTCTTAATAGCCATATTCTAAATATTATACGCCTTCGTAAATGTTAAGGCTTTTACCTTTTTCAATGGTAACAATAGCTTTTTTAGTGTCTTTTCTTTTACCAGTATAACGTCCACGTCTTACTACCTTACCCTCATTATTAATTATATTTACACTTGTAGCTTTAACTCCATAGACTTCATTAATTGCCTTTTTAATTTCTACTTTATTTGAGTTTACATCTACAATAAATACATATTGATTGTTAATACCTAAATTAGCAGCTTTTTCAGTAATAAGTGGTTTAACTAAATGCTTATAGGCAAAACTGTGTGTATTTGACTTCTTTGTTTTCTTAACATCCTTTAACTCTGCATTATCTTTCTTTTCATCTTTTACAGTTTTTACTTCCTTCTTATCCTTAGATTCAGCTTTCTGAGTCTCCTTTTTTGGAGTATCTTTATCTGTATTCTTTTTTTTACCAAATATCGCCATATGTCTTATTTATTATATCTTTTCTCAATTACTTTAAGAGCTTCTTCACTAAGTACTATTTCTCTACTTTTAAGTAATTGTAAAATATTAATATTGTTTATATTTATAATGTCTACGCCTTCTAAATTACGTACAGAATATTTTAATTTTTCATCTTTCTTATCATCTAAAATTAAAATACTACGTTTACCTTTAGTGTTAAATACTTTTTTCTCAAAGGCATCAACAAATTTCTCTGCTTCTTTAGTTTTAAAATCTTTAAACTCAAACTTATCAATCACTCCTAAAGTACCATTTTTAACTTTGTCAGACAGTGCCATTAGTATTGCCTTTCTTTTCATCTTTAAATTAATTTTTTGGCTGAAGTTTCTATCTTTACTTGGACCAAAAGTTATACCACCACCAATCCAAATAGGTGATCTACTTGAACCAGCTCTAGCTCTTCCAGTTCCCTTCTGACGCCATGGTTTTTTACCACCACCTCTAACTTCACTTCTAGTTTTAGTATGAGCTAAAACTTGTCTAGCATTGTTTCTTTGAGCAGTAACAGCTTGGTGGAGTAAGTCATGATTAGGTTCAACAGAAAACAACTTTTCGTTTAAACTCATTTCTCCAGTACTCTCGGCTTTTTGATTGTATATTTTTACTTTAATAGACATATTATAATATCGTTATTTTGCTTGACTCTCAGCTTTTTCAGCTGTTTTCTCTTCTTTTGAATTATCTTTTTTATCTTCCTCCTTAATTTCTTCTTCCTGTTTTATTTCTTCCTTAGTCTCTTCCTTGCTTTCTTCTTTCTTTTCTTCAGCCTTCACCTCTTGCTTTACTTCTTTAAGTTTTAATTCACCTTCAGCGCTGATATAAACAAGAGAATTTCTAGATCCAGGTACTGCTCCTTTGATGTATAATAGGTTATTTTCAATATCTACTTTAATAATTTCTAGATTAGCTACACTAACTCTGTCATTTCCCATTCTACCAGGCATACGCATGCCTTTAAAAACGTGAGCTGGTCCAGTTGATCCAATAGATCCTGGCATTCTTAACTGATCTTTGTTACCATGAGTAGCTTTTGAACCTGAGAAACCGTGTCTTTTAACTACACCTTGAAACCCTTTACCCTTTGACTTGCCTGTAACTTTCACTTTATCTCCTTCATTAAAGCTTTCAATACTAATCTCATCTCCAGCTTTAACATCTTTTAGCTCCTCTGTAATTCTAAATTCTTGTACATGTTTAGGGCTAATATTTAATTTCTTAAAAAAAGCAAGTTGAGGTTTCTTTAGATTCTTTTCTTTTCTCTTGCCATAAGCAACCTGTACAGCACTGTACTTATCTTTACCTTCACTACTTTTAATTCTAGAAATAAAACATGGTCCGGTTTTAACAGCTGTTACAGCCACTACATCATCACCGTTCCAAATTTGTGTCATATTCTGTTTTTCTCCGATTATAAATTTCATAATTTTTAACAAAAAACTGGCTTATCAATAAACCAGCGAACAGCCTAAATAATATAGGTGCTTAACTTGTAGTTAATTGTTCGTGATATTTATTGAATTTACCTCCGTATATATTAGATTCCATTTAGGCACTTTCTTATAAAATAAAGAGTTACCTAGACAGTCAATAATATGTTTTAATAATACAAAAGTATTTTACTGCATTTTAATTTCCACGTCAACCCCTGCTGGAAGATTCAAACTACTAAGGTCTTCAATGGTCTTTTGCTTCGGTTCTACAATGTCAATTAAACGTTTGTGTATCCTCATTTCATACTGATCTCTAGCGTCTTTATGCACAAAAGTTGATCTATTTACCGTATACTTTCTTTTATCAACAGGCAATGGAATAGGGCCATAAATTTGCTCATCATTTCTTTGCGCTGTTTCCATGATAGTTTTGGTAGACTGATCAATAATTTTGTGATCAAAAGCTTTAATCTTAATGCGGATTCTCTGCTTAAAATCTTTGTTTTCTTTAGTTTCTTTTTTTGCTTCAGTTTTCTTTGAAGCGACTTTTTTCTCTGCCATGTGGATAATTTTAAATTTAAATTATTAAATAGGCACTACAAAGCCCCGGAATTAATCCGAGGCTCAAAGTATCTATTTAGTTATCTTTGTTACAACACCAGCACCTACAGTTCTACCACCTTCACGAATAGCAAACTTTTGCTTTTCTTCTAAAGCTACAGGTGAAATTAACTTAATGTTAACATTCACAGTATCTCCAGGCATAACCATTTCTGTGCCTTCTGGTAATGAGATTTCACCAGTTACATCAGTTGTTCTAATATAGAATTGTGGTTTATATCCTTTGAAAAATGGTTTGTGACGACCACCTTCTTCTTTACTTAGAATATAAGCTTCTGCTTCAAATTCAGTGTGAGGGGTAACACTACCTGGTTTAGCTAGTACTTGTCCTCTTTCTACATCTTCTTTTTTAACACCACGAAGAAGAATTCCTGCATTATCACCAGCTTCACCACGATCTAGAGATTTGTTAAACATCTCTACACCAGTAACAGTAGTTTTTTTAGTGTCCATAAGACCTACCATTTCAATTTCATCACCTACGTTAACAACACCTCTTTCAATACGACCGGTAACAACTGTACCACGTCCTTCAATTGAAAAGATGTCTTCAATAGGCATTAAGAAATCCTGGTCAACGTCTCTTTCTGGAGTTGGAATATAATCATCAAGTGCTTTTACAAGATCCATTATAGCATCTCCATCTGGACCATCAGAATTTTCAAGAGCTTTTAGAGCACTACCACGAATAATTGGAGTTTCATCTCCAGGGAATTCATATTTCTTAAGCAAATCACGAACTTCTTCTTCAACAAGGTCAATTAATTCCTTGTCTTCAACCATGTCGCATTTATTTAAGAATACTACGATTTTTGGCACACCAACCTGACGAGCAAGTAAAATATGCTCTCTGGTTTGAGGCATGGGTCCGTCAGTAGCTGAAACTACTAAAATTGCACCATCCATTTGAGCGGCACCTGTAATCATGTTTTTAACATAATCAGCGTGACCTGGACAGTCTACGTGAGCATAATGACGGTTTTCTGATTCATACTCAACGTGAGCTGTTGCAATAGTAATACCGCGAGCCTTTTCTTCAGGAGCGGCATCAATTTGACTTACATCTTTAGATGAAGCTGTTAAACCTTTAGAGGTTAAAGTCTTCAGTATAGCTGCTGTCAAAGTTGTTTTACCGTGGTCAACGTGGCCAATAGTTCCTACGTTAACATGCGGCTTTGATCTTTCAAATTTATCTGCCATGTTTTTATGTTCACGACCCCTATTTATAGGGTTACTTGTCCTATAAGGACAACCAGTCGTAGTTCTTAATTATTTATAATTATATTAATATTTTAATATTTTATGTATTTATTCAATAACTTCACTAGCTGAATCTTTTACTTGCCTAGGAATTTGCCATTGTCCTTTTTTATTTTCTAAAACATCTCTTACTGAAGTTGGCATACTAGGATCTTTATATACCTCCCTGTTTCCTGAGACTGCATTTAAGTCTTCTTCGCTAATATCATCATTATTATTTTCTTCTTTATTTTGCTCCTTATTTTCTTCTTTTTCAACGTCTTTATCATTATCTTTAACGGAGTCTATTTTATCATCCAAATCAGGGCTTGTCAACTCCTCATTTTTATCACTTTTATCCACAGCCTTATCTACATTTACTAGTCTTTGATAATCCTCTAAAGTTACAGCCACCCATGATTTTTCAGGCTTTTCTGGATTATATATAACTAATCTATCATTATTTTCCTGTGATAAACTAAGTAATTTTAGCAAATCATTATTCATAGCTTTAAATTATATAATTTTACGAATTCTTTTCCTTGATTTTCTCTAGTATATTAGCAGGCACTTCAGCATAATGCAAGAATTCCATAGTATAATTAGCTCTTCCTTGACTCATGGATCTAATATCAGTTGCATAACCAAACATTTCAGAAAGCGGCACCTTAGCATCAATTGCCTTAGCATTACTTCTATCAACCATATCGCCAATTTGTCCACGTCTAGCATTTAAATCACCAATAATATTACCCATATATTCCTCAGGTGTTACCACTTCAACTTTCATTACTGGTTCCAGTAGTACTGGTTTTGCTTTCTGACAAGCATCTTTAAAGGCAAAAATACTAGCCATTTTAAAAGCCATTTCAGAAGAGTCTACTTCATGATATGAACCGTCATAGACAGCTACTTTTATATCAACCATAGGGTAACCAGCTAAAATACCATTATTCATAGCTTCTTTAACACCTTTTTCTACTGCTGGGATAAACTCTTGTGGAATTGATCCACCTTTAACTTCGTTGATAAACTCAAAGCCTGCACCTTCTTCATTAGATTCAACACGCAGGTAACAATGACCATATTGACCTTTACCACCTGATTGCTTAGCATATTTATGCTCAGCCATAGCTGTTTCTCTAATGGTTTCTCTATATGATACTTGTGGTTGTCCAATATTAGCTTCTACATTAAATTCTCTTTTCATACGATCAATAATAACATCAAGGTGTAATTCTCCCATACCTGAAATAAGTGTTTGGTTAGTTTCTTCATCAGTTTCTACTCTAAAGGTTGGATCTTCTTCTGCTAATTTAGATAAAGCCACACCCATTTTTTCTTGGTCAGCTTTAGTTTTTGGCTCTACTGCAATTTGTATAACTGGATCAGGAAAGTTAATTGATTCTAAAAGCACAGGAGTATCTTCTGCACATAAAGTATTACCAGTGGTAGTTTCTTTAAGTCCAACTACAGCTGCAATATCACCAGCATATAATTCTTTAACTTCTTCACGACTATTAGCGTGCATTCTCACAAGTCTTCCAATTCTCTCTTTCTTTCCAGTAGATGAGTTAAGTACATATGTTCCTGATTCTAAAACACCTCTGTATACACGAATAAAAGCTAGTTTTCCTACATAAGGATCAGTAGCAATTTTAAAAGCTAAAGCAGCAAATGGTTCATCATCATTTGATTTAACAACCATTTCTTTTTCCTCATCTTTAGGGTCATGTCCCACAATATCAACTGCTTCTACTGGATCAGGCAAATATTCAATCACTGAATTCAAAGCAGGTTGAATACCAATGTTTTGCAGTGCTGTACCACAAAGTACTGGATATAAATTGTTATTAACAACTCCAGCATGTGCAGCTTTATTTAATTCATCAATACTAATATCTTCTCCATTTAAATATTTTTCCATAATAGCTTCATCGTTTTCCACTATTTTTTCAACCATTTCAGCACGATATTTTTCAACAGTTTCCTTTAAATCCTCAGGTATTTCAATTTCTTCAATAACTTCACCAAAGTTACCAGTAAACTTCATAGCTTTTCTGCTCATAAGGTCAATTACTCCACTAAAGTTATCTTCAGCACCAATTGGTAATTGAAAAGCTACAGCATTAGGGTTTAATCTTTCTCTAATAGAATTAAGACTCATGTAAAAGTCAGCCCCTAACTTATCCATTTTATTTACAAAACAAAGTCTAGGTACTTCATATTTATCTGCTTGTCTCCAAACAGTTTCAGATTGAGGTTCTACACCAGCAGCACCATCAAAAACAGCAATAGCACCGTCAAGTACTCTAAGTGATCTTTCTACTTCAACGGTAAAATCTACGTGTCCAGGAGTATCAATAATGTTAATTTTATTTTCTTTCCAGTAACAAGTAGTAGCAGCTGAGGTGATAGTAATACCTCTTTCTTTTTCTTGTTCCATCCAGTCCATTTCAGATTCTCCACTATGAGTTTCTCCAATTTTATGCTTTTTTCCAGTATAAAAAAGCACCCTTTCAGTAAAGGTGGTCTTTCCGGCATCAATGTGAGCCATAATACCAATATTTCTAATTTTTTCTAAGGGGTATTCTCGAGGCATATTAATTTATTTAATCTTTATATATTTATTTTAATTTAAAAACTTACTTTAAAATTCTTCTTATCTAGCAAAATGAGCAAAAGCTTTGTTAGATTCAGCCATTTTATGAACATTCTCTCTTTTTCTAACAGCCATGCCTTCACCTTCAGAAGCTTCTAAGATTTCACTAGCTAATTTCTCAGCCATAGATTTACCTTTCTTAGTTCTAGTAGAATCAATCAACCATTTACAACCTAAATAAAAACGTCTGTCTCCTTTTACTTGAAAAGGAACTTGATAGTTAGCACCACCAACTCTACGTCCTCTAACTTCAACTAATGGAGATATTTTCTTCATGGCTTTATTAAAAATATGTCTAGGGTCCTGTTTAGTTTTTTCTTTAATGATTTCAAAAGCACTATAAACAATATCTTGAGCAACTGATTTTTTACCACTGCTCATGATATAGTTAATAAATTTAGCGATACTTTCATCGTTGTATTTTAAATCGCCTTTTATTACTCTTTTCTGGGCTTGTTTTCCTCTCATATATGTTTAAATATTATTATTAACTTTTTTTAGCACCGTACTTACTACGACTTTGCTTTCTACCTTCAACACCTTGTGAGTCATATACACCTCTAACAACCTTATATCTTACACCAGCTAAATCTTTAGTACGACCACCTTTAAGTAAAACCACAGAGTGTTCTTGTAAGTTATGACCCATACCTGGTACATAAGCAGTTACTTCCATACCATTTGAAAGTCTAACTCTGGCAATCTTACGCAAAGCTGAGTTAGGTTTTTTAGGTGTCATTGTGGTTACCTTTAAACAAACTCCCTGTTTAAAAGGAGAGCCTTTTTTAGTAACTGTTTTCTTACGGTGCAAAGTATCTACATTAGTATGTAAAGCCAAGGTTTTCTTTTTCTTATTTATTTTTTTTCTTCCCTTGCGCACCAATTGATTAATTGTCGGCATAATCTATTTAATCTTATTTTTATATTATATTTATATACCACATTTATATGATATTTTCAAGATAAAAATAATCCCGTATAACGGGACAATATTTATATAGCTAATTTAACAAATGTAAAAAGATAAGTCAAGCCTTTTTATATTCTATATTTTCTTAATTAATTAAACTCCAAACATGCTAGTTATTTGCATCATAGCTTGATTACCAACGATAAGTCTCATTAAGAAAAAGGTTATCGGAATAATAATATCAAAAGCGATAAAGATAAAAAGTATTACCAGTATCATTCCATATCTTTCTAACTTCATAAACTGCGTTTGCCAATTAAAAGGTAGAAATGCCATAAGAACCTTAGATCCATCTAGTGGAGGAATGGGCATAAGATTAAATATCATCAAAACCAAGTTAATAAGTATAGCCATAGCAAATAAAGCTATCATAGTAGGATTAGCTATCTCCAAAAATCTTAAACTAAGCCCTAACATTAAAGCTATAATCAAATTACCCATTGGCCCAGCCACTGCCACCTTAGCAGGCCCCCATTTCTTATCACTTAAATTATTTGGATTAAATGGCACCGGTTTAGCCCAACCAAAGATAATCCCAGTTCCAGATAGCGCCATTAAAGTAGGGAGAATTATGGAACCAAAAAGATCCAAATGAGGAATTGGATTTAAAGTTAAGCGACCAGCATCTTTAGCTGTGTTGTCACCTAAGCGTTCAGCCATCCAGCCATGCATATATTCATGGATAATTGCTGAAAATATTAATACTATAATGCCAAATATTTGTATCATAATAGTCACATAATATCATAGCTTGATTTTTAAATCAAAGCGTGATAGTATAGCTTTATCATTAATTAGAAATAATTTAAACTTATATGGCGCGAAAATGTGATGTCTGCCAAAGAGGCTCTACTAAAGGAGCTAGTCGCTCTCATTCTAAAGTTAAAACCTTAAAACGCCAACACATTAATTTGCAAAGCAGAAAGGTTGGAGATGTAAAAATTAAAGTTTGCACCTCTTGTCTAAGAACTTTAACTAAAGAAGAAAGAGCTCAGGCAAAAAAATAAATCAAATATTTTTTACAAACAACAGATTTTTTCGAAGTCTGTTTTTTGTTATATAAAGATATGAAAATAGCATTAAATAATAAAGAAAAAGAAAATATATACTAATATCAAAACTTATATAATAAGCACTAAAATCAAAAGTGGAGACAATATAGAAATATTTAAAGATAAAATATAGAGGTACAAAGAATAACTTAGCTAAAAAAGCACTACTTGCCACACTAATACCTAAAATAATTAAAAGCAAGATTAGTGGCATTAGTGGTAATATCAGTAAATTAAGAAAAATAGATAAAAGATTATAAGAAGCAAAATAGTATAAAATAAGTGGCCAAAGCACAAGATTAACCGCCAAAGAGGCCAAAAACAAGAAATAAAAGTATTTAAAGTATTTATTTTTAAAGATATTAATAATAGATTTGTATATTTTTAATTTAAAACCTTTATACCTACCCTCTTTAGACCTCAGCCTTAATTTACTAAGTCTCTTAGTAAAGTAATAATCTAAATTTGGCATAATACTTAAAAGTGACCAGACTGCTAAAAATGACATTTGCATAGCTGGACTAGTAATTAAATCAGGAGAGATTAGAAGTATAATAAAACCTGCTAAATAAAGTCTACTTAAAGATTTCTTTAAACTACTAGCACTAAAGCTAATTATTATCATTATCACTGCCCTAGAAGCAGAAACACTAAAACCAATTATAGCTAGGTATATGATTAAAACAGCACTTAGCAAAGTTTTAATTAACTTAGTATTAATACTTAATCTATTAAGAATAAAAAATAATAAAGTGTATATTATAGCAATATGCATCCCTGAGATAGCTAAAATATGAGCTAAACCATTAGACTCTAGCTTTTCTTTTAAATTAGCCTCTACTTCTGTTTTTAAACCTAAAAACATAGCTTTAGACAATCCTGCTCCAGGCTCAGGTAAATTTTTCTCTATCTTGCTAGCTAGCTTCATTTTAAAAAACCATAATTTATATTTTATTTTCTTAAATAAGTCTAAATCAAAATAACTAAGCTCATCTATTTTTTTAACAGCAAAAGAGTAGCAAGTGAAATAAATATTTTGTTTATTTAAATAATTCCTATAATCAAAATCATCTTTATTTTCAGGTATTTGCAATTTACATTTAACTTGCAAGTTGTCATACAAGCTATAGCTAGGAAAGGTAGTTGTTGTAACTTGAATTTTATAAGGTTTATTACTACAAAGCACCAAGACTTGCTTATTAAAATACCTTTTAGGTTCACTGCAAACATTAGCTATAAAAGATTTATCTTTAGGTTTTTGATAATCAGCTATTTCATTATCTACAAAACAAAACCTTAATAATAATATTAATACTAATAAATATTTAAAAGTTTTAGATTTAAAAAAATAACGCTTAGTCATAGCGTTATCTTAAAGGAATGTCTATTAAATTATTTAAAATAGATAATAAAAACTATTTACTCTCATTATTTTTTCTCCATCTTAAGTATGATTCTATAAACTCCTCCAAATTACCATCCAAAACTTCATCCACCTGGTCAGTGCTATGATTAGTTCTATGATCCTTTACCATTCTATAGGGCTGTAAAACGTAGGACCTAATTTGTTTACCCCAAACTGCTTGTTTCACCTTCCCTTTTAACTTCTCTTCTTTCTTTTCTCTTTCTTCTTCTTGTAATTTATGCAATTTAGACTTTAAAAGTTGTAAAGCTATTTCTCTATTTTGATGTTGAGATCTTTCCGTTTGAGAAGCTACTGATATTTTAGTGGGTAAATGAACTATTCTCACTGCTGAATCAGTAGTATTAACACTTTGACCCCCTGGACCAGAAGATCTAAAAACATCAATACGCAAATCCTCATCTTTAATTTCAATATCTTGATCTTGTGCTAATTCAGGAATAACTTCCACTTTAACAAATGAAGTGTGACGCATACTTTCAGCATCAAATGGTGATATTCTAACTAATCTATGCACTCCATTTTCACTTTTCAAAAAAGCATAAGCCCATCTACCCTCAACTCTAAACACCTGACTTTTAATACCAGCCTCCTGACCTGGATTATTCTCTATTAACTCAACTTTTAAATTCTTTTTTTCAGAAAAACGCATATACATTCGTGCAAGCATTTGTGCAAAATCTTGAGCATCCACCCCGCCAGTACCGGCATGTATAGAAACAATAGCATTATGTTTATCATACTTTTGGGAAAATAAGAGCATAAACTCTAATTTCTCAAATTTCTTTTCTAAATTATGATAAGCATTTAAAGAATCTTTATAGACTGAATCATCACCTTCTTTGTTAGCCACTGCTACAAACTTCTCTAAATCCTCAATTTCTTTTTCAATTCCTTCCCATTTCCCTACCTCCTCATCTAAACTTTCAGCTTGCTTGCTAACTTTAACTGCTTCTTCATTATTGCTCCAAAAATCAGGCTTTTTCATTTTATTTTCTAGTTCCCTTTTCTCTGTTTTTAAAGCTTCAATATCTAAAATTTCTTTAGCTTCAATGACTTTTTGTCTTAAGTCCTCTAGTTGTTTTAGTAAGTTTTCCATTTTAAAATAATTATTATAATTATTATATTATAACATGACAATATAATTGCTTCCAATTATTAAAATAAACTACCACCGGCAAAATAGCCGGTGGTATTTATCTTGCCCACTTTGTGGGCGAGTCTTTAGAGAGGTAATTTAGGAGCATCTACTTGGTGATGTTCTTGGTGTTTAACATAGTTTTGAATAGTTATTTCATCAACACCAACAGTGGACACAAAGTATCCTTTGGCCCAGAGACTGCCTTTGGGTAATTTCTTGGTTTTCTTTTTGATCCATGCCGATGATTTACCTTTGATGACACTCATGATGTAGGAAACAGAGTATTTTGGAGGAATATCTGCAACCAAATGAATATGATCATCGCCAATGTGCCAAGCAGTAATAACAAAACCTTTCCATCTTGCTATTTGCTTGAAAATTCTACCCAATTCTGCTTTAATATAATTATCAGCCATAACTTTTTGCCTATATCGTGGTATCCACACCAAATGATACTGACAACGATATTTGCAATGTGAGAGCTGATACAAACGAATGTTTGAAATAAAAAATCACCTCCTCTCTAGACCTGGGTAGGTGATTTTATTTTAGCATATATTATTTGAACCGAGAGCTTCGCTCTAAACGCACGCACCCGCTAAAGCGGGTGGTTTTTAATTCTTATAAAAAAGTGCCATTATTTTTAATAATGGCACTGTTGTTAATCTATGTTTAGATTTCCTCGTACTTTAAACCAGACAATTCTTCTAGTCGAGCTTTTCTGCCTTCCTGGCTACCAACATCTTTAGTATTTTCTACAATCCTTTTGGCTCCTTGCCAATCTTGCATCTGGTAAAAAGACTGAAAAAGCTCCCTTTGACGATGATCTAGCCATCTTTCATCGTAGTTAGGAAAATTTTCAGGATTTTCAAAAACGTTTTGCAAAAACTGCTCAGCTTCTTCTAATTTCCCTGTTGATAATGCTTCTCTAAATTCATTTGTGTTTTTCATTTTATCCTCCGGTTTTTCTTGGTTGTTAAATAACTTTTCAAAACTCATATTTTTAATTAATTATCTATTATTTTAAGATCTATAATTTATTCTTTTAATAAATCAGCTAAATACTTCTTTTCTAAATCAACAAATTCCCTACTTTGAATACTGATTCTCTTATTATCATTAAGTAGTATTGCCAGTAACATCCATCTATAAGCGCTGTTTATTGTTAAATAATCATCATTAATATTATTTTTAGCATTATTACTTATCTCCTCACGTTTATTTCTGTCTAAAACTAATTGTTCAACTTTACTTGCAACCATCTTTGTTCTTTTCTTAGGAACCAAATAACTAGTTTTGTTATCAGTAATTTGTAATGGAATTCCTCCAGTTTTATATGCTATAACAGGGACTCCTTTAAGTAATGCTTCAGTAACCTTTATTTCAAAACCCTCTCTATGTGACAATTGAAGAGCAGCTAAAGCGTTATCAAGAAGTGTATTTAATAATTGATCATTGTGAGGTAGTCTTGCAACCTTTATATCATCTTTATACTTCCTAAAAGTATCCATTTCAATTGTTCTTCTGGTTTCTTGATAAATTGGCATACTTTC
>CAYYPI010000009.1:0-40135 GCA_964473565.1 uncultured Gammaproteobacteria bacterium
CCAATAAAATTCTACATTTGGAAATAATTTCCATTTTAGATTCCATATTAAGTTAGGATATCAAATATTTAATAAAGCTATTGTTTGTAGCGTGCTTTTGTGATTGCATATAACGTTTCCCGATGAAGCGAAGTTTCAATTCTTTCTTCCTTGTTGTCAATAATAAAGAAAAGAAAGGATTGAAATTTGGGTCGGAAGAAAATTTTACTCATTATTTTTATCCTCCGTAGCTTCAGCGAAGGGGGAATATTATTAAGGAAATTTTCTGGAGCCGCTTATCGCGGTGTTAAGTGAAGTTTGACTTGGGCGATTCTACTGTACTAACTTTTTAGTTTGTAAAAACTCTTTTATTTCCAAAAACATTTTTTTATGGCCGTTGGAATTGGGATGTAAGCCGTCGTTTAGGTCGCTGAACTCTAATAAATCAAGCAAATTTAAAAATGGCAAATTATGTTCAGAACTTACTTTTTCAATAATTGCATTGTACCTTTCAACATTGTCGTTATCGTAATATTTTTCCTCCGTTGACCAAGGTATTGGCATTAATTTCTCATCTTCCACTTTTGTTAAACCAATGAACGCAATTTTATTGGAAAAATTTTTTGCTTGATTTATTAATTCCACTAAGTTATTTTGAAACTTTTCGAGAGACACGCGTGGATTATCTTTAGTCTTTATATACTGCGAGTCGTTTATTCCTATCGCAAAGATTATGATTTGCGGTTCGCGCGCGGCACATTCAACCTTAAATCTTGCCAACAAATCATCAGTATTTTCGCCAGATATTCCTTGATTGTAAACCGCAATATCATAATCGTCGTTAGTTTCAAAATAACGTCGTAATTGAGCGACCCAGCCTCCATTTTCAGGATCAAAGGCACCCCAAGTTATGCTATCGCCAAATATGCAGATTGTCTGTTCCATAGAATAAAAAAATGTTTATGTTTATAAATTCTCGAACTAAGCCCAAGTCAAATTTCACTTAACTACTTTTTATCTGAACTTTATACTTATATAATACTATTTATTATATATTATGTAAATATTAGCATATTATTATGATAAATATTTTAAATAGAATAGAAAAAGAGTTTATTTTAGGTAACTACAGTTTAAAAACTCGCAAAGCTTACTTATTCTATATTAAAGATTATATTAATTTTTGTAGTTTTTATAAATATCCTAATAAAAAGGTGGCTGTAGAGCAATATATCTTAAGTAAGCACAAAAAAGATTTATCTCCACAAACAATAAACTTAGCTTTAAATGCTGTTAAATTTTTATATCTTAAAGTATTTAAAGATAGAGAAAAAATTGATATAAAATGTGTTAAAAAAAATAAAAAACTACCTGTAGTGTTGTCAAAAAAAGAAATTGAGAAAATTATTTCAGTAACTAAAAATAAAAAATATAAACTTATAATTTCGCTTAGCTATGCTTGTGGTCTTAGAGTTAGTGAAGTAATTAATTTAAAAGTTAAAGATTTAAACATTGATGAATTATGTATATACATTAGAAAATCTAAAGGCAATAAAGACAGAATAAGTATATTATCTGAAAAAATAATAACAGAGCTAAACAATATTATAGCTTTTAAAGATAATAATGATTATATATTTGAATCAAACAGAGCTGATAAATTATGCACTAGATCTGCGCAAAGTATGTTTAAAAAAGCTCTAAAACTTGCAAAAATAAATAAACCTGCTTCCTTTCACTCTTTACGACATTCTTTTGCTACTCACCTTCTTGAAAATGGTACTAGTATAAGATATATACAAAAGTTATTAGGACACAATAATGTACGCACCACACAAACTTATACTGAAGTAAGTAATCCAACCTTAAAAAATATTAAAAGTCCTTTATAGCTAAACAAATAATTTAAATGAGACTTGCTAATATTTATCTTAAAAGTTAAAATATAAACATATGAAATATGATATTATAATCGGTCTTGAAATTCATGCCGAGTTAAAAACAAAGAGCAAGATGTTTTGTTCTTGTAATAATCTTTCTGATGGACTTAAAGCTAATACCGCTATATGCCCTATTTGTTTAGGTCATCCTGGTACTATGCCAGTAGCTAATTTTGAAGCTATTAAATGGACTATTTTATGTGGTTTAGCGCTTAACTGTAAGATAAATAAATATTCTAAGTTTGATAGAAAAAACTACTTCTACCCTGATTTACCAAAAGGTTATCAAATTTCTCAATATGACCTTCCTTTATGTTATGACGGGAAACTAGAAATTGATGGTAGAAATATTGATATTACACGAATTCATTTAGAAGAAGATACTGGAAAGCTTATACACATTGGAGGTGATAGTATAATTGATTTCAATAGAGCTGGCACACCTTTAATGGAAATGGTGACTGAGCCAGTTATTAAAAGCGCTCAAGAAGCTAAAAAGTTTTGTCAAAGATATCAACAAGTTTTAAGATACCTTAAAATTAGCAGTGCTGACATGGAAAAAGGTGAAATGCGCTGTGAAGCTAATATTAGTTTGCAAGAAAAAGGATCTTGGGAATATTTAAGAGATGGAATAATTACTGCTAAAAAAGGTAAAGCCTTAAATCCTAAAGTTGAGCTTAAGAATCTAAATTCCTTTAAAGCCATTGAAAAAGGTATTGAATATGAAATTCAAGAACAAGCTAAGAAATTAGATAATGGTGAAGATCTTGAGCCTGAAACAAAAGGTTGGGATGAGAAAAAGCAAATTACTATTAGGCAAAGAAAGAAGGAAAGCTCTGCTGATTATCGCTACTTCCCTGAACCTGACATACCTCCAATTAAAATAACAACAGAACTACTAAATGAAATTAAACAAAACTTAATTGAGTTGCCACAAGCCAAGATAAAAAGATTTAAAAAACAATATGGATTCACTGAGGAAATGTCAGAAACAATTGTATTTGATAAAGAGGTGGCTAACTGGATAGAACAGGTTATATCTGAACTCAGAGCCTGGATAGACGCATCTGATGATTCTTGGGAAAGACAGAATAAAAAATTATGTAAGTCAGCCTATAACCTTCTTACCACTGGCCTATTTCAATATTTAAAGAAAGACAAAAAAAGTATTAGTGATATTAAAATAACAGCTGAAAACTTTGCTGAGCTAATCACCTTACATTATCAAGGTAAAATCAATTCTACCACGCTATATGATATTTTAAAGGAAATGTATAAAAAAGGCGGAGATCCTACCGATATCATGGAAGAAAAAGGTTTAGAGCAAATTGATAGTGAAGAAAAACTAAAGGAAGTAATTGCAGAGATTATCAAAAATTACCCTAAAGAATTTCAAGAATATAAAAAAGGTAAAGAAGCATTACTAAAATTCTTTATTGGGCAAACTATGGCAAAAACCAAAGGTAAAGCTAATCCTAATAAAATTCAAGAGATATTAAAAGAAGAGCTTAGTAAATAAAATAAATATTAATATATATTTAATGTAGCTAAAATAATATCTTGATACTGAACTAATCGTCCTGCTAAATAGATAGAAATTAAATTAATCAAAGCTGTGCCAATAAATATTCCTAATAAACACCTCCATAAAGAAACTTTTAAACTTGCGGCAACATAAACTAATACATCAGTAGGAAAAAAAGGGAAAAAACTCCAACCAATCATAATTGGTATTTCTTTTTTTTCAAAGCTTTTCCTTAGCTTCTCTACTTTATCTTTATGATTATCCTCAAAATAATCATCAAAGCCTAGGTAATCTGATACCTTATAAATTAAAAAAGAGGAAACTATTATTCCAAAACTATTTATTAAAAACACCTCTAATGGAGAAAAGAAAAGTAAACTAACCATTGTGACTACTAGCGGTGAAATTAAAGTAAAGCCCCTTAAAAAAACAAAAAGGGTAAAAATAAGGATAGCTACAATATAATTACTATCTATGGCGCCAAGAAAATTTTCTAAATTTACAATTTTAGGAAAATATAAATATGCTACAAAAACTGATAAAAGTAGTAGCGCCCAAATATAAATGATAATTTTCTTATTTAGCTTTATTTTCATATAATAATTTAAGTGCTAAATAACATAATAGAAAACTATAAATTATCCTTTAATAAAATTACTTATTTTTTCTTTAGCCTCTTTATAATCTTTAATATCAATTACATCTCTACCCTGCTTTTGCCAACGCCTAAACCAAGCTGCTTGCCTTTTTGCAAACCTAGAGCTTGCAATATATAGATTTTCTAGCATCTCTTCGTAATTTAATTTATTTTGCAAATACTTAGAAATAAACTTATATTCTAAACCAAAGCTCTCTAATCTTTGCCATGATAAACCTTGCTTATGTAAGTTACTAACCTCTTCAATCATACCCTCATCTTCTATTCTTTTTATTATTCTATTTTTAATTCTTTTTTTTAACTCACTTCTTTCTACCTCTATTTTTAAAACTAAAAACTCAAACTTAGGATGTGAACTTTTTCTATCTAAAGCTCCTTTATCTTTTAATATCTCTAAATAACGAATCAACCTTCTCTTATTATTCTTATCACTATTGTTAAGTTTATCATAGAAGTCGAGGTATTCTTTTTTAAAAATACTTTGCACAGCTTGTAAATCTTTTTCTTCTAACTTATCTCTAAGCTCTTTATTCTCTTTCACTTTACTAATCTGATAATTATCCACTAAAGCTTGAGCATAAAGACCAGTGCCTCCAACTATAATTGGCAGATTATTTCTTTCGCTAATCTCATCTAGTGCTTGATTGGCTAATTTTAAATATCTAGATAAATTAAAATCTTCTTTAGGACTACAAACATCTATTAAATGATATGGTACTTTTTTTGTAGATGTTTTTGTTTTTACTATATATTCTGACAAATCCTTGCCAGTACCAATATCCATACCTTTATACACTTGTCTTGAGTCTGCACTAATAATTTCACCTTTAAATTCTAAAGCTAACTTAACTGCTAAAGCTGTTTTACCTGAGCTAGTTGGTCCAACAATAACAATTGCCTTTTTCTTGTTTTTTAAATTATCTTGTTTTTGTGATTTATTTTTATTCATTTTCGTAAATTGATATATATTTACCCTCTAGGCCAAAATCTTGTGATTTATTTATCTCAACTTTTACAAACTTACCTACTAGACTATCTTTTGAACTGTTAAAGCTAACATTCTTATATGAAGAAGTTTTGCCAAAGTATTTATTTGATCTATTCTTACCTTCCACCAAAACCTTAACAGTTTTATTTAAATACTGGTTATTCTTTTCTAAGGCTGTAATCTTTAATATTTCTAGTATCTCATTTTCCCTCTCTTTCTTTTCCTCTTCACTAACATTGTCTTTCATCTTATAAGCAGCAGTGCCAAATCTAGGGCTATACATAGCAGTATAGGCAAGATCAAAACGTAGCTCTTTGAATAATTTCTTGCTATTTTCAAAGGCCTTCCTATCTTCTGAAGGAAAGCCGACAATTAAATCGGTGCTAATAGCTATATCTGGTTTTGCTTTTTTAATTTTAGCAATCAATTCTTTAAAATCTTCTATTGTGTAGCTTCTGTTCATTTTCCTTAATATTTCATTATCCCCCGACTGCACTGCTATATGTAAATGATTTGCTAAGGTCCTAGATTCTGCCATTGCTTTAATTAATTTATCTTTCATGTCTTTAGGGTGGCTACTAGAAAATCTAAGCCAAAAATCTCCAGATAGCTTATCTATTTCCATTATTAAATCTGCAAAATCTTTATTGTTTGATTTATAACTATTAACATTTTGTGCTATCAAATTAATTTCCTTATATCCCAAACTAACTAATTTTTTAACTTCATCTATTATTTTATCAAAATCTCTATAGACTTCTCTGCCCCTAGCGTAGGGCACAACACAGTATGAGCAAAAATTATTACAACCATTACCAATTGGTACATAAGCGCTAAAATGATTATCATAATCAGGCTTTATCTCTAAGTATTTTTCTCCTTGATTTTCTCTTAAATTATCCAAAGACTTATTATCTAATTGATTACTTAAAAGTTCAATCATTTTTGGTAACTCATTAATAGGCATAAATAGCTTTACCCTACCCTCTAACCTTTTGATAACATCTTCTCTTTTAGCTAAACAGCCTGTAATTACAATATGGCTGTCTTTATTATCTTTTCTAGCTTGCTCCACTAAACCATATATTCTATCCTCAGCTTTTTGCCTAACGCCGCAAGTATTAATAATAAGTAGGTCAGCAGATTTCTGATCTGCCCTTACTATTCTTTTAGAATTTAGATAGCTAGCAATTCTTTCGCTATCAGCTTTATTCATTTGGCAGCCAATAGTTATTATATGATAAGTATGATAATGCATATATAAAAATAGTATTAATTAATTTTCTTCTTCTTTATTCTCTATCAAATAAAGCTCGTACAAAGAAAATTCTGAACTAATCTCTTTCTTAAGTTTAATATTCATATTATGTACAGGCAATTTTCTTTCATTTAAATAATTTATGTCTTTTTCAGGAAAACTAAAGTTAAAGTAATACAGTGGCAACTTTTCAGCTACTTTTGCATAATAATAATTCATATTTGGATCTGTTAAAAGACCCCTTATTACTTTCCTTTCTGGAAATAATAATTTATCATGAAACTCCGTTACTATCACGCTGTTATGTTCAGTATATTTCCAAACCTTTTCTACATTTATTTGATCTTTTTTAAATTTAAAATATGTGTAGTATAAGCCTTCCTCTGAACCAAAGATCACAAAATAAAAGGATAATAAATAAATAATAAAAATAAATAAAGCAATAAGTCCATTTCTGCTAATATTTGACAAATACTTCTTTTGTTTAAATATATATTTAGAGAACCTATCAAAGAAAATTGCAATAATAGGCATAGATCCTAAATATATTGGTAACCAATAACGAGTATATGAATTACCTATAGTATGACTACTAGCATCAGGATTATCAGTAAACTTCCAACTACCATAATAAAATACTAAAACAGCAGACAAAAACAACCAACTAAGAATATACAACCAGTATTTTTTGGGCCATTTATATATATTTGCTAATAATATAAGAAATCCCAAAACTAAAGGTATAAATAGATACCAAAACATCTTAACGAAGTATATAATAAACATCTCAACTGATTGCCATGGTTTTAAGCCGAAATAAAAAATAGTATTTTTAATGCTGTCAAAGGCAGTCATTATCATGTCAGTCTGTTTGTTAACAGTGGATTTAACTAATTCTCCGCTAGATTTACTTATTGTTAACAAAGAATCATTCATTTCATTATAACCACCTTGCCAAAAAGCGCCATATAGGATTTGATTATAGTAAAACATGGGTAAAAGTCCGCTAAACATACCTGCTAAAAATAATAATATTTTAACTATACTAATACTTCTAAAATAAAACATCCAAGCTAAGAACACTACAGGTAATAACCATAAGACTTCTGAAGTCCTACTGATAAGAGCTAAAGCTAAAAATAGGCCAGCCAAGTAAGAAGAAAACAATGAAAATATGTATTTTAATTTTGGTTTATATAATAAAAATCTAGTTTTAATTTTTTCACTACTAACAATATAAGAACTGAAATACAAAAATATTATAACAAAAACCATAAACAAAACATTATGGAACATACTCCTAGTCGTATAATATATGTATACAGGAAAAGAAAAAAGTAGCAAAGCAGACAAAAAAGCTATCTTTTTATTAAAAATTCTTTTTAACCAAAGATAGAAAAATATCAAACCAATGCTCGCAAAAAATGGTGTTAAATATGGTAAAACTTGATTTCCTAAAAATGAAGCTATCTTGCCAAATATTAAAATAATACCTAAAAAACTAAGTGGTTTTAACCAAGGGCCATCACTTTTAAAACTTCTAGGGTGAATGAGGCCACCAGAATATAAATTATACTTCTCTTTTATAACCAAGTCATTAGTATCACTATAAACCTTTGAAAAAACGTAATTAGCATTTTCATCAGGTGAGCCCCATTTTACATAATCTGGAGTTTGAGCTATAAAATTATAAGAAGAAGACATGACAAAAAAAATAATGGCTAAGATTATAATTATTAATAATCGCCAATTTTTAGAGAAAATACTTATATATTTTTTTGTCTTTTTATCTAGAACATTCATAGTTAATATAAACGATTAATTTATAGTACCTTAGCAAAAAATACCATTTTTAGCAAGAATTTGCTATATTATTAGTATGACAAAGAATTTAAAAAAAATCTATTATTTTACCCTTCTAGGCCTATCTTTTATAGCAATTTGGGGATCAATTTTATACTTAAGCTATGAACTCAACCAAGCAACTAGAATCATAGTTTTATTGCTAAGTATTTTTAGCGTAGCTTTGAGTGTTAAATTATTTAATATTAAATTTTCTTCAGATAATTTAAAGGGTATAAACAATAAGTTGCTGGCCCCTAATTTTTACTATATTCTTTATTTCCTAGTTCTTTTTGTTATCACTTACCTACTCATTAAAGCAAGTAGCGCAGATGCTTTAATATCACCTTGGCAAGTTTTAAATGCTAATTTTTTTATCACTTATAGTGCTTTAGTCATGATTAGTTTATATGGTTTTTACAAAAAATATCAAGGTCGTAATTTAGCTTTAGTATTGCTCTACCTGATTTCATTCTCAATTGCTTTAATAATATATAAAATTGGCTACGGCTTTGATCCTTTTATACATCAAGCTAGCATGGAAGCTATTGATAATTTAGGTAAAATATATCCTAAAAACTTATATTACAATGGATATTATTCCATTGTTTTGATAATACATGATTTCTTGCAAATACCAATTGCAAGTGTGAATAAATTTATTGTACCAATCATCTCTGCTTTAAGCTTGCCCATTGCTTTAAATATATTTATAAAACAATATTTTACTAAACATAAAAACTCACTAATAAGTGCAATAGTTTTAATGCTTCCCTTTTCAATATTTATAATGAGTACCCCTCAAAATCTAGCTTATTTATTCTTAATATTAAGTTTAAGTCTTGGCCTTACTTTAAAAAGAAAATACCTATACTTAAGTGGAGCTCTATCACTGGCAAGTTTCTTTATTCATCCTCTAGCCGGTATCCCTGCTTTGATTTTTTGGGGATTAACAATTATCTATCAAAACCGCGCTAAAATAAAGATGTGGCAGTATAAAACTTTAGTTATTTTGAGCTCTTTAGCAGCGGTAGCTGTGATACCACTAGCTTTTGTTTTAATGGGCCAGAGCTCTTTTAATATTAACTTTGCTACAGTTAATCAATTTAGTCTATTTTGGCCCTCAGGAGAGACTCTGTGGCTTAATTTTGGCTATTTCTATGGCTTCAACACCTTTATTTTTATTTCAATCTTAATATTTTTTGGTTTCTTTGTTTGGTTAAAGAATTATAAGGATACACCTAAAATATTTATAATAAGTAACATCTTGGGTTTATCTTTTTTTCTCTCATATTTGCTTAGTCAGGGTTTAAACTTTGAATATTTAATAGAATATGAAAGAGACTACTATAGACAAAGAATATTAATTAATAGTATTATCTTCTTTTTGCCCATGATAATTATTAGTTTTAAATATCTATTAGCAAAATTAAGCTTAACTGATAAATACTTTAAATTCTCTATACTAATAATTGCTTCTTTACTTATTTGCGCCTCTCTTTACTACTCTTATCCAAGGTACGACAATTACTATAACTCTCGTGGCTATAGTATATCTTCTCAAGATATAGAAACAGTTAAATTTATTGAAGAAGATAATAAAAATAATAATTACATTGTTCTTGCTAATCAACAGGTTAGTTTAGCTGCTTTAAAAACTTTTGGATTTAACAAATATTATAAAAACGATATATTCTACTACCCTATACCAACTAGTGGTGAGCTATATAAATATTACTTAGAGATGGTCTATGAAAGTCCTAGTGAAGAGATTATAAAAAAAGCCCGTCAATTGACGGGCGCTGAGACTGTTTATTTTGTTATCAACAAATATTGGTGGGCTTCCAAAAAGATAATTGATGAAACTAGTTTAATCGCTGATGAGAAATACAAACTATTTAATGGTGACGTTTATATCTTTAAATTTAATTAATACTTTCTTTCTTCATAATTAAATACAGGACCTAAGACCATAATAGGTCTATCTTCATAGTATCTAAGTAGAGCCATTATTCTTATACCATCAATTTGAGCGAAAAGCTCTGAGCCATTATCCGCTGTTTTTAATCTCAAACCTTTTTGACTTGCTTCTCTAACTACATATTCCCGACTTAAATCTTCAATTAAAATATGCTCTTCATTAGATATCTCCTCTCCTTCGTTTTGTTTAATAACTATAGCTCTTAAATCTTTAAAGGTGCTATTCATCTTATTTAAATTTATACCAGCTGAAGCGACTTCGGTATTAACCTGCAAAGCGGAAAACATTTGACTAATCATATCAATGCTAGCTATTAAATCATCTAAGAGAGGTAAGTTAGGTTCAATGTAATTATATTTATTAATAGTATTTTGCCCACTGAAATTAAGATCATCATTTTTATCACTATACAAACTATAGAGTCCTAATAAATCAGGTTCTAATTGAAAATTTACCCAAGAACCAAGTGAACTAGTAGTTAATCTATCCTTCCATGCTTCCGCTTGTGTGTAACGAGGATAATTCTCACCTGAAAAATCAAACATTGAACCAATTAAATTAAGATTAGACCAATAATTATTCTCTTGCCAATTACCAGATTGATTTAACTGTGATTTAAGTTTAGTGACTTGCTCATCATAACCATAATAATCAGTATTTAGTTGCCAATATTGATTATCACTATCAAAGTCAGTTACTAAATTAACTATATCTAAACCAAAGCCATTACAACGCACCTCTTTTCCTATGGTTCTATCTTCGCAGCTAGTAACATAGTCTAAATCTCTGCCACCACTTTTATGGGTGCCTACTTGAGGATGAGTTAAATTATTAAAGATATAACTATTAGGCCAATAATAATCAGCTAAAAACTTTAAGCCAGTACTAGCTCTATTAGAGTCATTGATTTCATCGTAACCACCTTTAATATCGGAAAATTCATATTTACTAATTTCAGCTTGTAACTTATATAATCTCTCATCAATGTATTCATTACTTTTATCAAACCACTCATCAAAATTTTCAATATCAATATTATTATTAAAAGTATCTTTATAGTTTACATAGGTTAAATTTTGTCTTAATCCCTTAAAAAAGGCCATTACCTTATATATTCTAGCCCATTTATTTTTAAGTTTTTCATCCTTGGCAATATCTTGAGAAAGCATTTGAGCAGCTAACATGTTAATACGCCAATCATCTTGATCTAAAAGGCAATCAGGACAATTTTCATCTATATGGTATAAAGGGAAAACTGATTGTAACCATTTGCTAGTTAAATAAAAATTGCTTAATCTAGCATTTTCTTGATATTCTCTTGGTACTACAAAGTCAGCATAATTTATATCATATAATAATACTGGAGATTTAGTTTTTACTTTATGTTCTCTAATTAATTTAACCTCTCTAATTACATCTTCAGATAAATAAAAAGGTAACTCAAAATTATAAATAGCAGCATCCTTAGGGTTAAACTTACTTTGGTCATTAATATCAGTACTTTGATTAATCTGCTCTGTGCTTGGTTGTAAAATTTCTAGTGATACAGCTAAATAAGCAATTACCAATCTTTGCGCCTCTAATACTGGATCATTTATATTACCCTTCTCTCTAAGATTGAACTCATAACGTTGTCTAGCATCATCATATAATGTTTTATTTATCTCCCAGAGGTTGTCATAAAAAATAGTGGCTTCAATTTCTTTAAATATTTTCTTTAATTGATGTTGGTAATAATAACTTAAAAAATCACTAGTAATAACCATAGGAATATTTTTCCTATGCAACCAATCATAAGCACCATAAAAATCATTAAACTCCTGACTGTAAGGATTGGAAAATACAGCAAAACCATTTTCATTAAAACTTTCTACACCATCATCTAAATTAAACTTTCTAGATACATCATAATAATTCACCACATCAACCTTCACATTCATTGGTAATTCATAATCATCTATAGATCTTTCATAGACTTTATTTGGTCTTTCATAGAAATCAGAAAAAGATAAATACTCTACCTCAATATCATCTAATAAAGAAGAGCCATTTTCTGAATCTGCATTTTCGTTAGTGTCAGGTAGACCAGCACCTAAACGATTATCTCCCTCACCTTCTTCATTGTTTGAATTATCATCTTCTGTTTCACTGCCGTTGTTTACAAAACTAAAATTAACTTTCATTGCTACCCAGGTACCAAAAGCAAGTAGTCCTAAAATAAGTAAAACTAAAAAAGTTACTTTAATAGTTTTATTATAAGGAATCATACCAAAAACCCTTTTACGACCATACGGATCTTTTTCTATAAACTTTTCTGAAAGATGTTCTTTAGGCTCTTGAGATTCTTGGCTGTTTTTGTTTTCATTTTGCTCTTCTTCGAACATAATTTTATTTAAAATTAATCAATAAATTGAGCTTTCTTTTGCAGATGTTCGCTGTAGGTACTTGAAAAAAGAGTTTCATCACTTCCTACTGGAGAAAGAAAATAATTATACTCTGTATAAACTGGATAAATAGCTGCTTTTATAGCGGCAATTCCAGGATTACTAACTGGACCTGGAGGTAAACCAGGGTTTTGATAAGTATTATAAGGTGATTCAATCTTTGTATCTTCTGTGCTATAAACTGTTTTGTATTCCCCTAAAATATAAGCTAAGGAAGCACAGGACTGTAGAGCCTGCCCTCTAGCAATCCTATCCCAAAAAATTCCAGATATTATTTTAGCTTCTTCAATGTCATTATTTTTGATAGTAGCTTCTTTTTCAATTAATGAGGCCATAGTTACAATCTCATGTATAGTTCTATTTTGCTCCCTAATATCTTCACGCATTTCAGCGGTTAATTTATTATTAAAATTATTTAACATTTTAATAACCAAATCTTGAGGCTCACTATCTTTATATATTTTATATGTATCAGGGAAGAGATAACCCTCCAAGGAGTCAGTTTCAGGTTTAGACTCTAAAAAACTATAATTCTCTTTATACTCTGATAAATCTTGATCAAATTTTTGATTACTTGTTTGAGGCCAACCCACGGTATCTAGCCACTCACTTTTTTCCCAGATTCCCTGCCCAGCAAAATATTGAGCCATATTTTCGTTAGTCCAACCTTCTAAAAGTTTAACAGTCATCTCAGAACTATTAACTTGACCTTGACTAATTTTTGCAACAATATCTTTAATTGACATATCTTGACTCAAATTATACACACCTGCCTGGAGCTTTGATTGCAGGTTCTTGTTTCTAGCATATAATATAAATAAATTACTAGATTGTATTAATTTTTCTTCTTTTAATTCTTGAGCAATACTTTTTAAACTAGTACCAGATTCAATAGTTATAGCTTGTACTTCCCCATCTTTATCATAAGGTAAATTAATATTAATATAATAAAAACTTAAAAAAGCAATAATGCTAACTATAATAAAAGCTACTAGATACAAAATAAACTTCTTCATAATTCCTTGTGTTTTTTAGCCTTAGCAATAATCTTAGAGCTAGCTCTAATTTTCTTACCTAAGCCATCAACCATTTTAATTTTTAAATCTCTACAAATTGCAAATTCTGGCACATCATTAAGATTCTTTCTGTCTCCCCCATTAGCAAATATATCAGGATTGACAACTTCTAAACTTTTACAAACCGTAGCATCAGTGTCTATTGATAAGAAAACCTCATCAACATCTTTTAATGATTCAATTATTTTTACCCTATCCTTTTCATTCATAAAAGGATAAGAGCCCTTTACCCTTACCTGCTTATCATTATTAACTATAACAATTAAATAATCTCCTAAGCTTTTAGCTTTTTGAATCATTTCTAGATGACCAACATGCAAAGGATTAAAATAACCGCTAACAGCAACTTTAACTTTTTTAGTATCCATAATTAAATAATATAATTATTCATTATATAATTATATTTTAGCAAAAAAAATGTGATTATAAAAGCTTTATGATATTAAAAAAATAGGGCTCTAATATTAGCCCTATTTTTTCTTAATATAAGCTCTATTAATTACATCATTGGCATTCCACCCATTCCTGGCATACCTCCAGCTTGACTCTGATTTCCATTACCATTATTTTCTTTGCTTGGCTTATCAGCTATTACAGTCTCCACTGTTAAAAACATTATTGCAGCACTGGCAGCATTTTCCAGAGCGCTTCTAACTACTTTAGTAGGATCAATAATACCAGCTTTAATTAAATCTTCAAACTTATTAGTATTAGCATTATAACCAAAATTCTTCTTTCCCTCTTTATTAGCTTCAATAATTTTATATAACACCAAAGAGCCATCTTCACCAGCATTGCTAGCAATTTGTTTAATAGGCTCAAGTATAGCTTGATCTACAATACGTTCACCAACTTTATCTTTCTTATCATCCGTTAACTCAGAGAAAGCATTACCTGCTTGAGCTAGGGCTAAACCACCTCCAGCTACAACACCTTCTTCCTGAGCTGCTCTAGTAGCATGAAGAGCATCTTCAATTCTATCTTTCTTTTCCTTCATTTCAGTTTCAGTAGCAGCACCTACTTTAATAACTCCCACACCACCTGAAAGTTTAGCTAATCTTTCTTGTAGTTTTTCTTTATCAAAATCAGAATCAGAATTTGCAATTTCCTTTCTAATTCTGCTTACCCTTTCATCAATCTCTCTTTTGTGCCCTTTACCCTCTACAATAGTAGAGTTATCTTTATCAGCTACTACTTTTCTAGCAGAACCAAGTGATTCTAATTCAATAGTGTCTAGTTTTAAACCAACCTCCTCTGAAACCACTGTAGCTCCTGTTAAAATAGCAATATCTTCTAACATAGCCTTTTTGCGATCACCAAAACCAGGAGCTTTAATGCCTAAAACATTAAAAGCGCCTCTAATTTTATTAACCACAAAAGTAGCTAAAGCTTCTCCTTCAATATCATCAGCAATAATTACTAAATCTTTCTTTCCAGCTTGAGCTATTTTTTCTAAAAGTGGAACTATTTCTTGAGCTGAAGATATTTTTTTGTCTGTAATTAAAATATAGGGATCACTGTATTCAGCCTTCATGGATTCAGAATCAGTAACCATATAAGGAGAAACATAACCATTATCAAATTGCATACCTTCAACTACTTCTACTTCCACACCAAAGGATTGTCCTTCCTCTACTGTCACCACTCCATCCTTACCTACCTTTTCCATAGCTTCAGCAATTTTTTCACCAATCTCTTTACTATTAGCGCTAATTGAAGCTACTTGAGCAATTTCTTCCTTAGAAGAAATATCTTTGCTCATATCTTTTAAATTCTTAAGTAAGTCAGCAAGCTTTTTTTCTATTGAATTTCTAATTTCAATTGGACTAACTCCAGCTGACACCATTTTAAGACCCTCTTTAATCATAGCTTGAGCTAAAATAGTAGCAGTAGTAGTTCCATCACCAGCAGTGTCATTAGCACGTGAAGCCACTTCTTTAATCATCTCCGCTCCAATGTTTTCCAGCTTGTCTTCTAACTCAACCTCTTTAGCTACACTAACTCCGTCTTTAGTGATAGTGGGTGCACCAAAACCTTTATCAATTACTACATTTCTTCCTTTAGGCCCTAAAGTCACTTTCACTGCTTCAGCTAGTTTATCAACTCCAGCCTGTAATGACTTTCTGGCTTCTTCATTAAATACAATTTGTTTAGACATATTTTTATTAGTTAATTTTAATTAATTATGAAATTATAGCTAAAATATCAGAGTCATCAATAATTAGATACTCTTCATTTTCTACTTTAATTTCATCAGGAGAATATTTTTTAAAAACAACCTTATCACCCTCTTTAACTGAGGCTTTTAAGTAATCACCACTTTCTAGTTTTTTTCCAGGTCCAACAGCTATAACTTCACCTTGTTCAGGCTTTTCGTCTTTAGCTGTTTCAGGTAAAACAATTCCTGAAGGGGTAGTTTCCTCTAGCTTGAGAGGCTTAATAACAACATTTGAATGTAATGGTTTTAATTTCATATTTTTATATTAATTAATAATTATCTTTTAGCACTCCATAACAACGAGTGCTAAATCTCTTATTATTTTATCACTAATACAAAGCTTGTCAAGAGAACTAGTCCACTTGATTTTAAATAAAAAATAAACCTCAAAGAGATTTATTTAAAAGTTTATATTCTTTAACTCTTGTCTGTGTTTTTTATAGTCAGGACAAATACTAGCTACTAAATCCCAAAATCTTTTTGAATGATTTAATTCTTTCAAATGACAAAGCTCATGAATAATTATATAATCTTGTAAGTATTCAGGCAATAGTATAATTTTATAATTAAAATTTAAGTTACCCTGTTTAGAGCAACTTCCCCACCGAGTTTTTTGAGCTCTAATACTAATCCTTTGATAATCTAAAGCTAAGTCATTACTATATTTATCTACCTTAGTTTGTATAAGCTTTCTAGCAATCTCTTTGTTTTCTAAATAATGCTCTCTAGAAAATTTCTTTTTTTTAGGTAATTTATCAAAATACTGGAATTTTTTTTCTATCCAGTCTTTTTTTGAAATAATAAACTTTTCAACTGTTTTATTACTACACAAAAACGGCTTGGTAACAATTATAGTTTTATCTGGATACAGAGCTAAGCGAATATGCTTAGCTCTGTAGCTGTTTATTATTTTATATTTTATTGGTTTATTACTAATCATTTGATAAAACTTATTAAGAAATAACCTAAGAAAAAATCTCTTGGCCTTTTTTAGCTATTTTTATTAGCTCTTTTTTTCTGCTATTTACAAGATTTTCTTTACCATTACCACAATTGCCCATTACCTTAATTATTTTTTTCTTTGCACCATAATACTTAATACTAAGTATTATTTGTACTATAGCTAAGAAATTTAGCGTTAATGCAATTTTAGGGGCACCGGTAGTAAAGAATAAATAGAATTTTTTATCTTTCCAATTACTTTCCTTCCTTCCTTTCTCCTGAGACCAAACTCTACCAAAATTACTAGCTCTATCAAAAAAGTTTTTAAGAATAGCTGGCACACCAAAATTCCAAATAGGAGTAGTAAGGACTATATATTTTGATTTTTCAATCTTCTTAAATAATTCTTTAGCTTCCGCCTCTATTTCTTTTTTCTCTGGACCAAAATTAAAATTATCATTACTACAATAATCTAAATTCCAATCATATAAATACACTTCCTCAACCTCATATTTATTAGTATCTATTTGGCTAAGAAATTTCTTTCCTAAACTAGCAGAATTACCTTCTCTGTTAGGTGAGGCAAAGAGTATTAGTATTTTTTCTTTCATAATTTAAGTATTTATTGTCTTTTCTATTCACTAGCCACTATATTTACATCAAAGAATATTTCATCTTTAATGGCCCTATCACCTAAGTCTTGAAAAAAGTTGCCAGAATCATATTTAATGTCCCACTTAGTTCGATCTATACTTAATTCACTATTTGCTAACAAATTATTATTTTCTTTTTTTAAGGTGGTGATAAATTCAATAGGTTCAGTAATTTCTTTAATTGTTAAGTCCGCTTGCACTTCTAAAAGTACCTCTTCATCTGAGTTAGAGCTAATAATATTTGAATCTTTAATTACTAACTTAGCTTCCGGATACTCATTTACTGAAAAAAAGTCATCACTCCTTAAATGAGTTTCTAATCTTGCGCTAGCCTCTGAGTCAGAAATAGTAGTCATATCAATTACAAACTCACCTGAGCTAATCTTATTATCTGAAATATTTAAACTACCACTTTTTATTTCAATATCACCAACATGTGAATTTCCAACAATTCTTTCTCCAAACCACTCTACATTACTAGCATCTGCATTTACAATATATTCACCGCTATCAATTGTAGCTTGTTCATTATTATCTGAATTATTAATATCTACATCTCCAATTGTATTATTTTGCACCCCATTAGTGCAAGCAGAGACTGTGAATGCTAAAGCAATAATGCCTAAGAATAAAAATGTCTTTTTCATATGCTTAAAAATAAAGTTATTAATTTTTAATTTATCTAAAATTAAATAACTTTATATGATAAATTTTTAATGTCTATATAGTTTACTAAAAAAATAGCTTTATGAAAAGCCTTGTCTAATATACTACTTTGTGTTTAAAAGTATTTATGAATTATATCAACCACTTTCTTTTCTAAACCTTGAAAACCATGATTAGCTTTATCAACTACAAGAACTTTATCTGTTTTTTTAGTATTTTTTTCAAACCAAAACTTAAGCTCACTAACATCTCTATCATTGTATTCATCCTCTTTAGCTAATAAGATTAATAAGTTTTTGTTTATTTTCTTAAGTAAAGTAGCTGGCTTTTTAGAGCTATAAGTAAAGATTTCTTCTGTACTATTTGCAGTGTATAAACTTAAAAATCTTTGAGCACTGATAGGTACAAACCAGAGATTGCTTGGCAATAAGTCGTTAGCTTTTTTAGATTTTTTCATTTTTAAAGCTACTTTTAGAGCTGCATTATAGATGTCACTGTTAACAGAATCTATTATAGCGCTATAATCACTAATAGGAGCTAAAAGTACAGCACCTTTAACCGCTTCTTCATTTGTTTTAGATAAATAATATATACTTTTTTGACAACCAGTAGAATGCCCTACTAAATATATTTCTTTTACACCTTGAAGTTTTAAGTAATCTACTGCCCCTTGTATATCATATTTACAATCACTAAACTTTTCCAAAGCTGAGCCTAATAACTCTGATTTATATCCCTTTTTTGACTTATGATCTTCTTTTTTAAACTTATTTATTATACCCTGACCACGATTATTAAAACTTAAAAGCATTCTAGATTTTTTTGCTAATCTTTGATTTAAATCAAATCTAGAAAACATATCACCACCTAGGCCATGGATAAAAATGTATGCCTTTTTAGACATTGCGCTACCTAAAAGGATAGCATTAAATGTAAGCTTATCTTTACTTTGAAAACTAATATATTTCATATAAAAAATATAAATAATAATTTAAATTACTTCTATTTTCACATGTTTAGTTTAAAAAAGCAACAAAAAAAAGAAGCTTTTAGCTTCCTTTTTGTGTGTCTTAAAGTATTGCAATATTATCTACCCTTTATATTTCTCCACCTCTTAATTGATCTAGTTTTAGCCAACTCTCTCTCTAGTTGAGCACTAATTTCTGCAAACATTTCTTTATCTTCATCTCTTAAATTCTTTAAAGTCTCCTCTGCTTTTTTTCTGGCCTTTTCCGTCTCCTTTTCATCTAGTTCTTGAGCTCTATCAGCATTATCCGCTAAGACTACTATCTTGTCGAGTAAAACTTCTAGAAAACCTCCAGCTACTGACATGATTTCTAAACTACCATCCTCTTTGGTTATCTCTAAAACACCTGTTTTTAAATTTGACACTAAAGGTGTGTGCTCTGGTAAAACAGTAATATCTCCTTCTTGAGTTGGAACAGTAACTTGAAGTATCTTTGTTTTAAGCAAAGTTCTCTCAGGTGTAACTATCTCAAAATTTATTGTCTTTTTACTGGCCATATATATAATTAAAAACTATAATTTAATTCAAAACTATTTACCTACTTCATCAACAGTGCCTTTCATATAGAAGTCTGCCTCATTATATTTATCATATTTACCATCTAAAATTGCTCTAAAACCTTTAATAGTATCTTCAAGTTTTACATATTTACCTTCAACGCCAGTAAAAGTCTCAGCTACTGCAAAAGGTTGAGATAAGAATCTTTGAATCTTTCTAGCACGAGATACTGTTATTCTGTCTTCTTCTGATAATTCTTCCATACCTAAAATAGCAATAATATCTTGTAAATCTTTGTACCTCTGAAGTACAATTTGTACTTCACGCGCAACATTATAATGCTCTTCTCCTACAATTTTAGGATCTAAAATAGTTGATGATGAATCAAGTGGATCTACAGCTGGATAAATACCAAGTTCAGACAAACTACGCGCTAGTACCACTGTTGAATCTAAGTGAGCAAAAGTTGTAGCTGGAGCTGGGTCAGTTAAGTCGTCTGCTGGAACATATACAGCTTGAATTGAAGTAATAGAACCTTTATTAGTTGAAGTAATTCTTTCCTGTAACTCTCCCATTTCGGTAGCTAAAGTTGGTTGATAACCTACAGCAGAAGGCATGCGTCCTAAAAGTGTTGATACTTCAAGCCCTGCTTGAGTAAATCTGAAAATATTATCAACGAAAAATAACACATCTTTACCTTGAGCATCTCTAAAATATTCAGCCATAGAAAGACCTGATAAAGCTACTCTAGATCTTGATCCAGGTGGCTCATTCATTTGTCCAAAGACCATAGCCACTTTATCAAGTACACCAGCATCTTTCATTTCATGATACAAGTCATTACCTTCACGGGTTCTCTCACCTACACCAGCAAAAACAGAATAACCACCATGAGCTTTAGCAATGTTGTTAATAAATTCTTGAATAACTACTGTTTTCCCCACACCAGCACCACCAAAAAGTCCTACTTTTCCACCTTTAGGAATAGGACAAATTAAATCAATAACTTTAATACCAGTTTCTAAAATTTCTGTTTTAGTAGATTGGTCTACAAATTCTGGGGCTGGTCTATGTATTTCATATTCTTCTTCAGTCTCAGGTGCTTCTTTACCATCTACAGGCTCACCTAAAACATTAAAAATTCTACCTAAAGTTTTTTCTCCTACAGGCACACTAATACCTTTATTAGTATTTATAACTTCATCTCCTCTTTTTAAACCATCAGTAGAGCCCATTGCTACACATTTCACTACATTAAAGCCAATGTGTTGCTGAACCTCTAAAACTAACTTTTCTTCTTTAGAAGTATTAACCTCCAAAGCCGTGTTAATTTCTGGTAGCTCTGTTTCAAAATGCACGTCAACCACCGCACCAATGATTTGCTTAATTGTTCCTTTTAGGTTTTGTTTTTCCATATTATTATATATATTTCATTTTTATGTAAATTATTCTAAGGCATTAGCTCCGGCAGAAATCTCTGCAATCTCAGAAGTAATAGCTGTTTGTCTAGCTTTATTGTAATAAAGAGTTAACTCCTCCACTAAATCATTAGCTGCGTCAGTAGCTTTATTCATAGCTGACATTCTAGCGCTATGTTCAGAGGCGTTTGACTCAAGTAATGCTTGAAACAACTGCACTTCTATTAAACGTGGTAGCATTTGATTTAAAACTTCTTCTGCGCTTGGTTCATAAGTAAAGATAAATCTTTCTTTACCTTTTCTTAAATATTTATCCTCCTTATTTTGAATAAATTCTTTATCTACACCTACTTGAGGACTCTCACCAACAATTCCCAAATGATCATCTTTAGCATTAATATTAATTGGAAGTAATTGCTTAACTCTAGGCACTTGCTTTACTGGACTAACAAAATCAGTATAGGCAACCATTATTTTGTCATACTTTTTATTTAAATAATCATCAATTATCATTTTTGCCAATGATTGAACTTCTTTTATTTGATAGGCTGTATCATTTTTATCGTATTGAGCACTAACATTGTATTTATATCTACTATTTATAGCTAAACCCTTCTTACCTACAACAATAAAATCTGTATCAATATTACCATGCTTGACAATTGAATCTTTAGCCTTAGATAAAATAGCAGTGTTAAAACCACCACAAAGGCCTCTGTTAGAAGAAAAAAGAATCATAGCCACTTTCTTAAGCTCTTTACGTTCTTCAAGTAAAGGATGTAAATATTTATTAGTATTCACACCTTGAGTTAAATTCAAAACCGTAGTCCAACTTAAATTAGCATAAGGACGAGTCTTTAATACTGCTTCAGTAGTCTTTCTCATCTTAGCAGCAGCTACCATCTCCATTGCTTTAGTAATCTTCTTGGTACTGGTAACTGATTTTATTCTTCTTTGTATTTCTTTAGTATTGGCCATCTTAGTTTAATTTATTTATTTTCTTTATCACTCTCTTCACCTTCTTTAGCATCTTCCTCCTCTACCATTAAATAATCTAAAGTGTCTTTATAATCATTGATTGTTTTAACTAAGCTTTTTTCTATATCTTCTTCTAACTTACCAACTTCTTTAATTTTATTCAAAACCTCTTTGTTCATATCATTTAAATACTGATATAATCCTTGCTCAAATTCACTCACCTTCTCCACAGGAACATTATCCATTAAACCATTAATCAAACTGTAGTATATTGCAATCTGATGACTAACATCAACTGGAGAGTACTGGTCTTGTTTTAAAATTTCCATTAATCTCTTTCCTCTTTCTAGTTTTTTTCTAGTTTCATCATCTAAGTCTGAACCAAATTGAGCAAAAGAGGCTAATTCTCTGTATTGAGCAGCTTCAAGTCTCATCTTACCAGCCACTTTTTTCATAGCTTTAATTTGAGCACTAGAACCTACACGAGAGACAGATAATCCTGCATTAATAGCTGGACGTTGTCCTTGATAGAACAAGTCTGGTTCCAAATATATTTGTCCATCAGTAATGGATATAACGTTAGTTGGAATATAAGCTGAAACGTCTCCTGCTTGAGTTTCAATAATAGGTAAAGCAGTGATAGATCCTCCACCAAAATCAGGATTTAACTTACAAGCTCTTTCTAGTAGTCTTGAGTGAAGATAAAAAACGTCTCCAGGGTAAGCTTCACGTCCTGGTGGTCTTCTAAGTAAAAGAGAAACTTCTCTGTAGGCTACAGCATGTTTAGACAGATCATCATAAACTACTAAAACATCCTCACCTTTATCTAAAAAGTATTCCGCCATAGCTGTACCAGCATAAGGAGAAATATATAGAAGTGAAGCTGGGTCACTAGCACCTGCTAGCACTACTGTAGTGTAGTCCATAGCTCCTGCTTCTTCTAATTTAGCAACAATATTTGCAATTTTAGATTCTTTTTGACCAATACCAACATAAATACATTTCATGTTCTTGCCTTTCTGATTAATGATAGTGTCAACTGCAATAGCTGTTTTACCAATTTGACGATCACCAATGATAAGTTCACGTTGCCCTCTTCCTACTGGAATCATAGCGTCAATTGGTTTAATACCAGTTTGAACTGGCTCACTTACAGATTCTCTGGTCATAACACCAGGAGCAATCTTTTCTACTGGATAGTACTTCTCAGTTTTAATCTCACCTTTACCATCAAGAGGTTTACCTAAAGGGTCTAATACCCTACCAATAATATTCTCTCCTACTGGTACTTCTAAAATTCTTTTCATTGCCACCACTTCATCACCTTCTTTTAAGTCTCCCATAGGTCCTAAAATAACAGCACCAACTGAATCTTCATCTAGGTTTAAAGCTACACCATAGACTGAACCTGATTTAGTTTTGAACTCAAGCATCTCTGACATCATAGCCTCAGAAAGACCTGAAACCCTAGCGATACCATCACCTACTTCAGTAACCAAGCCAAATGTCTTTTGTTCATCTTCTGCTTTAAAATTTTCAATTTGTTTTTTTAATTGTTCAACAATAAAATCTTTAGTATTGTTAGCCATATATTTATTTATTTTAATAAGCTATTTTTTAACTGATTAAGGCGTGTTTTAAGACTGCTGTCTATTATTTTATCACCATATTTTAAAACTATACCACCTATAATTTCTTTTTTAATATTAACTTTAAATTCTAAAGTTTCTTTTTCATTTAAATTTTGCAGATACTGCTCAATTTTTTCTAGTTCTTCCTTATCTATTTCTTGAGCTGTATTTATCTGTGCTTCTTTTATATTATATCTTTGATTATATAGTTTTCTAAAATAATACAATATCTTATCTATTTGGTTAAGTTGATTATTGTTTTTTAATAAACTAGAAAACTTAGATATAGATTCTTCTAACTCTTTAGCATCTTTATTTTCTGTAATCTCTAACAAGGTTAAAGCGTATTGTTTAGCACTTACTTTCATATTATTTTAAATCTTTAATTGCTTCTTTAATAATTTTTTTATCGGTTGCTGAATCTACTTTTTCTTTCATAACTCTTTCCACTGCTAGAACTACTAGACTAGATATATCAGCTTTAATGCTTTTCAAAGTGTCAGCTTTTTCTTGTTGTATTTTTTTCTTTTCAGCATTAATCACCTGGCCAACTTCTTCTTTAGCTTTATCTAAAATTGCCTGTTTTTTCTTTTCTGCTCTTTCTGTAGCTTCATCAATAATATTTTGTGCTTCTTTTTTTGCTTCTATTATCACAGCTTTCTCCTTGTCTTTAGCCTCATTTAATTTAAGTTCAGCAGCTTTAGCATCCTGAATACCTTGAGAAACCTTCTCTCTTCTTTCTTTTAATACATTGAGGATAGGTTTGTAGGCAAAACGCCATAATACAAATAACAAAACTGCAAAATTAACTAATTGTGCAAATAGGATTTTTAGATTTATACCCAAAGCTTCTAAGAGTTCCATATTGGTTTAATGTTAAAATAAAAAATAAAGGATGCTAACTCTAATTTAGAGTTAGCAAGACTCTATCTTCTATCCAAATAAAATAATTAGAGCAATAACTAGAGCGTAAATAGCTGTAGATTCAGCAATAGCCATACCTACAAACATGAGTGGAGTTACCTTTCCTGAGGCTTCAGGGTTTCTTCCAATAGCTTCTAAAGCTTTAGAAGCGGCGATACCTTGACCCACACCTGGACCAATAGCTCCTAAACCAATTGCCAAACCTGCTGCTAAATATTTTGCTGCTTCAATTTCCATAATGGTTTTTAAGGAAAAATTGAATTAGTAATAAAGACAAATTTTTCCAATTAGTATTATTATTTAAATATTATTAATAATTAATAAATTATGATTCTTCAACTGGTTCCATCTCACTAGCCATAGAAATAAAGACTAGGGTTAGAACTGCAAATACAAATGCCTGTACCACGGCTGTTAATAATCCTAAAAATAAAAATGGTAAGGGCACAAAAAATGGAGCTAAAAACAACACTACAGCTCCCAGTACTTCTCCTGCAAATATATTTCCAAATAAACGAAAAGATAAAGAAACTATTTTAGCAGTTTCACCAATTAATTCCATTATCCCTAAAAAAAACTTTAAAGGATTTTTAAAATTAATGAACTTAGCTAAATATCTCCATGGTCCAGCGGTAATGATAGCCACAATCTGTGTTACTATAACTGAAATTAAAGTCATCACTAGAACCATTCCATAATCAGACATAACTGCTCTAAAAACTGAAATAGCCTCACCTCCTCTATTAACGGTAACAGCTGCTTGCCCTGGTATATAAACTGCTAAATTTGCCACTAAAGCAAATATAAACATTGTGAAAACTAATGGGAACACTCTTCTAGCTTTTTTACCTGGACCAATAATTGATTCTACAAAATCATAGGCTCCCTCTATTAACATTTCTATAAAACTTTGATATTTTCCTGGAACTAACTTTACCCTACTAGCAGGTATAACAAGCACCAGTATTAAAAAAGTACTGAGCACAAATGACCAGAGTAAAGTATTAGTAATTGGAAAACTCCCGATTTGAAACAAAATTTCCGGGGACAAGGATATGTTTAATTCCATATATTATGACTGTTTATCTTTAATGTCATCTTTTTGCTCGATAGCCTTTTCAATGCTTTGAGCTTTAAATTGATCTATTAATTTATTAACCTTTTTCATTTTCTTAAACAATAATATGTTGGTAACAATAAAAGCAATAAAGACAGCTACAATAGTTATAATAGGCATAGTATTAAAATACTGGTCTAAAAAATAACCAAGACCCCCGATTAATAATAGAGGTCCAAAGATTGAAGCTGTGCTATAAGCAACAAAAGAAAGTGCTAATTGCTTAGCGTTAAAATTTTCATTATTACTTTTCATATATGATCAATACATTTATTTTAACCAAGTCTCTGTAATTGTCAAGTATACATTATTTTTTTAAACCTTGTCGATTTAATAAAGATCAAAAAAGTTTTTAGCATTATCAGTAGTAATTTTGGCTATTTTTTCAATAGGCACTTCTCTTATCTCTGCAATATGTTTAGCTACATAATAAACCAAAGCCGGTTCATTTCTATGTCCTCTATAAGGTTCTGGGGTCATATAAGGTGTGTCTGTTTCAATCATAATCTTATCCAAAGGAACTTTTCTAATTAGTTGATCCCATTGTTTGCTAAAAGTAATTAAACCTGTAAAAGAAATGATAAGACCTAAATCAAAATATTTCCAAGCTAAATCCTCATCTCCTGAGAAACAGTGCATTACTCCCCAAGGCTTATTCTTAGGCATGTAATCTTTATACTCATTTTTAAAATCTTGCAAAATACTCAACATATCATCATGAGCCTGACGACAATGAATAATTACTGGTAAAGCTTTTTTTCTTGCCAGTACTAATTGTTGATAAAAAACTTCTTTTTGCTTATTTTTAACTTCTTCTACGTTTGCTTTTAAATTAATGTGATAATAATCTAAACCAATCTCACCAATAGCCACAATTTTTTTAAAATCAGCTAACTTTTCGTAACTATCATAACTAAACTCTTCTGCTCTAGCCTTAAACTTGTAATCTCCTTCATCACCCTTATTCTCTGCTAAAACATCTTCAAGGTGAATAGGATGCAAACCTATAGCAGCGTAAACACCTTTTTCATACTTATTTGCATATTCTAAAGCTCTTTTACTTGTCTTATATTGAGAACCAACTATAACCATGCCAACACCTTCTTTAAGAGTGCGTCTAATTATCTCATCAGCATCTTCTTTAAAAGCTGAGAAATTAAGATGTGTATGTGTATCAATGAGTTTCATAATATATAAATACAAAAATAAATAGCCGAGAATATCAGCTATTTATTTTAGTGATTGTTTACCAAGTTTTCTCTTCTTCTTCGTTTTTTTCCTCTTCTCCTTCTTGAGGATTTTGATTTTCTGTTTCTAAATCATCACTTTCCTTAACTTCAGGCTCAGAAGTTATAGTAACTTCTTCTTTGTACTCAACTTGTTCTTCAGGTTGAGAAACATTTTCCTGAACTCTTTCCTCTGAGATATTATCTGGCTGGTTGTCCTCTTTTTTACCACCAAATAATTTTGTTAACCAATTTGCCATAGCATTTAGTTTATTAAAAATTAAATCTACTTATAGTGTACCATTTAAGCACTCTTTGTCAATAAAATTCAACATTTTCTCTCTTTTATGAGTTTTTTATTTGTAATTAAATATCTAAGTCCTTAAGAATTTCTTTTTGTTTTTTTGTTAAGCTCTTAGGAGTTTTAGCTATTACTTTTACTAAATGATTACCCCTACCTCTAGATTGCAAATGATTAACACCCTTAGCCTTAAGTTTAAAGATAGTGCCTGATTGAGTACCTTCAGGAATTTTTAGTATAACTTTACCATCAATTGTATCTACTTCCACTTTATCCCCTAAGACTAACTGACTAAATTTTACTTCTTTTGTGCTCCTAATATCATCTCCTTCTCTAATAAATTTGTCGTGTTCATTAACTTTGATTTTAATAAATAAATCACCAGCAGGAGAACCTTTAGGACCAGCCTCACCTTGACCTGATAATCTTATGCTTTGACCAGTATCAATACCAGCGGGTATCTTAACTATTAACTTTACCTTTTCCTGTGTTCTTCCCTCTCCACGACATTTTTTACAAGTCTGGCTATAAGTCTTTCCTTCTCCTTGACAATCAGGACATACAGCTCTAGCTTGCATATTGCCAAGTATAGTTCTTTGCATCCTAATTACCTCTCCTTTACCTTGACAAGTATCACAAGTTTTTACATCTGAACCAGGTTCAGCTCCACTACCCTCACAATGATCACAAACAACATTTTTCTTAAGCTCTATGTTTTTTTCACTGCCAAAAACAACATCTTCTAATTCCACAGCTATAGTCATTTGCAAATCACTGCCTCTAGCTTGAGACCTAGATCTTCCTCTAGTACCACCAAAACCAAATATGTCTCCCATACCAGAAAATATATCTCCCAAGTCATCAAAGTCTACATTACCTTGAGAAAAACCTCCCATATCTTGCCAAGAAGAATAGCCACCAGCACCAGGACCTTGGCCTTGATTAAAAGTGGTTCCAAATTGATCGTATTGTTTTCTTTTTTGCTCATTACCAAGCACCTGATAAGCTTCATTTATCTCTTTAAATTTAGCTTCATCCCCTGTTTTTTTATCAGGATGATATTCATGTGCTTTTTTTCTAAAAGCTTTTTTTAATTCATCAGAGCTAGCGTCTTTAGATACGCCTAAAATATCGTAATAGTTTTTATTTGCCATAAATATTTTTTTATCCTTTAAAGCCAATTTCTTTGGCTACAGGTTCTGTTTCTTTAACTTCTCCAAATTCCTTCTCATATTTACTCATTGCCTCAGTCATAGCTGAAATCATTCTCTTGAAGTGCCCCGGACTAGTTACAATCTTAGCTGATACCCTACCACTTCCTGAAAATAAGTTTAAATAAATCATCTGCATTTCATCCTTATTAAATTGAAACTGTGCTGCATTTGAATACTCAGCTCCAGGAACATTATCTGCTATTTTAAGCTGTTTCTTCCCAGGGTCAGCCTGAGGATTTTTGTTATCCATATAATTATTATTAGTAAATAAGCTAAGTGAGTTGCTAAGTTAAACTTAGCAACTCTATAGCTCAATTACTTATTATCTTTGCTGTCCTTATCTTCACTATCACCTTCTTTATCTTCCTTTTCCATTTCTCCTTCCACTACTTCATCCTCATCTTTCTTTTTTTCATCTTGACCTTCTTTCTTTTCTTCTCCAGTTTGATCCTGAGTTTGTCCTGCATCTGCTTGCTGATACATAGCAGCTCCAATCTTTTGAGCAACTTCATTTACTTCTTCCATTTTTTTCTTAATAGCTTCATAGTCTTCACCATCTTTTACTTTCTTTAATTCATCAATTTTTTCCTCTAAGCTTTTTTTATCTTCATCTTTCATTTTATCACCTGTATCTTTGATAAGTTTTTCAGTTTGCAAGATTACTGCCTCAGCTTGATTCTTAGTCTCAATCTTTTCTTTCTTCTTCTTATCCTCCTCTTCATGTTTTTGAGCATCTTGTTTCATCTTTTCTACTTCTTCTTCACTAAGACCTGAAGAAGCTGTGATGGTAATCTTTTGCTCTTTGTTGCTAGCTTTATCTTTAGCACTAACATTTAAAATACCATTAGCATCAATATCAAAGCTAACCTCAACTTGAGGAACACCTCTTGGTGCTGGTGGAATACCATCTAAAATAAATCTACCTAGACTCTTATTATCAGCTGCCATAGATCTTTCACCTTGCACTACATGAATTTCTACACTAGTTTGATTGTCAGCCGCTGTAGAAAAGGTTTGTGATTTAGAGGCTGGAATAGTAGTATTTCTTTCAATAAGTGGAGTAGCTACACCACCTAAAGTTTCAATTCCCAGTGTAAGTGGTGTTACATCTAAAAGTAATACATCCTTAACATCACCTTGAAGCACACCAGCTTGCACAGCTGCTCCTAAAGCAACTACTTCATCAGGGTTAACACTTAAGTTAGCTTCTTTATTAAAGAATTCTTTTACTTTTCTTTGTACTAAAGGCATTCTTGTCATACCACCAACCATTACCACTTCTTCAATATCTTTAGCCTCAAGGCCTGCATCTTCAAGCGCTTTCTTACAAGGCTCAATAGAAGCATCTACTAAATCAGAAACTAAATCTTCAAGTTTAGCTCTGGTTAACTTCATTACTAAATGCTTAGGACCATCTTCTGTGGTGGTAATAAAGGGTTGGTTAATTTCAGTTTCTGTAGTGGTTGATAATTCAATTTTAGCTTTTTCAGCGGTTTCTTTAATTCTTTGTAGTGATAAAGGATCTTTAGCTAAATCAATACCTTGATCTTTTTTAAACTCTTGTAAAATCCAATCAATTATTCTTTGATCAAAATCTTCACCACCTAAGTGAGTATCACCAGTAGTTGATTTAACTTCAACAGTGTCTTCACTAACATCTAAAATAGAGATATCAAAAGTACCACCACCTAGGTCATAAACAGCAATTTGCTCACCTTTCTTTTTATCAAAGCCATAAGCTAAAGCAGCTGCAGTAGGCTCATTAATAATACGTTTCACATCTAAGCCTGCAATTTTACCTGCATCTTTAGTGGCCTGACGTTGAGAATCGTTAAAATAAGCTGGTACAGTAATAATAGCTTCTTCAATTTTTTCTCCAATTTTAGTTTCAGCATCAGCCTTAAGTTTGCCAAGTATCATAGCTGAAATTTCTTGAGGAGTATACTCCTTATCTCCTAACTTAACCTTAACACCTTCACCAGCTTCAGTGATTTTATAAGGATAATTTTCAATATCCTTTTTTACTTCATCTGAGCTAAATTTACGACCAATTAATCTTTTTACTGCAAATACAGTATTTTCTGGATTAGTCACAGCTTGGCGCTTAGCAGATTGACCCACTAACCTTTCACCACTTTTGGAAATAGCTACAATAGAAGGTGTGGTACGGTTACCTTCAGCATTTTCCAAAATTTTAGGCTGGCCACCTTCAATAATAGCCATAGCGCTATTGGTTGTTCCTAAATCAATTCCTAAAATTTTTCCCATATAATTTATCTATTATCCATAATAACCACAATTTGTGCTTATTATAGGTATTATTATTTTTATTTATATCTAATTATTAATTATAATTTATACAATTAAGTTCCCTACTTAGAGACACAAATGATCATTTGTGTCTCTACTGTAGAGAAATTAACTTTTCTTTTTATTTTTAATCTTAATAGCTTTAGGTTTACTCTCAGGTGCTTTAGGGATTGTTATTTTAAGCACACCCTCTTCAGTTATAGCTTCTGCTTTATCTCCCTCTACTTGAGTTGGCAAAGGAATATTTCTATAAAAACTACCACGTCTAATTTCCTTACGATAATAATTCTTATCATCTACTTCTGAAGTTTTTTCCCCTTCACCTTGAATACATAAAACATCATTTTCAATGGATATATTAACCTTTTCAGGATCTATGCCGGCTAACTGAGTTTCAACTATCACATTATCCTTGTCTTCATACATGTCAACCGCTGGGGTAAAATTATTTTGCTTAGTAGCCATTGGCATAAGATCTGAAAATGATCTATCCATATCTTCCATGCCTTCAAAAAATGGTGACCATTTAATTAATGCCATATTGTTGCTATTTCTCAATTAAATCTTTTAAAGCTTTTAAAAGATGATAATTGAAAAATGTAAATTATTTAGACAAATATTTATAATTTATTTTACTATCACTTTTGCGGGGATAATTACTTTATCATGTAATTTATATCCTGGTTTAACTTCCTTTTCACAAATTCCCTCTATATCATTACCATCTTTACTACTATCGTCAGAAATCGCTTCCATGGTATGAGGATCAAAAGGCTTATCAACAACTTCAATCTGTTTTACACCCTGATTCTCTAATATCCGTTTAAATTGTTTGATAACATATTTAATTCCCTCTACCCAAGGATTATTTGCTTGCTCCTCATTTAAGCTTTTAATAGACATTTTAAGGTTGTCATAAACTGGTAGAATCTCTAACATAAAATCTTCTAAAGCATATTTATAATAATTGCTTTTTTCTGTTGCAGTTTCTTTTAACAAATTTTGGTAGTCAGCAATTGCTCTTTTATATCTTTCTTCCCAAGTTTCTTGAGATGCAGCTTTTATAAGTTCAAATCTATTTACTTTCTTCTTATCTTTTTTAATAACAGCGGTGAAATTTTTTAAAGATCTAGTATAATAATTTTCATTATCAAGTTCTTTATAAACAACTGTTTCATGATTTTTTTCTTTATCATAAGCTATAAATAATACTTGATATTTTCCTCCTTTATAATGTTGATAGATACCAGGTATAAATTTAGCCTCATTCTTTTTATCTGCCATAATTATTTTTTAAATTTATTATATAAATAATTAAATATACTTAAATTCTTATCATAATCCATTCTCATGGGACCCAGTATTCCTATAAGTCCTGTTTTATTATCTCTATCATATTTGAACATAATACTAGAGAATATTGATCCAAAAGGATTATCTTGACCTAAATAAACTTGTGGTTCAAAAGGTATGGTCTCATAGATATCAGCAATAATTTCCTCCATTCTATCTATCACCAAAGAGACATCATATACTAAATTAGTGTTGGAAAATTCAGACTGCTGAAATAAGTTTGAAACTCCAGTGTAATACAAACTGTTTTTATGAAAAGCCCAAAATACAACTTGCCCTGAAATACTAGCAATGATTTTAGCAGTATACCTAAAATCTTCTTCACTCATATTCTTTAAACCCTTGTCTATTTCTTCAGTGTTTTTCTTTTTTAATTCTTTTTCTTTTAAATTATCAAGGTAAAGCAAAAAGCCTGCTTCAGTCGGTATTCTTCCAGCAGAAGTATATGGCTGTTTAATTAAACCTAATTCTTCTAAGTCAGCCATTTCATTTCTAATAGTAGCTGAAGAAAATGCCAACTTATATTTATTTACTAAAGCCGAAGAACCGACAGGCTCAGCTGTCTTAATATGTTCTTTAACAATAATAGATAATATCTTTTTTTTACGTGCTGTTATATCCATATATTTTTTTATCTGTTTGTATTATATCAAGTTTAGCACTCATGTCAAGAGAGTGCTAATAATATAAAAACAAGCAGTCGTAACTGCTTGTGGATTTTTAGTAATTACTTATTATATTTAAATTATCTATCACTAAAATACCAAGATAATATATCTCTTATAATTGGCACAGCCACTTCACTACCCTCGCCACCCTCTTCAACTAAAACTGTAAAGGTTAGCTCAGGGTTATCATATGGAGCAAAGCCTGTAAACCAAGCATGATTATTTTTTTGACTTGACCACTGAGCAGTACCGGTTTTACCAGCTACTTCAACTGGTAATAAGCTAAGGGCGCGACCACTTCCTTGAGTAACTGTTTGTCTCATACCTTGCCTTACTACTTCCAAACTATAATCATCAATAAAATTATCTCTTACTATCTGTGGCTCTATTTTTTGCACTAAAGTATCATTATTATCAGTTCTTAACTCTGTTACTAAATAGGGTCTCATTAATTTACCCTTATTTGCAAAGACATTAGTAAAATTAGCGACTTGAAGTGGAGTTGCCAAAAGATCACCTTGCCCTATAGCAAAGTGATATGTATCTCCAATATACCAAGTTTCATCTTTAGTTTCTCTTTTCCACTGAGCTGTTGGAACCAAACCGTCAGCTTCATTTTTTATATCAATACCACTTTGAGACCCCAAGCCAAACTTTTTTGAATAATCAACTAATCTCTCTAAGCCTAAACCTTCAAAATCAGCATAACCTCCACCAATATAATAATAAAAGGTGTTTACTGAATCAGCAATTGCCTTTCTTACATTAGTGATACCATGACCACCTGAGCGCCAATCAGGAAAAAACCAAGTACTAATACTTAAACCTCCTGTACTTAGAAAACTAGTATTTTCACTAATAACACCTTCATTTAATGCTGCAGCTGAAAATATAGGTTTAACAGTGGAACCTGCTGGAAACTCACCACTAATAGCTCTATTAAATAATGGATTAGCTTTATCATCTAAAAAATTCTGATACTCATTAAATTTTACCCCTCTAGCAAAAATATTATTATCATATGCAGGCCAACTAACCAGTGCTAGAACTTGACCAGTCTCAGGCTCTAAAATAACAACAGAAGCTTTATCTAAATCTAAGCTTTCTAAATGTGTACGTAGTATTTCCTCAACTTTTTTTTGTAGCTTTAAATCAATTGATAATATTAAATTATAGCCATCATTAGGAAGTTTTTCACTTATCACTTTCTTTTCCCTACCAAAAGCATCTACTTCAATATGTTTTTTACCTTTTATACCTTTAAGTGAACTTTCCCAAAAATTCTCCAACCCACTTTTACCAATATAATCAATAGGGCTATATTCTGTACCATAGTTTTCTAATTCTTCTTTATTTATTATTCCAGTATAACCAAGTAAATGTGACATGGAAGAGCCAATAGCTAAATTTGCTCTATTTAAACCCTCTAATTCATTTGCTTCTAAAGTACTGGAATCCCAAGAATATTGTCTTCTGGTCTTTGCTATCAAGGAAACTCCAGGAATCCTTTCTGTTTTTATCAGTAGACTCATAGCAGTTTTATGATCTAAATTATCTACAACATATAGAGGGTTATAGGCTCGCTGTGACTTTAAATCAATGCTATCTAAATCATTTTTTATTCGAAGAAACCAAGGCTCTTCGCTTAAAACATCATTTTCTTTAAGTATATCACTGATATCACGAATTAATGTGTCTCTTTCTAATTCATTAGACGGTAAATCAATAGGTGTTAAATAAAGAACAAAATTAGCTGTGTTATTTAAAAGAGGTTCATGATTACGATCATAAATAATACCACGATTAGCTTCAATGCTTTGTATACGCGTACGATTACCTTCAGCTAAATTATAATAATGCTGTCCTTTAATAACTTGAAGGTAGGCTACCCTAGCCAAAAGAAAAGAAATAAGTATAACAAAAATAACAAGTAGTGGCTGTATAGTTTTAAAGTTAAAACTTTTGCCCACAACCTCATTAGAATCTTTTCCGCTTAAAAATGATTCTTCAGTCCAATCACTACGATAAGCAGGGTCTTGCAATTGACTATTTCTTATCTTCCCTCTTTTAACTACAAAAGGGTCATTAAAGTCTGCGAACTTATTTTTTTCTTTGCTAAATAAATTTTTTATCATATTTTGAAACTTTCTTCTATTTTAAATCTTTAAAATAAAAAAAGCAAATAGAAATATTTTTGAATTTTTTGCTAATTTAAGGTAAAATAATATAAAAATATGAAAATACTTTTAATTGAAGACGACATAGAGCTTTGTAAAATAACAAAAAAGAATCTTAATTACCAAGGAGCTTCTGTTGATGTAGCCCATGATGGTTATCAAGGCTTAATGTTAGCAAAAACTAATCACTATGACTGCTTAATAGTAGATTATATGTTACCTAATATAAAGGCTGATATTATTTGTGAAGAGCTTAGAAATGAAAACTACAATTTTCCAATTATAGCTATAACAGTAATAAATGAACAAAGTGAAAAAATAGCACTACTAAACAAAGGTCTTGATTATTACCTTGTAAAACCTTTTAACTTTGAAGAATTATGGGCAGTAATAAAAAACAGCACTAGAGATAAAACTAAACTTGATTCTAAGATAAAAATAAAAGACTTGATTATTGATCAAGACAATTACAAAATTGAATGCAAAAAACAAGCTATTAATTTATCAGCTAAAGAATATGAACTCCTAGTTTTTCTGTGTACTAATAAAGATAGAGTTCATACTCGTCAGGCCATTTATGAGAATATCTGGGATATAAATGGCAACTTATTAAGCAATACAGTAGATGTTCACATAACGCGACTGCGTAATAAATTAAAGCAAGCTGAGTCAGAATTAGTGATTAAAACAATATTTAAAAGAGGTTTTAAATTATTAGCATAAAATTAATATAGACAATATGTTTAACTTAGAGCTTAGCTCTTTTTTTAATTATTTAGCTATAGCAATCATTATTATAGTTTTCTTTTTTTATAATAAAAAAAATAAAAGATTAAAAGAAAAACTAAATAACACAGAAGAAAAATACCTTAATTTAAATAATGGTTATAAAAAATTAAGCACAGATATAGAAAGTTTAAAAATTGAAAAAACTAAAAAAGCAGAAATATATACTGATAAAATTAATGATTTATATCGCTTTGCTGAATTTGGTAAATTATCAGCAGGAGTCTTTCACGATATTGTTAACCCTTTAACTGCTATTGCTTTGAATTTAGAATATCTGCAACAAAAACAAATTAAATTTAATAAATCCTTTTTAGAAGACGCTATTCGTTGCACTAAAAAAATGCAAGCTTTTATTATCAGCGTTAAAAAACAAATTAATAATAAAGAGAAAGAAAGATATTTTAATATTAATGAGGAGATTGAAGACTGTATATGTTTATTAAGATATAAAGCTAGAGAAAACAATGTTAGATTAATTTTTAAAAATTCAAAAAAGATTTTTATTTTAGGTTTAAATACTAAATTCAACCAAGTTATATTAAACTTAATCTCTAATGGGATTGACTCCTATAAAAATAAAATAGAAAACAATAATCGTTTAGTTATTATAAAAATAAATAAAAACAAAACTAGATTAAAAATACTTATTCAAGATTTTGGAGAAGGAATTAAAAAACAAGATTACGATAAAATATTTAAACCTTTTTATTCTACTAAACAAAATGATAATAAAAATAATGATAAAAAAGATCAAAATAATGATAAAAAAGATCAAAATAATGGAATTGGATTACATAACAGTTTATACATTATTAAAAAATACTTTAAAGGAGAAATAATTGTTGACTCTAAATATGGCAAAGGGACTAAGATGATAATAAATTTAGACACAAAAAATAAAAACAGCCGATAAGCTGTTTTTATTTTTACTTTTTACTTTTAGGCTTTTTTTCTAAGCGCACCAGTCATAAGTAAAGTATAAATTGCTGATAAACCTACTAACACATAGACAATTTTAGAAACCGTGCTCATGTATCCAAAAATATAAGCAACTAAGTCAAAACTAAAAAGTCCTACCAATAACCAATTTAAACCTCCTACCACCAATAAGATTAAAGCAATCCAATCTAAGGTATTTAATTTATTCATATTTTTACAGATTAAATTATTATTTAATAGCAGGCACGACCTTTATAGTTCCTGCTTAGTTTAAAAACCAAATTGAAAAATTTAAAATACTAGCAAAACTTACCCAAAGTATATATGGGATAAGTAAATAGGCTGCCACCTTATTAATCTTATAAAAATAAAATGTTGTTAATATAATGGCGAGTAAAAGCATAATAATCTCAATAAATCCCAATAAAGGATTTCGTAAATAGAAAAAACAAAATGACCACCCAATATTGAGTAGCCATTGTATAGCAAATAGAATATAAGCTTTGTTCTTAATTTTCTTTTCCGCTTTAGAAACTAAAACTAGATAAAGAGATACTCCAATTAAGATAAATAGAAAAGTCCACACTGGAGCAAATAAATATGAAGGAGGGTTAAAAACAGGTTTACTTAGATTAAGATACCAGCTAGAAACAGAACTCTGTGTAAAAAATGAACCTAAAGAGCCTGCTAATAAACTAACAGCCAATGAAAATAGTAATAATGTAATTTTACTTTTCATGTTATTATTATAACAAATAGCTGAAATTATAACAATATTTTTTTACTAATACTAGTTATAAATAACTATCATAGCTTTTATCTCTTCAACTATAGGCACATGATCTCCACTGGGATAGTCTCTAATTGAATTATATAGATTATCAAAACTAAATCTAAAATCAGCGCCATGTCTAGTGCCTGGATCATTAGTGATAAATTCATTAGAACCTCTATCATAACCTTTAATAACTAACATATGTCTTTCTGGTCCTGCTCCACTATAATAAGGATTATTCAAATCTTGCCCATTTGTAGGTACAATAATTAAATTCCCATTATCAAGTTCTGTAATTATATCTTCAAGGCTAAAATTATATTTAAGCTCTGCTTTATTATAGTTATAATAACCTTTAATTATTCTCTCTAATGTATCTTTAGCTGATGTATCCTTATATGAACCATAATTTTCTTCCTCAAACTTAGAGATATCAAAAAACTCTTCTCTAGCTTCTGTGGCACTTATACTCTCGCCCTCAATCCACTTCATAGCCATAAATACTGACGCTTCCTCACAAGCATCTTGTAGACGCGGATCACTCCAGTCACCAAAAGGAGCTTGAGAAATAAATGGTACTTCTATATTAATTTTTTCATTATAAACTTCATTTAAATTACCTACTGCAATTTCTTCTAAATCAGCTTTAGTAATACCCAAACCTTGATCTCTCATAATATCAAAGGCTTCTTGTGGTCTACCTAAATAATGTTTTTCACCTAAATTAGTATCAATATAATAAGCTTTGCCACTATCTTCTACATCTAAAAGTATTTTACCTTTATACCTAGAACTGTAATAATTATTTTCAACAATAAAGTTATGCTTAACACCTAAGCTAAGCTTTCTCATAATATCAAAGGCTTCTTGTGGTCTACCTAAAAAATACCTTCTATTGTTATCAGGATAAACATACCAAGCCTGCCCTTCTTGCTGAGCTTGAATTAATATTTTACCTGACAAAGACTCAATATCTATAGCTTTTACTGTTGTAGAATTAAACATGAAATAGAAAAAACCAAGCACTAATATTAAAGTTAAGAAGATAATTGTTTGTATATTTTTCATAATTATATCTTAAGTTATTTATTTATTAACCCAGGTTTATTACATTTAATATATATAAACAGGAGTGCCAAGCTCAGTCCAGTTATACAAAGTTTCAGCTGGACCTATACCTAATCTAATACAGCCATGTGAAACTGCTCTACCTAAGTGATCCTCACCTTCTCTATAACCATTGGGCCAAATAGGAAGTTCATGTAAACCAAATTTTCCTGTACCCATACCCATCCAATATGGCATCCATAGGCCATAAGGTGACCAGGCTTTTGGATGTTTGTTAATAATATTGTAAACACCCTTAGGAGTGGAGTTATAAGCGCCTGAAGATACTAAATAAGTATTTAAACGCACTCCATCTAAGAAATAATAAAGTTCTTGATCTTCTAAATTTATCTCAATCCTTTTCTTTAATTTTCTAGGCTCTTTATTCAAAGGGTCATAAGCACTACTTATCTCTTCGCCATCACTATAGCCATCACCATCTGTATCAGCTACAAGTATATTTGTTTTAAATCTTAATTCCCAGTAATCACTTAAGCCATCACCGTCTTGATCATTATCTTTTAATAATACCTTATCTGGATTATGAGGAGAATAACCTGCATTTAACTCTTCCCAATCAGTATAAGTATCGCCGTCTGTATCCTTGCTATTAGGATTAGTATAGTAAACATTTATTTCATCATAATCTGAAATTCCGTCATTATCACTATCAAGCTTTTTATCTTCAATTGCTGAAACATTATTAACTGAAATAATAGTAATAAAAATAAATATAATAGAAGTGATGAGTAGTTTAATTTTCATAATTTGAAATTATTTTTCGCGACTAAGCTTTATTTAATAATAATATAAGTAATGCTTTTTTACAAGAATTAATCTATTGACAAAATAATATATTTGATATATTTTTTTGAAAATAGAATTAGATTATAGAACTTTAAAACAAAATAAAAAATGAATAACATTCAAACTTCCTCAAAAGAAAGTGTTTTTACTGTAACTGTTAATTTCACTGAGGCTCTTATTCGTCTAAAAAAAGATGAGAAGCTGCTCAATTCAATTAAAAAATCTGAAGATAGTCATTTTAAAGGAAAGATGCTTGATTCAATTATTAGAAAATCTTTTACCGTAAGACTTATAAGTCTAAAAAATAAAAGAGAAATGTATGATATCTCACAGCAGGGTGAGTACAGTCCAGCTACAGTCTTTGAACTATTGCCATTTCTTCATCAATTTCCAAAATATAGAAGCTTCAATATTGCTGCTGAAGGATCCTGGTGGAAACCAACTGTTCGTGACCTTTTCTATATTACAAATAAGGTTAGAGATGATAAAAATAAAATTACTTTAGGATATAAATGTTTTAATTACTGTTGCCTGGAAGAAAGAACTAAAGAGGAATTTTATGTTCTGGAACTAAAAAATTAAAAAAATAAAGCTCATTTTAAATAATGGGCTTTTTTAATTTAATAATACTTTTTATAGTAATTATTGACCAATACTGTTACAATTGCAGCAATTGGGGTTACATTTAGGGTTTAGATCTCATATA
>CAYYPI010000010.1:0-39928 GCA_964473565.1 uncultured Gammaproteobacteria bacterium
ATTAACAAATATTAATTATCCACAAAGTGTAACTTTAACTCTGCAACAGTACAATCTTTTATTAATACAATAATTAGTAATAAAATAAAAAGAAATTATCTAATTATTATAAATTTACATAATAAACAATTAATTAATACGAATATGCCTCTTATACCAACAGTAATCGAAAAATCAGGTCACGTTGAAAGAGCTTACGATATATATTCTAGATTATTAAAAGATAGAATTATATTTTTAGGAGAGCCTGTTAACGACCACGTTGCTAATATAATCATAGCTCAATTCTTATTTCTTGATGCACAAAATAAAGGTAAGGATATTAAATTTTACATCAATTCTCCAGGAGGATCAGTTAGCGCAGGTCTAGCTATATATGATACTATGCAATACATTAGCTCACCGGTATCAACTATATGTGTAGGTATGAGCGCCTCTATGGCCTCTACTCTACTGGCAGCAGGAGAAAAAGGTAAACGTCTAGCACTACCAAACAGTGAAGTTATGATTCACCAAGTTATGGGTGGAGCTGAAGGCCAAGCTAGTGATGTAAAAATTAGAGCTGAACATATCTTAAAAACTAGAGATAAGATGAATAAGATATTAGCTAAACATACTGGACAAAAAATGAGTGTTATTGAAAAGGATACAGATAGAGATTTCTTCATGACACCTAAAGAAGCTAAAGATTATGGAATTATTGATAAAATAATTACATCATAAAACAAAAAACATTGAAATAAAAAATAAGCTCTACATTGGAGCTTATTTTTATTTATATAAAATACTAAAATCTTTTAATTAATATCGACTAAAAGACTTAACAAAGGCTTTAAAAATATTAGGATAACCTAGGTTTTGAGTCATAGCAGTATATGAAAAAACATATATTTTTTCCTCATCGGCATAATAAACAAATAAGCCATCATCTGAACTAATCATCTCATTATCTTCACTAAAATAATTAAAGGTTTCATCCTCCTCCACATTAAATTCCTGTCTATACCAGTCTTCAATACTCACAGATTCATCGTTATCCTCTACTGAAACTTGGAAAAATCCATCGTTTTCATTCATAAACATAACAGAATCACCTTCATTACTAACTTTTTGTGTCCAAGTTGCGGGATGTAAAATTGTGTAATTATGCAAAGAATTAGAGTACTCATTAATACCTGGATTTTCAATTAACTCATTAGTACCAGCAGGATTATACAAACTAAGAACTTCACTGGCGTCATCATAACCATCAGAGTCTGAATCTTCTAAATTAACATTAGTATTTAATAAATGCTCCTCAAGATTAGTTAAACCATCACCATCAGTATCTTGCACGCCAACTACGTCTTCAGTGCTGGTAGCGATATCTTCATCAATAGGATCAGTGCTAGTAGCACTTTCATCCGTATCTACTTCTTCAGTAATATCATCAAGATCCTCCTCATCCACAAATTCATCTTCTAAATCAGAGGTGTCTTCTGCTTCTTCTTCATCTAAATTAGCTTCATCATCTACCTGATTATCTTCTATTTCATTTTCTTCATTATTAATATCATTATCTTCTTGCACTATTTGAGTATTGTTATCTCGAGAATCTCCCATAATGTAAGTATAGAGAAAATAACCAAGACCACCTAAAATTAAAATTCCCACAACTATTATTAAAACACCAACATACTTATGTTTATGAGGGCTTGAAGACATTTTATTTAAAGTGCTTTGCCTTTTAATATCATTAGGATGAACAGAGTCATTAAATTTTCCAGAACGAAAAGAATTAGGCATGCTATGAATATTTAAACCATCCTCTATCTTGTTAGCTAGCTTATTATTAGACTTTTCTTTTTCTAAACTTGAAACCTGCTTTCCCTCTATTTGAGCACTATATTTATTTTTTTCAAAATTATTCCTTTCGTTTTCCATATATTATATTATTTAAAATTAACTTAATGGATCATATCCGGCCTCGACTTCTTCACCGTCCTCATAGCCATCACCATCTGTATCAGGATTATTGGGGTCAGTATTATAAATATTAAGTTCCTCATAATCACTTAAACCATCACCGTCTGAGTCAGGACTATTTAGAGGATCATATCCGCCCTCAACTTCTTCACCATCCTCATAACCATCACCATCCGTATCAGGATTATTGGGATCAGTATTATAAATATTTATCTCATCACCATCACTTAAACCATCATTATCCGTATCAGGATTATTAGGATCAGTATTATAAATATTTATTTCTTCTTTCCCTGTTAGGCCATCACCGTCTAAATCTTGATTTAAAAAGTCAGGCTCTTCATCCTCCTCTTCTTCAGGTACTTCTGTATCCTCAGAATCTTGATTATCACTATCAAGCTCCTGTTCATCATTATCTTCTAACGAATCTAAATCATCAATCTCATTAATTTCATCAATTTCATCAATTATATTTTCATCATTATTATTAGAATTGTTATTTTGCTCACCATTATCTTCATTATCATCTTCATTATTTACAATATTTTCAGTGTCATTATTTTCAGTTTCACTGACAAAAAATGAATTATAAACATAGTATGAACCAAATCCAATAATAGCTAACAATATAAGTGTCACCAATATAGCTCTGATAATTTTAGCAGTTTTAGAAATTGATTTACGATAAGGTCTATACTTTTCAGCAGAAAAGTCTTTTTTCTCTTCATCTGTCATCCTCTCAACTTGTTCAGATGGAACTGATGGTGGCAAATTAGGTCTTTTTGCATTTTTCACGTTATCAGTTTCTGAAAAAATATCTTCTGGCAAATTATCATTAGACCTTTGATTGTTATTACTATTTTTATTTTCTTTATTTTCTAAATCGTCAAACATAAATTAATTAAATACTATATAAAAGAATTATAACATTTTACTCAAACATAAACAAATTAAGCACTTAAAGGGTCATAACCATTTTCTACTTCCTCTCCATCCTCATAACCATCACCATCGCTGTCAGCATTATTAGGGTCAGTATTATAAATATTAAGTTCCTCATAATCATTTAAGCCATCCTGGTCACTGTCCATAGCTTTTAGCTCTGCATCAGTCATCGTTTCCTCTGCATCAGCATCTTCATTATTTTCTTCATTATTTTCATTAATATTTAAAGCAGATTCACACTCAGCCTTTATTTCGCCTTCTAGTAAATCACAATTATTTGTTTCTGTTGCCTGCTGAAAAAGTATAATATTTTCACAGTTTTTAGCATCATCAAAATTAACAATCTCATCACAGAGATTTTCATCATAATCACTAGCAACAATAATCTTGTTTAAACAAGATTTATGCCAAAAACTATCCTCAATTAAACTACAATTATTTATATTATTATTTGCTATAGCCACCTTATGATATACTCTGCTTTTACAATACTTTAATTTCTCTGTATCATCTATTTCCTGGCATAAATCTAAATTAGAGCTATTGATAGCAATTTGAGTAATGCAGGTATTTTTTGTATCTTGATCTTCTAAATTATTGCACTCCGAGTAATCTTCTGAAGAAATTGCTTGATTATAAATATCGTTTTTTCTATCAATTTCTGCTCTCTCACTATCATCTTCACTAATCCTTCCCTCTTCTTCATTTGTGACATTATTATTTTCTTCTCTATTAATATCTGGGTCCTCATTATTTGTAAACATTGCATAGACTAGCCAAGCAGCTAATAATATTACTACTATAATACTTGCTATTAAGATAATTTTTTTTGTATTCATATTATTATATTTAATTAGCACATGGCTCAGCCACGTCTAAACGTAAATTATATAATCTTATCTCTCCTTCACCATCAAAGTCAACTTCAATAGGTACTTCATCAGGAGTACAGACTGCAGTATAAGGATCACAGGCTATGGCCTCATAATTAACGTGTAAATCCGTCATAATACCATCCTCAACATTATCACCTATATCAAAACTATATGGCTTTCCATTTATAGTTACAACTAGTGTGCCCTCAGGACCGGTTATAATTTCATCAGTAATCTTTATATAAACTGTATCTACATTGCTAGACTGATAACTATAAACATAGCCACTGCCAGCGTCACAAACACTCTGACTATCTGATGACCATTTACACATGGCATCAACTATTGAATCATTTCTATATGTAATTGTATACATACTTACCCCAGCCGCTTTAGCATTATTAGCTGCCTCGGTTGGATCTTGAGTATTAGAAGGATTAGGCGCACCATCTGACAATAGAACAATAAATTTATTTTCTGCATCATAAGAATTTAACATCTCTGCTGCACTGTTAACAGCATCCTTGGTATAAGTTGAACCTCCAGCGCTATAACTACCTATTGTGTCTACTAGGGTATTATAATGTGCATCACTATGAATATTATCTAGCTGAATCATGCTAGTATCGCTATTAAACTCCACCAAGCCAACAGCAATATTTCCAGAATTCTCACGCAATAAACCTAAGGCGCCTTCATCACCATTTATGCCAATTAAACCTTCTTTAACATTTTCAACACCACTGTTTTGCATACTACCTGAAGTATCAGTAACATAAACAATAGCAGTAGTTCCAAGACCTGTAGCAATTACTTCTGCGTCCATAACTCCACTAGTAAGATCAAAGTCTATTACTTCTGGAAAATCAACATAAGCTACATCATCTTTATCCAAATTAGCTTCAGGTTCACCGTTTATAAAACTTAAATTAGTTTGCTCATAATCGTAGGCCCAAGCACAGGTAACACAACATTCAGGGATGTCATCACCATAATCACAACTCTCTAAATTTCTTCCATTAACATTTTTCTGTAAAACCCCATCACCACAATAACCACCATCAAAAGTGCAGGTACCCATAGGTACTGGTTGATCATGTTGAGCAATTGTATCTGTCGTACAATCATATTGTTTATCTGGGCCACTAAGAGCAGGTGAAGTAGCAACATTATCATCAACATCACACTCTTCTCTACCATCACCATCGGGTCCTCCTGTTCCTTCGTCATTGAGTTCTTGTTGTACACCATCTCCACAATAAGAATTAATATCTAAACTATAGCCACTAGTAGTGCTGCCTCCATACTCGTTTGTAGCAGTAACAGAAATATTATGAATTCCAGAGGGAATAGCAGTTCCAGATATAAGGCCAGATTGATCACCTTTTAGGCCAGAGGGTAGATTACTATAATAAAGACTGGTATTTTCAGTTGAATACACTACAACCTGACAACTATATTCTGAGCCAGCTCTAATTCTTTCTAAACAATCTAATGCTAAAATTGGTTTATCAAAAATAATATTAAAAGTGAAGTCCTCTGTAGAAGTTCTTCCATCTTTGTCTTGAACAGTAAGGGTGAAATTAATTTTTTCGGGCTCAGGATCATCAAGTCCTAAGTTTTCATTAATACTACCATCTCCGTTAGTGTCTCCTAAAAGACCAGAAATATTAAGTTCAAAACGATTGTCAGCAATTTTTTCTATCTCCTTACTAAGACCATGACCTAAACTTGTTTGCCCTGTACTATAAGTACCAGAATTAAAACCAGAAGGAAAACCACTGTAGCTAACTGTTAAGTTACTATTAAAACTTGAAACGGAGTCAGGTAAGTTATTACTATAAATATAAGCCTTATAATCTAAAGGATTGTCTTCATCTATAACATAATTAATATCCTCTGCCTGAATTTGTGGGCCTGTATTGCTAACCACTATTTCTACAGTTTCCTCCATAACATTGCCAGCATTATCTGTAACAATTATTTTAATAGGATAAGTGCCATTATTTCCAGTTATTTGCGCAAAAACTCTTTTTTGATTTGGATTATTAGTATTTTGTAGTTCTGGTGGACTTGACCAAGAAGACCAAGAACTAAGTGAAGTATCAAGCTCCCAAGTCATTGGATTTCCTTCTGGATCTTCAACTCTAATCATGCCAGAAAAAGTTTCTGAACTAGATCCTTCTAGATTAAAATCAACTAAAATTGGAGTTTCATTACCAATAGTACCGAAGTAACCTATATCAAAATTACAATCAAAATTACTAACACTTCCTTCTGCTACATCATAGTCTGACTCCATATTGGCACAAAGATCATAATCTGTTCCATTGACATCAGTGGTGTAAACATAAACTAAAGTATTGTCAGGTAAATCAACGCCATCTTGAAGATTGGGGTCATAAAATTTTTGCTCATCAGAATTCCAACATGTTTCTGGAGCAAAGTCTCCATCACAATAACCAAAAGTATTAACAGGATCAACCATATTTGAAGACAATTGAATTTCTTTAGATAATTCATTTTGCCAACTAGGCCAAGTAGAAATGGTCATTTGTGGAATATATGTTCCTGAGTTTAAAGTTGGATATTTATTATTTTGACTATTATATAGATCAAGTAAATAACTAGCGTCTGTTAACTGCCCTAAACGTCTAACATCTCTTATCACTCTTGATTTTAAACTAGTACAGTATAAATTATTTGGACAGTCTTGATCTGTTAAGCAAGTTTTTGTATTACTTAAATCACTAGTATCATCCTCAATAACACATTTACCTTCTTGCCAATCATTAGCTCCATTACCACAAACATAATTACCCGGGCAATCGTCATCTTCTTCACAGTACATCGTTGATATAGAACATTTACCAGTGTTAATAATATTATGGTTAAATTTCCAGTGTGATATAATTTGACCCAAAATATCAACTGTAGCATCCTCAGATTCTTGAGTATATGAAATTAAATATATATTGGTATAAATTTGATTAGTTGCAGTATTAACATTGGCAGCATTAACATAAACAGTACGCCCATCACGAATAGCTTGATAACCATCTACTATAAGTGATTGAGGGGAACCTTCAAAACCTTGTTCTTGATACCACCTTTCAATTGTATAATGATTAGGATTAGGCATTACCCTGATTGCAATTGCATCAGAACTACTTTGACTACTAGCAAAATTTCCTGCAAAAAATACTATTAGAGTACTTATAAAAAAGACTAGAGATAACTGTAAAATTATTTTTTTCATATTATTTAAAATTATAAATCGTTTAGTTTGAACAATTACTGTAGTCAACCTGACAACTATTATTACATACCACTATACCCTCACTATATGACCCCCACTCAGAACAATTATTTGTTTTACTACCAAAGTCATCACCGTCACACTGCTCATTTGTATCTTTGAAACCATCAGGACAAACAGGTGTTTTAACACATGAAGACTCCCACAAACAAGTATTAAGGTCACAAGATTTAGTGCCGGGATAAGTATTATTCCATAAACAATCTTCACTGTATTTACCATTATCCTTACATTGTTCTCCACCCTCTATAATTCCATTACCACAAGCTTGACTACCGATATCGCAATCACTAATTTTACAATTACTACAAGAAGCCGTACCTGAATATATACCTTTAGTGCAAGCTATATCTGTATTTGTTCCTTCACATTCTTCTTCGCCATTTATAATATCATCTCCACAACTTTCCAAAGCAACACAAGTTGCAAGGTAATCAGAACAATCATTATTGCAATATTTTTCGCCTAAATAACCAGAAGCTGTTTCACATAAGCGACCACTAGAATCACATATTTCTCCCCTATCTGTTTCAACTATACCATTTCCACAAGTATTAACATCTGGATCACTAACATCAATACCTAAATCTATTACTAATTCAGTAGATTTATTACTTTCATTGCCTGCTTTATCAAGAGCTGAAACAGCAAAATAATGTTTATCCTCACTAAAATCACTCACATCCAATACTAAGAAATTATTAGACCCTTCTGTTTCTAAGCTTTCTCCATACTGACCACTACTTTTACCATGGTAAAGTTTATATGAAGCCACGTCTGCTCCACTATTATCCGCCCAAACAAACTTTATTGCTTCTCCTTCTTGTGCCCAAACAGCTTGAAATCCTAAATCATTACTATCATTATTTCTCAAATTTGAGAAAACAAAAAAGCTAAGGAGTAAAATACTTAAAAGACCCAGAGATAGGAATAAATAATTTTTATGTACTTGTTTTTTCATATTTAATAATTTTCAGCACCTAATCCCATTGGGGTTGCAGGGGCTTGTTTATCAGTTGGCACACCAGTAACTTCATTAGATAAAGGACTTTCTGCCCCAGTATCGGTGATAGCACTGACTTTAAAGTAGTAAGTTTTATTATCTTCTAAATTATTTATTACATAATTACAAACATTTTTATCTCCTTGCTCAACACAAGCTTGACCAGCATTAGGATCATCTGGATTTGAACTAGCATCTAAACTTAACTCTTCAAAATTATATGTTTGACTCTGTTTATCCTTATAATACAGAATATAACTATTAACTAAATAAGAATCAGAAGACCAAGATACTTTCAAGCTTCCACCTGTTTCTAAATCACTGACATTGGAAATTGTACCAATTTCAGGTACTACCTCTCTAAAGAAATATGATTCTTTTAGAACATTCCAAATACACTGAGAACCTGAACAATCACTATCAGTAGAGCAAGGACCACTACCGTCTGAACAGACCTTACTTGAACCTCTAATCACAGCATTTTCATCAATAATAGCTGGCAAATCATCATGAGTGCCTTCTTGACCAGCGTCCCTACAATAATAGAAATTATAATTATAGCTTTGACATTCTTCACCTGGTAAACTGCAATTTGAAGAAGCATCCATCCAAGGACTCCAAGCATTAGTAATTGGATCTGGAGAAGGCCAAGGATTATTACAAATAAATACATAAGCAGGCACAGCATGTGAACTACCATCACCATCATTAGTAATATTATTAGTATATGCACTCATATCTACAGTAGCCTTAACAAAAGTTTGCCCATCACTAGCATTAGGAGCTGCGCCAATTAATTGCTTATCGTTATAAGCATTAAGTTGAGAAGAGTTTTGATGAATAAATTTAACTACATCAATATTATCTATATACCAGTTCCAACTCCAATCATATTGTATTGTCCTGGCTAGTCTTTGTCCGTCAATACTGAAAGCTTTAGCATGATATTCTTTATCTCTATCTTTTATAGTGTCATAACTACTGTCAGCAGGATTACTATCATCTTCCTCTAAGCTATTTTGAGTTGTAGTAAATAAATATGAATCAGGTTCTGTCCTAACATAATCTATCTTACAAATACCAGGATCATCACCTTGATCAGGTAAAGTTTCAAACTTCCAAATATAAGAATTGTAGTAACTAATACCATTAAATTCTAAATTAGCGCCTTCTACATAATTACCTGTATTAATATCTAAATAACCATCTTCATTCATACCTATATCTTGGTAACTCTTTACACCTTTACTACTATCAAGATTTTCATCACCTTTTATAACTACGTAATGAATGGTATCAGCATCAAGTACTTTATTAGGTGAATAAGTTATAGTGGTATTTCCATTAGGAGCGTTTTCATATCCAACAACTCCGGGCACCAAACAATACAAATCGTCATCACTTGGCAAAGAATTCCAATCAGCTAGTGCTCTGCTAGCACTATTTAAATTAAGTCTAGCCAAGACAGGACTTAAACGTTTGCCAATGTTTGATTTAATTTTTTTCCACCATGAAAGTCTAATTTTTTCTAAATTTTGATTAGCTAAAAAGGTGCCAGCCGGACAAGTGTTTCCGTAATCATATTCTGCTAATAAAAGGATATTATTATTAAAACTACTTCTATCCATTTTTTGATCAAAAGGAGCGCTAATTAAAACATTTCTACAGACATTAGATTGCATATGACTAGGACTAATATCACTACTTACAACTCTTGGCCTATTTCTACAACAAGTATCTAAGCCACACCCAGCTTGATCACTACCACATTGACTATCAGAACTACAACCACAACATAGACCTCTGTCTTCTCCATCACAAGGAGTCTGATTGGCAACGCAATTTAAATTAGTATTAACATCTAAACAAACATCATAATCAGAGGCTGCTGGATCACTATTAGTATTATCAGGATTACAACAGCAGTACCCGCAATCACTACTACTTGCAGCACCACCATCTTCTGCTAAACAAGCAAAAGGAGCACCACAATTAAAGGTATCACAAATACCTTCTTCCTCACTAGCACAACTAGCTCCCAAATTAGGGGGAACATCCTCTGCGCATTTAGTTTGACAAGTTAATTGATCTTCATAGGCGCCATAAGGATCAGGGTTTAAGATATTACACTGATCACTATTTTCACCTGTCATACAATTATAATAAGCACAAAAAGAAGCATTACTACCTTCCCCTCCTATTTCTTCACCAGAAGTACAAGCCCCATCTTCCCCTGCTTGAGCATCAAAGCAACAATTAGTATCTAAGGCACACTCAGTTTCATCTAAATCTGCACAAGGGTCATTAGTGGTAGCACAACCAGTTTCACAGCTAGTCACGTCCTCATATTCACCATCATAAACAGGATACTGTGCATCACACTCATAGCTTTCCTCACCCTCTTTACAATCATAATAAGCACAATAATAATAATTATCTCCAATGCCTATATCATCACCAGTTCTACAAGTCTCACTGCCAGCTATTTTACCATCAAAACAACAATCTGCATCTTGGGCACATTCAGCTTCATCTAAATCTGCACAAGGGTCAATAGGAGTAGTGGTATTATTTCCCCAACCTGTACTAAAATTCCACTGATAAATTGAACTAGGTATATCAACATAACAATTTCCATAAATATTATTATCAGAAGCCACATCTTCACACCTACCTTCTTTATATGTTCCTGCAGGGCAACAGACTTGAGCACCACAGTCATCATTAACTTCACATTGCTCAACAGAAAAATTTAAAGAATTACCCACTAAAGAATCTTTTATAACCTGAACCGGACCAGAACTAGCATCTTGAGGAACTTGAGTCTCTATATATAAATAATCACTTTCTGACATAATTTCAGAATTCTGATTTTGATTATAATAGAATCTAGCTATTGCTTGACTAGAAACCTCGCCAAAATATTCGCCGTATAAAGTTACTGGAGAATTAGTAGGTCCCCTAATTGGTTCAATTTTACACAAACTAGGTTTTAAATCTTGGTTACTATCTACATTAAAAGCATTAGGATTAGCTTCATTAGAATTAATCTCCCAATCACCTATTTCCATGTTAATAGCATATGTTCCATCTTCAGCATTGTCAGGAACTTTAACAATTACCTCATTATCTGTCCAAACCGAAGACTGACAAACACTAGGAAAATCATAACTAGCTGCATAATCACCAAAAAGTACCTGACTAAAGCCTCTAACATTACCAAAACCAGAACCTTTTATAGTCACATATTGTCCCGGAGCTCCACTCTCTGGTGAGAATGAATTAATATATGGGCCCGTGTCAGCCTCAGCCTCTTTAGTAAAATAAAGATAATTACTTTCAAGGGGAAATCCACCAACTTCTTTTATAACAAAGCTTGTCATCTCTCCTTCCTGAATATTTGGAACTAGACTTGTACCACTGTTTTGAGTGAAGTTGGAGTTAAGTCCTCTGGATTTTTGATCATAGCTTCCAAAATAAGCATTACTAGAACTTAAATTAAGACCTTGATATAAAATTTCATCTGTTAAGACACCCTGCTCAGGATCTAAACTGCAAAGACCAGGTCTCTCAATATTATTAATAACAAAATCGTTTATATAAGGACCCAAATTATTAAAAGTATTATCAGATAAATTATCATCTGCATTTCTAACCTCAACAGGGCCTGAGCTAGCCCCATTTGGAACTACAGCAATAATTAAATTACTGCTTACAAATCCACTACAATTTGTATTTGCCTGCGATGGATCAAGAGCAAAAACATTATCATTTTCATTATCTATATCACCTAAAAATATAACTTCTGTACTAGTTGAAAAATTATAACCATGTACACTCACTAAATTACCAGTAGCGCCATTTGGTGTTTCTAGATTACAAACATCGCCTTCAATACTGCAATCACTGTCTTGTACACAAGGCGAGTTAATATCATTTTCACAAAATCCTCCATATGGACTTATGGAGGTAATAGTTGGAGAACCCTGACAAGTACAAGTATCTGCGTCACAAGTTAAGTACTCTCCGCACATATCATCACTAGGCTGACTACAAACACCTGCTTCACTTTCTAAATCAGCTTCACAAGCGTCACCTACACCTCCTAATTCTTCACAAAAACAATCCTGATTACAAAATGAATTATCATCACAAATACTATTATCTTGATCACAAACATTAGGTGTTAGAGGGTTGGCATCACAAGAGACATTACTATCAGAGCCACAATCTGAGCCTACACAAAGCCCCCAAGAGCCGTTAACACAAGTCCTGGAACCACCACAACCACACTCAACTACTTCGCCACTAGTACAACCAATATTTGTTGAACCAGGATTACCAGTAGACTCTACTAGCTTATCTAAAATAAAAGTGGCTACACCCCATGATGATAAAACTATAACTAAACCGATAATGCCGTTTCTTAAAGTTTTTTTAGCACTACTTATTTTTTCCTCTGAACCTCCAGCCGTCATCCATTTAAAACCAGCAAAAATAATAATACCTACTGCAATAATACCCAAAAACAACATGGCAATATTAATAATTCTTCCCACTACTGTTTGTGGGCTTTCTTGTCCAAGTTCAATTGTATTATTTACAGCATTAACACCAGTATCCAAAGCTTGAACTGAGTCTGTTGGCAACAAAAATAAGGATAAGCCTATAATTAGTATTATTAATATATGAATTCTTTTCTTAAACATTGTGCTTTTTATTAATAATTATCACAATTTTCTTGATTAACTGCAGTTCCAGAGCAACAACTTGGATATAAATCACTAGCCACACAGTCAGGACCACTGCTAGGTTTATAGCAGTTTTGATATATATCTTTAACGCCAGAACCCACATCAGCAATATGAGTTAAAGCATCATTAAATAATGAATGCCCAATAATAGCAGAGGTGATATCAGGTTCTCCATCTAATGGTGGGCTATCAATATTTTCTGTCATTATCCAATATCCTAGACCATAAGAGCTAGCACCCCTGAGGTTAATTAATTGATGTTCATATTCTTCATTACCCTGCTCAATTACAATACTTCCACTTTTTAGAGAGCTGTTAGACATAAGTTTATTAAAATCTATTAGCACAGGATCATTTAAATCCACGCCTTGTTCACTTAAGATTGGAGATATACTTGTAATCTCAGGTGAGGAAATTTCAATATTATCATTAATATAAAAACTCCACATATAATTATCCTTGCCCTCACTAGCTTCATTGTTTTCATAATAGAAACTTAAAGGTCCATCAGCCATTGTATCTTTATTTCCATCTAAGGAATTTAAAGCCGCATCTAAAATACCAGTTAAACCTGCCGCTGGGTCAGTAGCAGGATAATTATTAGCTTCATCATCCTGACAAGTGTTATAACCTAAATCAGTATCAGTACAATTATCATATGGAGAATAAGCCATGCAATCATTATCACTTGTACAACTCTTTAAATCAGAAGCAGTTAACATCACAGCTAAATTACTTGCACCAGGAAGACAATAGATAGTTTCACCACAACCATTTACACCACATTCATTGTTAGAAATAAACTCAACTGTTTTAAATTGATTAGAAACTACAAAGTTACCATCCAAATAATCACCCTCACAAATATTACTGCTACAATTATATGACAAGCAATCACTATCATCTATACAAGCTCCACCAGAATTAGAAGCTCCTTCTTTTAGATTAATGATTCTTAAAAATTCGGAAACACTAGAAGCGGAACCAGAAATAGTGGCGGGATTTATAGCTTCATTAAAATTAATCTGCACAATTGAGTTTCGCGGTTGATCTCTTTTATCTACTACATTTTCTAATTCTTGTCCTGTTACGCCCCCAGACATTGGAACAATATCTAAATTAGTAGAAGAGGTGTTTAAGATAATATTATTTCCACTTTCTCCTTGCACTTTTGCCACCAAATTAATAGTATCAGTATCATGCTCAGCCTCTACCTCAGGGTGTCCACTTAAAGTAATATAAATATTTTGAGCTTGTTCATTAATATCACTACTGAACTCAATAACATTAGTGCCTTCATTTTCACTTACAATATAAGTTTGAGAGCCCACTGTTAAAGAGTCTGCCAAAACTTCAGGTACTACATTAACCTGCCAAGCAGCGCCATCGCCATAATTATCTCCATTAACTGTAAATGTAAAATAGTTTTCAAAAATTACCTCATTATTATTAAAAATACCTTGTGCCACTAAATTATCATTATTATTATACAAAAGAGCCTGTCCACCGCCCTCTGAGACTTGTACAGTAAAAGTATCAATTTGCTGATGATAGTCTTCAGAAATTAAAGCTGTAGCTTCATCCCAAGTACCATCTAAAGGTTTTTTCACAACACTATCAATACTAGCTGGAGTATAGGTGTTTAAGTCTCCAGTAACTGTAATGCTACCAGTGGCAGCTTGATAGCTAGTACTATTAACACTATCTTTGCCATTGTCAGGTGCTGGAAAAATAGTGGTTACTTGAGGTGGTGCTAAATCTAAAAAGGCTCCAACCTCAAAACTCCATTGCAAATAATCAGTGTTACAATTATCAAAAATATTTCCTCTATCAATCTTTTCTATAGCATTTGATAAGTAAACTGTATACCAAGTTTTAGACTCAGAAGAACCTAAATAATTAGCTGGAACTAAAGCAAAAGATAAACCATCATCAGAAACTGTAGCATAGACATCTGTTACATTATTTAAACAATCACCTTCGTCGCAAGCATCCCCAATATTTTGTTCATATATATGTATATTTTCAGGATTTATTTTATCACCACTATTACAGTAATCACCATCCCCATTATTATCTAAACAGAAAGTTTCTAAATTTACTTCTTCTTTAAATTCTATAAGTATAGCGGTATTTCTAGCTACGTCCTGCTGAGAAGGTTCAGGATAAACACTTTGTACAGCACATGAACCAAGAGCCCCAGAGCCTATAATACCACCCGGACTTCCATCACCTCCGCCAGTATTTATACCACCAGTACTAGCATTTAATAATTGATTTAAAATAAAACTAGCTATACCCCAGGAAGCCAAAACTATAACTAAACCAATAACACCGTTTCTTAAAGTTTTCTTAGCGTTATTTATTTTTTCCTCTTCACCTCCAGCCGTCATCCATTTAAAACCAGCAAAAATAATAATACCTACTGCAATAATACCCAAAAACAGCATGGCAATATTTATAATTCTAGCCACTACTGTTCTTGGATCCTCCTGCCCAAGTTCAATTGTATTATTTACAGCATTAACACCAGTATCTAAAGCTGAAACAGGAGATACAAAAAAAACAAAACCTAGTGCTGCTAAAACAAATATGAAAATTGAAAACTTAAATTTCATTATAGTAAAATAAATACATTTTAGCTTTGACTACAAGCCATGTTTATAGTATAATAAATTAAATATAACTAAGTTCTTTATTTTATTATAACACATAATTAACAAAATAAAAAAGTATAAATTAAAGTTCAATCTACAAAATGACTATTGAAAGAGTGATTAAAAAATTTAAAGAAATTCACCCTGGGGTTAACACCTCCTTGCTTCTTTCTGCGTACAACTTAGCCAACAAAGCGCACCAAGGTCAAAAAAGAAAAAGTGGTGAAGATTATATACAACACAGCCTCCACACTGCCTATGTTTTAACACAGATTAAAGCCGATATTAATACTGTTGCAGCAGGAATACTACATGATGTTCCAGAAGATACAAAACATACTTTAAAGGAAATTAAACAGAAATTTGGAGATGATATATATAACTTAGTTAATGGTGTAACTAAACTAGGTACTATTAAATATAGAGGAGAAGAAAAATATAGGGAAAATCTTAGAAAGATGTTTGTAGCTATGGCTAAAGATGTCAGAGTAATTTTTATTAAATTCTGCGATAGATTACATAATTTGAGAACCCTAGAGGCTCTACCTCCTAATAAACAAAATCGTATAGCCAAGGAAACTTTAGACATTTATGCTCCTATAGCAGGGCTTTTAGGTATGTGGCGTTTAAAATGGCAAATGGAAGATATTTGTTTTAAATTTCTACAAAATGAAGAATATAGAAAATTAGAGCATAAATATGAAATAGAGAAAAAAGCAGAAAGAAACCAATACTTTCTAAAAATTAAAAACATACTAGATGGCAAGCTGGCTGAAAGTGGAATAAATAAATATGAAATGCAAGTGCGTTTCAAGCATTTGTACAGCATTTACCAAAAAATGAAAAAAAAGGATCGCCCTTTTGATGAAATATATGATGTTTTCGCCTTAAGACTAATTGTTCCCACTATTGATGATTGCTATAAATCCCTAGGAGTTATACATACTATCTGGAAACCTAAAACTAATCGTTTTAAAGACTATATTGCAGTACCCAAGCCAAACGGCTATCGCTCTTTACACACCACTGTTTTTGGACCTGAAGGTAAAAATGTAGAATTTCAGATAAGAACTCAAGAAATGCACGATGAATCAATATATGGACTTTCAGCTCATTGGTATTATAAGAGTAAGGGTAGTAATAAGAATGCCAGGCAACCAGAATGGATTAAAGAAATTCTTAAAATACAAAAAAATATTAACACTAAGAAATTTATTGAAGAAATAAAATTAGATCTGTTTCGTAATAGAATATTCATCTATTCACCTAAAGGTGATATTTTTGAACTTCCAGAAAAAGCAACACCAATTGATTTTGCTTATGCAGTTCATACTGATATAGGAAACAAAGCTGTTAGAGCTTTAATTAATGACAAAATAGCTAACTTAGAACATCCTTTAAATAATGGTGATATTGTAGAAATTATAACTGATAAAAACAGAAAGCACCCTAACAAAAACTGGCTAAAGTTTGTTAAAACTAAAAAGGCAAAAGAGAGAATTAAGCAATATGGTAAAAAAACAGCCTTTAACAATATTAAAGACCTGATTACAAGAAGCCCTAAAGAAAGTAAAGCAAAAGAGCAAAAAACTAAAAAGAAAAGTAAAAAAAATTAGTAAGAATACTAAAACAACTAAAAAAGAAGCACCTCTTAGGTGCCTCTTTTTATGTATAATTTTGATGTAATATAAGACTACTTTCTGTCATCAGTTAGTTTACCAATCTTACGCAAATATTCATTTTTCTTTCCTAACTCTAGACTAGTTAAAGCATATTTCTTTTGCTCTCTTTTAGATTTTTTACTCTGATGATATTGTTTTTCTCTTGCTTTATCCAAGCGCTTAGAATTTCTAAGTCCTTTTTTGAATCTTCTTAAAAAGCTTTCAAAATTTTCACCTGTTTTACGCTTAAAATCTGCCATAATTAACACCTTCCTTTCTATTTATATAATTTATTTATATTATTACTAATATTTAATAATTATTTTAATTTTTTATTAATATCTGTTTTAATCTTTTTCTGAGGAATTATTTCTTGCACACCTGAATCCATGTCTCTTATAAGTATAGTATCATCATTTAACTCTTTCTTCCCAATAATTAAAGATAATCTTGCGTCTAATTCTTTAGCTTCTTCTAATTGAGTTTTTAAACTATTAGTAGCAAAAGAATGTCTAACATTATAACCTTCTTTTCTTAATTCTTCAAATATTTGCAATGATCTAATTTTAGCTTGCTCACTTATTTGAGCAATAAAAATAAGGTTATATGATTTTGGAAATAAAATCAAGCCCTGTTCTTTAACTTTTGTTAAAGCTCTCTCTAAACCAATAGCCATACCAGTAGCAGGAGTAGCTTTATTCCCTAATTTTTCAACTAAGTTGTCATAACGACCTCCGCCACCAAGTGAATATCTAAATTGAGCATTATCCTTTTCATCTAATGGCCAAATCTCGAAAACAGTATCATTATAATAACTTAAACCTCTAACCAAATAAGGGTCGAAATTGTAACGGACATCTAATTCATCTAAATATTCAACCACCTTGCTAAAATGTTCTCTGCTATCTTCACTTAAGAAATCAGGAATCTGAGGGGCATCATTTCTGATCTCCATACACTCCTTTTCTTTACAATCTAGCAATGCTAAGGCATCTTTATCTAATAATTTCTTACAAGAATTACATAACTTACTACGCTTACCTCTTTCTTTATAAAAAGCAAGAAGTTTTGATTTATACTCTTTCTGACAATCTTTATCACCTAAACTATTAATCTGCAACTCAACATTTAGACCTAAATCTCTAAACATATTATAAGCAGTAACCATTAACAATACTTCAGAAACTGGTTTATCCTCTCCTATTACTTCTGCATTTACCTGATTAAATTGTCTATAACGTCCATTTTGTAATTTCTCCTGTCTAAATACAGGACCAACTGAAAATAAACGCACTGGATGTGACATTTCTTCCTCTAAGTTATATTCTTGATATGCTCTAAGTATTCCTTGGGTTAATTCTGGTCTTAAAACTAGCTTTTCCTTTTTATCACTAACAAAACTATATAGCTCCTTAGGATCATTAGTTCTAAAAGAATTCTTAAACAATTCAGCCTTTTCAAGTATAGGGGTCTCTATCTGTTTAAAACCATACCTATGCAGAAAATCAACTATATTCTTTTTAATTATCTCCCAATTATCAAAATCCTTGACAGTAACATCCTTAGTTCCTAAGACACGAGAAAAGTTTTTTCCTGGTTTGATATTCGTATTTTTTTTATTAGCTCTATTATTTCGGTTTCTTTGTTTAGGCATATATATGGTTATTAATAATTTATATCATATTTAAAAACTTCAAATCTATCTATTGGCCAACCCCTAATCCAAACTTTACCAATAATAAAGCTTTCATTTACGGGACCAAAATTACGAGAATCTTTAGAAGCACTACGATTATCACCTAAAACATAATATTCATCAGCTTTTAAGTCTACCTCTTCATTTTGCAAACCATGAGTTTGAGTGCCTTCATGTAAATACTCTTCGTCAAGTAAAAAACCCTTGGGATTTTCTTCATTATAAACATAAACTAAACCATTTCTCACCTCTACTCTTTCTCCTGGTAAAGCAATTATTCTTTTAATAAAATACTCTTGCGGGTGTCTAGGATAACGAAAAACAACTACCTCACCTCTTTTAGGCTCATTAAAACGATAGCTAATCTCATCTATTATTAAATATTCATAATCATGAAAACTAGGCTCCATGGATGCTCCTTTTACATAAAATGGTTGTATTAAAAAATACCTAACTGGAACAATTATAGCTAGTGATATTAATACTATCTTCAAAACTTCAAAAAAGAAGCCAAAAAACTTTTTAAACATAAGATTATTTATTTATTGCAATAAAAGTAAAGTAATTATAGCATTTTTTAAACACAAAATCAAGTAATGAAATATTTATCAAATTAAGCCCTAATAACCTTAGTAACTACACCATTTATAGTGTAGCCTAAAGAGTCTAAATCTTCTTTATGCAAAACAATTGGCGGTATTTTTAAGGTTGATTCTGAAACTAATCTAATCTCATTACTTTCCCTATCTTCATAAAAGCGTTTAATATTAGCTAAGCCATCAATAACGGATAAAACATAATCTCCATTTCTAGGTTGTAAGCCACTATCAATAACCACATAATCACCATCTTTTACACTCTTTCCATTAATATTGGCTTTATTCAATGATTTACCCACTGCTTTAACTATAAAAAGATCCTTAGGGTTTCTTTTATTATTTAAAACTTTGGGTGATATCTTCATATAACCTAAAACGTCTTGCTGAGCAATTTGTAAAGCCTGACCACAGTTAGCTAAGCCTAAGATAGGTAGATTAAATAATTCATCAATAACAAAAGCCTCACCAGAGGAAACTTTAGTTGTATCCTTTTTAGAATCTAAATAAATTAAACCCTTAGCTTTTAATTTATCAATATGATAAATAACAGTTTGTGGATTTTTAATGTTTAACTCTTTTCCTATCTCACGATAGGTCATAGCATTAAGATTTTTTATCTTAGCTAAGTCAAGTATTTTTCTTTGATTGTCATGCATATATTTATATTAAAAATTATTATATAAATATTATAGAGGATAAAATAAATTGTGTCAATAATTCTATTTACATTATTTATTATATTAAACCTATTTATTTTATTACTAATAAAAACATAAAAAAGCCTTTGTTTTTTAACAAGGCTTGTAAATATAAATCATATTCAAACTTGTATAAGAGAATAATATTTTAGTATTTTAAATCAAATTGTTTTGCCCTATTTTAGTTTTCCCTAAGTGCTCATAACCTCTAATAGTCACTATTCTACCTCTAGCTGATCTTTCTAAGAAACCAAGCTGCATTAAGTATGGTTCATATACATCTTCAATTGTTGACATCTCTTCCCCAGAAGCAGCTGACAAAGTATTAAGCCCTACGGGTCCACCATTAAATTTCTCAATAATAATTTCCAATATTTTCCTATCAATAAAATCTAAACCTAAATTATCTACTTCTAACATTTTAAAAGAATTTAAACAGTCTTTTTCAGTAATTTCACCAGTGCCTTTTACCTGACAATAATCTCTAACTCTTTTAAGTAGTCTATTAGCAACTCTAGGTGTGCGACGAGAACGGCTACTTATTGCCCTACTAGAAGCATCATCAATATTTATCTTTAAAATACCGGCACTTCTGCTGACAATTTTTTCAATATCACTTTCTTCATAGAAATTTAAATGATGCACTAAACCAAACCTATCTCTAAGTGGGGCAGATAAGTGACTAGCTTTAGTAGTAGCTCCAATAATAGTAAACCGAGGTAAATCTAAACGCAATGTTCTAGCACTAGCACCTTTTCCCATAATAATATCTAAAGCGTAATCTTCCATAGCTGGATAAAGTATCTCTTCAATACTTCTATTTAATCGATGTATTTCATCAATAAATAAAATATCATTCTCAGAAATATTGGTTAAAATTGCAGCTAAATCTCCACCCTTTTCAATAGCAGGCCCAGAGGTAATCCTTAAATTAGCACCAGTCTCCTTAGCAATAACATGTGCTAAGGTTGTTTTGCCAAGACCAGGAGCACCATACAAAAGAACATGTTCTAGGGCCTCAGATCTTTTTTTAGCAGCTTCAATACTAATCTTTAAATTATCCTTTACTTTTTCTTGTCCAATATAATCATGTAGATGTTGAGGACGCAAAGAACTGTCCCAAGCTTTATCTTCAGAATTTTCTTTAGAACTTATTATCCTATCTGTCTCTTCCATATATTTATATTATAATTCTTTCTATCTATATATTATATTATATTATTCAAATCGCAAAACAATAAATTATTTCTAAAACTTTCTAAACTCACAAATACTATTAAAATCACAATAAGAACAAGTTCTAGCACTAGGTGTAGGAGTGAAATCCATTGATTTAATTTGCTGTATTTCTTCTTGCAGTTTTTCTTCTAATTTTTCTAACTGCTTATCGGTAGCTGTAAAAGAAAGTTTATGACCTTCTTTATCTAAAAAATAATAACTTAACTTTGAAACTTTAAGATTTAAAACATTTTCTAAAGCCAGTTGATATATCATTAATTGTCTTTTATCCTTAGTATCTAACTTATCTTTTACTCTACCAGTTTTATAGTCAATAACTTCTACTGTACCATCCTCTAATCTATCCACTCTATCAATAGCACCTTTAATTGAATCTTGCCCCACCTTTAAGACAAAGTTTTTTTCAAGCATTATCGGTTTCACAAATTTTGCTTCTACTAAGTTGTTATAAAAATTAATCAAAGCTTCTTTTCCTTTCTTATAATACTCTTGTTTTTCTTTTTTTGTTTCATAACCTTCACCTTGCCAATAATCATTATATAAATCCATTAATCTATCTAAATTCATTTGTCTCTTAACCTCTTCTTTTCTCTTTTTAGTTTCAGCAAATAAACTGCCTTGAGCCTGACTGCCTTCAAGTAGTGGATACATGAATTGGTATAAAGTATTATGCAAAGATCTACCAAAAGATAAGCTAGCCTTTTCTGGAGCAGGAACTTTTAATATAAAAGCATAGCGATACTGCCAAGGACATTTACTGTAAGATTCTAACTGAGAAAAAGAAAATTTACTAGGCAAGCTAAACTGACTTTTATTTGCTTTACTTAATTTCTCTGCTTCTTTTTTATGTAAATCCTTTTCTAATTCATTTAAAGCCTGATAATCAGCGCTAAATTTTTCTTTTGTGCTTAAATTCATTTCTTCAAGAAATAGAGATGGTTTTTTTTCTAGCTTACCACCATAGTCTTTAGCACTAGTTAAATAAAGATTTTCTTTAGCCCTGGTTATGGCTACATAAAATAACCTTCTTTCTTCTTCTACATGAAAATCTTTATCTGATTCAATTTTCTCTTTAATTAAAGGCTCAGGAATACTAATCTTATCTGTTCTAGAAATAGTGGGAAAGCGCTTATCCACTAAATTACAAACAAAAACATGTTTAAATTCTAAACCTTTAGCAGAATGCACTGTCATAATTTTAACTACTTCAGGATCTTCAAATTCTAAAAACAAGGAACCGCTCTCTCCAGCCTCTAATTCTAAATCAAGATAATTAACAAAATCTTTTAAGTTAGCCTCTTTGTCAGCGCTTTCAAACTCTTTTATTTTTTTATAGAATTGGTTCAACCATGAAAACTTCTCTTTATCTCTATCTTGATCTAATTTTTTAGTAATCGCAAAAGCACGCACATATTCTAAAAATATTTTACTAGGATTTTCCTTTTTAGCCATTTCACTGTGTTTCCTGATTAAGACAAGCAGTTCATTAATCTTTTTATACGACTCATCATCTAAGTTATTTAAAATCTGAGCATTTTCCAAAGCTTCGTAAAGTGACCAGGTTTTTCTTCTGGCTAACTTATTTAATTCTAAAATATCTTTATATGGTAAAGAAAAATATTCAAAATTAAGGACTCTAAATAAAGCTGATGATTCATGATAATTATCTAAAAGCTTAAAATAAGCAATAGCATTTAATACCAAAGGTTTAAAATATAAACCTTTTAAAGAAACAAACTGATTAGGAATGCCATGACGATTTAACTCTTTAACAAATTTATCTGCTGCATCATTAGCTCTAACTAAAATAGCAAAATCAGACCATTTACTATCTTTATTAGCTTGATATATACTTTCAATTTTTTCTCTAACAAAAGTAGTTTCTGACTCTTCATTTTGCAAATGCCAGTGCTCTACTTTTGCCTCAATTGGTTTTTGAGACTTCAACTCTTTATTAATACTGATCTTTTCTTCTAAACGATTGGGATTATTATGTTTAATTAGTTCATAAGCTTTATCAAGTATTTTTTGCCCTGAACGATAGTTCTTAGTTAAAACTATTTGTTTAGCTTGAGGAAAATCATCTTTAAACTGCATGATATTAAAAATAGAAGAGCCACGAAAACGATAAATACTTTGATCATCATCTCCCACTACAGTTAAGTTTTGGTGAGATTTGATAAGTAGTTTAATAAGCTCATATTGAGCCCAGTTAGTATCTTGAAATTCATCCACCATTACTTGCTTAAACTTCTCTTGATATTTACTAAGTATATGTGGTCTTTCTTTAAATAGTTTTAAAGTATACCTAATTAAATCTCCAAAATCTAAATATGACTTATCAAGAATTAATTGATTATATATATGATAAGCCTTAGACAGCTCTTTATAACGCGCCACCTCTTGTTCTTGTTCTTCAGCCTCTTCATCACTTAAATTATTATCTTTATTAAGCTCCAAGTTTTTAGCATAGTCAAGATAATCCTGAGGTGATATTTCCTCATCTTTTAATCTAGAAAAATGCTTAATTAGTTCTTGAATAAATTTAGTGGAATTACCCAGTGGCCTATAATAATCAAGCTCAAATTTATCTAAGTTATTATAAATAAAAATCCATTGTTGTGTTTGGTCTAAAAGCTCAAAGTCTATAGGTAGGCCAATTTCTAAGCCATGGTCCCTTAAAACTCTTTCACAAAAACCATGAAAGGTGCTAATCCATAAATCAAAATAACCATATGGTAAAGCTTCTAAAGCCCTTTCTTCCATCTCTGCTGCTGCTTTTTCAGTAAAAGTAAGAAGCAGTATTTCCTCAGTATTAATTTTTTTTTCATTCATTAAATAAAGCATCCTACTAATAAGCACTGAAGTTTTACCAGTGCCTGCCCCCGCCACTAAAAGCAATGGTCCCTTTTCATGCTCTATTGCTTGTAATTGCTCTTTATTTAAATGAGAAAAGTCTGCCTTCATAATTATAGGTATAAGGTTTATTTATTCAGATTTAGAATTTTTTTAAGTTTAGCGTTTGCCTTAATAGGTCCGATAATTGCTAAATTTAATCTATCATTAACAAATAAGTCCTTAGCTAATTTTTGAATATCAGAACTTGTTACTTTATTTATCTCAGCTAAAAAGTCTTTTGGTTTTTTAAGTGATTTTCTAGTTACAGACTGACGAGCATAAAAACTAGCAACTGCATCAGAGCCTTCTAGACTCAAAGCCATGCGCCCTTTTATCATCTCCTTATTTCTCTTAAGCTCCTTAGCTGTAACTGGCTCTAAAGCTATTTTTTTAAATTCATTTAAAATAACTTCAATAGCTTCATAGACTGCTTCATTTTTAAGACCCGCTTCTACAGCCATATAACCAGAATCTCTATATAACTCGGTAGAGGCTTTAATGTAATATGCTAAACCTCTTTTTTCTCTAATTTCAGTAAATAACCTTGAACTCATAGATCCGCCCAAAATGACTTGCATTAACTTTAAAGTAGCCTCTCTTTTATCACCAATTGCAAAAGCACGAACACCAAGGGCTAAATTAATCTGATCATTTTCTTTATGCTCCACTTTTATCTGTGGCATTCTTTGTTTTACATTAACTTTAGCTGGTTCTTTTTTGTTGTTCTTAGAGAAATCAGCAAAATACTTATTACTCAAACTATTTATATTTTTTGGTAGATTACCAGCTAAAACTAAATGAAGATTATTAGCTCCATATTGTTTTTTAAAGTAGTTAACAAAATCTTTTCTTTGAAATTTTTTAATATTATCCTTAGTACCAATAACTTCCCAGCCAGCACTATTATCTCCATATAAACAAGACTCAAAAACATCCTCTATTCTCATCATAGGATTAGCTCTATACATATTAATCTCTTCTAAAATCACTCCCTTTTCTTTCTCAATTTCCTCTTGCTTGAAAGTTGAGTTAGCTAACATATCACTAAGTATCTCTAAAGCAATTTCTAACTTATCAGCTCTAAGCTTTATATAATAACCAGTATATTCTTTAGAGGTGAAAGCGTTAAATTCTCCGCCCACCGCATCCAAAGCAGAGGCTAAGCTAAGAGCATCTGGATATTTTTCAGTACCCTTAAACATCATGTGTTCTAAAAAATGACTAATACCATTATTAGCTTTAGTTTCATTTCTAGAACCTGTACCAATCATAACTAAAGCAGTGACAGTTTTAGAGCTCTTATCTGGAATCTTTATAATTTCTAAACTATTCTTTAATTTATCTATTTTATACTTATTCATATAGTAATTATTTATTATTAATATATCTTAAATTTAACACATATTAGCTATAATTCAAATTTAAGAGTATTTAAAAATAAAGACACTAAAAATGAAAAAGTATTATTTAGAAAACAATAAAGAAAAGACGATAAAGATAAAAGATTTGCCAACACATGAAAAACCTAGAGAAAAATTACTAGAGCTAGGTCCAGATAAATTAATAATGTCAGAATTGATAGCTATTATTTTGCAAACTGGAACTAAAAAAGAAAATATAATTAAAATGAGTTCTAGATTACTACAAGAATATGGACAAAAAGCCATCTCTGATCAAAAGAATCCTAAAGTGCTAAGTAATGAATTTAAATTACCATTAAATAAAGCTGGTCAATTAATTGCTTGCTTTGAATTAGGTAAAAGACTTTTTAAAGAAAACCAAGGGCTTAGAAAAGCTATAAGCTCTGCTTTAGATGTCTATAATTATCTCCAAGACATGCGTTGCTTAAATAAAGAACAACTTAGAGGTTTATATTTAAATAGCAGATCTAAACTTGTACACGATGAAATAATATCACTAGGTACTCTGGATTGTTCCATAGTTCACCCCAGAGAAGTCTTTCAGCCTGCTATTGAGTACAGCGCGGTAGCAATAATACTTGCACATAACCATCCCTCCGGTAGTCTTAGCCCTAGCTTAGAGGATATTAGAGTTACACATAATTTATTCAAGGCTGGAGAGATATTAGGTATAAAACTATTAGATCATGTAATTATTAGCAAAGAAGGTTATCATAGCATACCTATTAAATAAATTATATATTAAAAACTATGCTTAATTACAAAAATAAATATCAAAAAAATATTGATAAATATATAAACTTAATTTGTGATAAAAAAACTACCAAGTTCCACGTTAAAGCCAAAGATTACTTTGCTAGCTTATCTACAATTTTAAACTTACTCTCTCAAAGTAATACCCTCACAGAAAAAGAGATTAAAAATATTTTAAAAAGTTTATCTCAAGACCTTCTTTATTTACAGGATAATTATAAGATTGAGAAAAAAACAGAAAAAACATCTTGACAAATATAATATATACTATATAATTATAATATAATTTAATAATATAATTATATAATATGAATAGCAAACAATTGTCCATAACCATTAACAAAAATAATTTTGAATTTTTAGAAAATATATCTAAGAAAAAAAAGAAGAACCGTTCAGAAGTAATTGATAGCATCTTAAATGAATACAAAAAGTATCTCTTAAAAAAAGAGGTTGAGGCAGGGTTCTCTGCTCAAAATCAAGAAGATTTAGATTTAAGTAATTCTGATTTTTCAAATTATTTAGAATTAATAAAAGAAAATGAATAAAATAATTCAGCAATTTGAAATTTGGCAAACTAATTTAAACCCCACACAAGGATCAGAACAACATGGCATTAGACCTTGTTTAATAATACAAACTAATGCTAGTGGTAAAAAAGCTTTAACTACAATAATTATCCCTCTCAGCAGCAAAAGATTAGAAAATATATATCCTTTTGAAGTAAAAATAAAACCATCTAAAATAAATGGTTTGCAAAAGTTGTCTAAATTAAAATGCGAACAGATTAGGGTTATAGATAAAAGTAGATTAATAAAAAAAATTGGCTTTATAGATAAAAGCCATCATGATAATATTTTTAAAGCTTTAAAAGTAATCTTTGATATTAATAGAGATTTTAATTAAAAAAATTATTTTTCAGAGAAATTTCTATTTTTAGGTCTTAATATTAAACCTGAAATTAAAGCCATTATAAGCCAGCCAAAGTGAAGTGATATTAACCAATGCTCAGCTAGCATTATTATAAGAAGTATTAACCATAAAGATATATATAATACTTGCTTTCTGCTATAAGCTATAGCAAATAAATATATAAAAAAGGAAAGGAAAGCTATAAAGCCAAAAATACCAATCTCTGCCATTAAAAGTAAAAAACTATTATGCACTGGCTGCAAGTCGTAGATATCTTTATCTGGATAATAATCTTTTAAAGCTAAACTATAATTTCCTATACCTATTCCAAAATATAAATTATCTTTAATAATTGTTTTTGCCTCCACAATTTGTGTTTGCCTTTCATTGATGGATTTTACTTCTAAGCGATTACTAGTATCCAATCTTGAAAAAAATAACTGATTATATATAGTTAACAAAATGGCACTAAACAAAATTAAAACTAAAGTAACTTTAAGCGTTTGCTTATAGTTTTTTTTATAAAATAAATAATAGAAAGCCAATATTAAAACACCAAAAAAAGCTGCCCCCATAGCTAACCTTGAAAAAGATAGAAACAAAGCCATAAAAGATACTAAAGTGCTAGTCCAAAGAAATAAAGATAGTTTTAATTTATTTAAAGTTTTTATCTTTTTATTTTGTGCTAATAATAAATATAAAGAAATTAATAAACTTATAGCTATTAAAGCTCCAAAAATATTAGGATGATCAAGACTTCCATAGGCTCTAAGCCAACGTCCAGAAGCAGTCTCAATAACAGCCTGTCCTAAACTAGAAGCACTGTGGCTAGCTATGCCTAAATACTTATTACTAAAAAAGCTTTGTGAAAGAAATTGATAAATACCTAAAATAGCCTGCAATGTAGTGGCAGCCAAAAACCAAAATAAAAGTTTTAATTTATTATAGTGAACGGTAATTAAAATCCAAATTAATGAAGCAAAAATTAGAAACCAAAAATAGTGAAGTAAAGATAGTTGAAAATTATAGGAAACTACAATTGAACTAATAATAAATATCTCAAATGCTCCTAAAAAATACCATAATCTATTTTTAATCTGTAAACTAAGAGTTTTAAAATAAACACTAAAACTTAATAATACTAAAATTATTATTAACAAATCAGTTAAATAAAAACTTATGGTCGTATATTCTAAAGAAAAATTATTTTCTGTCCAAGCGCTTACAATATACCTGGTTTGCAAAGGTAAAATAAAAACTGAAAAATACAATAAATATTCAATTACTTTTTTTAAACTTAAATTTTTTAATTTAAAATTTATCCTCATAAACTTTCATTCTTTCTAAATATTTTTGATAAAAATAATCCCTTCTATCTAAGACGTGGAGCTTTAAAACCTCATCATTTATAAGCACCTCTTTGCCTTGATTGGCCTTATCTTTAATCTCTTGAGGGAATAATTTCCATTGTAAGTTCTTTAAAGATTTTTCAATAAAATTATTAGCTCTTTTTTTATTTACTATTTCTTTCTCTGGTATTTCTCTATTATCAATATTTAAAATCTTAAAATAATTAGGCAAGTATTTTTTTAACCATAGGTTTTGTATTAAAAGTTTATCTAAATAATTATCATAATCATAGACTGAGCTTAAATTAACTAACCAATAAAAAAAATAAAAATCATTTTCCTTTATATAATTTTGTAAATTTAAATTATCTTCACTTACAAAAAAGCTTAAACAAAGCTTATCTTTTTCATCCTCAGGTTTAGGCCTTAAATTAAATATTTTACCTATCAGGGCTAAAATAAATCTAGTACTCCAAATTCTATTTCTTTTACTTACAATAAATAAATCAATATCCCCTCCTTCTCTTAAATTATATGAGCCTATACTATTACTAAGAGCAATAAGTTTTAAGCCAGTAAATAATTTAAATAGTTTTGCCCATCTCTTAGCTATTTTCATTTTATCTTTACTGTAATTATATCTTTTTTGTCTAATTTCAAAATTATCTTCCTTTCCTTTTAAACAATAAAAACTATTTTTAAAACTAATAATATTTCTAGCTTCTAAATCCTCTAGCACTAATACAACTTGAGAATATGAAGAATCTTTTTGCAAATATTTAAAGACCTCAAATGCACTAAGTGGATATGAAAAAACATCAAAAAAAGCAATTGTGGATACAATTGCTTTATCTAAATTGGTATTTGAATCTTCTAACATAATATTAATCCTCTTGTTTAGGCTTGTCTATTTCCATGGTTTCAACTTCTTCCTTTTTGTTTGAAATCTTAGTTACATCTTTATCTATTTTTTTAAACTCTTTATAGGCACTATTATAATGATTAACGCTAGTAGAAAGAGTGTTGCCGAGTTTTTGCAAATAAGAATCATAACTTATAATATGGCGCCCTAATTTCTCAACATTCTTTTTAATTTCTTGTGCTGATTCTTCTATTTGCATAGCTCTAAGTCCTTGCAGTACTGTTTGTAAATAAGCCAAAAATGAAGTTGGAGAAACAATCACAACTTTCTTTTCTTTAAAAGCATATTCAATTAAATCACGATGAACAATACCTATCTTTCCTACTAAAAGATCATAATATATAGCTTCAGAAGGAATAAACATGAAAGCAAAATCAAGAGTTTTTTCTGAGGGTTTTATATATTTAGCTGTTTCATCTATCCTAGCCTTAAGGTCAGCTTTAAAAGCCCTTTCTAAACGCGTTCTTTGCTCCTTATCTCTACAATTTAATAATTTCTCATAGTTTTCCAAGCTAAACTTTGAATCCACTGGAATAATTTTATCTTTTACAAACACCACGGCATCAACAATATTTCCATCTTTAAAGCTGTACTGCATTTGGTAAGAATTTGGAGCTAAAACATTTTTCAGAGTTTCTTCTAAATAGTATTCTCCCAAAACACCCCTATGCTTAGGATTTTTTAAGATATCTTGTAAATTCTGAAGTTGCTCAGAAAAATTAACCACCTGTCTATTGGTTTCATCTAGCTTAGTTAATCTTTCAGTAATATTAGAAATAAGTTTTGCACTTTGTCCAAATTGTTCACGATTGCTTTGATGTACTTCAGATAACTTTTTATCAAGTTCTTGTCTAAGCAAGGTATTGATCTCTGATAAGTTTTTTAAACGTTCCTGCATTAAAGTCATGCCCTTGTCATTTTGCTTTCTTTGAAAATAATACCAAGCTAAAACTAGTATTGCCAGAAGTAATACGATTGTAATTATATCTATAATCATAAGTCTATTTATTATTATACCCAAGTTACACCAGCAACACTATCGTTATCATTTTTTAGTCTCATAAGTCTTACTCCTTGTGTATCTCTACCTGTTTTATTAATAGAGGTAAATGGTAAACGAATCACTTGTCCTTTGGCTGAAATAGCAATAATATCTTTTTCTTTCATAACCTTATGATCCATTAAATAAGCATTAACTAAAGGTCCAGTCTTGTCTGTAACTTTAGCAGTCTTTATTCCAGAGCCACCTCTCTTTTGAATCTTATAAAGATCAAAGGCGGTCCTCTTACCAAAACCTTTAGCCATGATAGTCATCACCTGATAATCTTTATCTTTAATAGATGCTTGATTAGCTACACCCATGCCAATAATTTTATCATCCTTTTTCAAACGCATTCCATAAACACCAGCTGCAGATCTTCCCATTTCTCTTACATCAGTTTCCTTAAATCTAATAGCTTGTCCATTAGCTGTAATTAAAATCACTTCATCTTTGCCACTAGTTGGTTTAGCCCAAATAAGTCTGTCCTCATCTTTAATCTTTATAGCTATAAGCCCTGAACGTCTAACATTATCAAAAGAATCTAGGGCAACTTTCTTCACTATCCCTTTTTCAGTAGTGAAAAATAAATATTTTTGGTTAGAAATTTTATCTAAAGGAAGTATTGAGGTCACTTGCTCCTTACTCATAAGCTGTAAGAAGTTAACTATAGCTGTGCCCTTAGCTGTTCTAGAGGTTTGTGGTATTTCATAGGCCTTTAATTGAAAAACTCTACCTTTAGTAGTAAAGAAAAGAAGATCACTATGAGTATTAGTGGTAAACATGAATTGCACTAAATCTTCTTCTTTAGTACTTAAACCAATAACTCCTTTACCACCTCTAGCTTGAACTTTAAAGTTACTAGGATCTACTCTTTTTATATAACCATCTCTAGTCATCATAATCATGGTTTCTTCATTTGGAACCAAGTCTTCAATATTAAAATCTTTTACACCTCTGCTTATCACTTTTGTCCTTCTTTCATCCCCGTATTTTTTATCAAGATCTACTACTTCTTGCTTAATAATGTTTCTCATTTTAGTTTTAGATCCTAAAATACTTTCCAGTTCTTTAATTAGTCTCTGTTTTTCTTTTAATTCATCCTCTATCTTCTTTCCTTCTAGATTAGCTAAATTTTGTAATCTCATCTCTAAAATAGCAACTGCCTGACGTTCAGATAATTTAAATTTCTTGATTAAACTTACCTTAGCTACTTCCTTGTCCTTAGAAGCTTTAATAGTTTTAATAACTTCATCAATATTATTTAAGGCAATAACAAGTCCTTCTAAGATATGAGCTCTATCTTTAGCTTTATCTAAATCAAACTGTGTTCTTCTTCTAACTACCTCTAAACGATGCTTAATATATTCTTCCAATATCATTTTTAGTGTTAGTACTTTTGGTTGCAGACCATCTATTAAAGCTAACATATTAACATGGAAGGTTTCTTGAAGTTGTGTGTTTTTATATAAAGTATTTAAAACTTTTTTAGGATAAGCATCTTTTTTAAGATCAATCACCACTCTAACACCATCTTTATCTGACTCATCTCTTAAGTTTTTAATACTATCTATCTTTTTATTCTTAACTAAGTCCGCTATTTTCTCTACTAAATTAGCTTTATTTACTTGATAAGGTATTTCAGTGATAATAATTTTAAAATCATTAGCTTTATTTTCAACAATCTCAGCCTTGCCCCTCACCACAATTCCACCTTTACCAGTAGCATAGGCTTGAGCAATATCTTTTTCATTATAAATAATACCGCCTGTAGGGAAATCTGGTCCTTTTACAAATTTAGTCAAATCTTCAATACTGGCTTCAGGGTTCTCAATTAAATGAATTATGGCTTGAGATAATTCATGTAAATTATGAGGAGGAATATTAGTTGCCATACCCACAGCAATACCCATAGTACCATTTAGAAGTAAGTTAGGCAGTTTAGCTGGCAAAACACTAGGTTCATCATGGGAACCATCAAAGTTAGGGCGAAAATCAACTGTTTTCTTTTCTATATCAATTAAAAGTTCATCAGAAATGTTTTGCAGCTTAGCTTCAGTATTATGATTAACAAAACCATTGGCAATAAATGAATGACAATTACTATCTACTCTAACAGAATAAACTGTTTCTTTATTTTTAAAGTCATTTATAGTTTTTACTTTATTAAAGAAAAATTTATTTTCTAAAAGCCAATCTATTATTTCTTTATCAGCTGGTTTTAATATCTTTATTAACTTAGAATAATTTTTTTGTAATTTAGAGTAACGATCAAAGTTATTTCTTTTTAAGAAACTTTGACTATAGTTTTTCCTTAAATACTCACTTAGATAAGGAATGTAATCAGTTTTACTTAAACGAGTATCATTAATACTTTCAACCTTAGCCAAGACTTCCTTTTTGCGCTTAGAGTAAAAGTTTACTTGTTTATAAAAATTATTAATACTTTCAACTCCAGAGATAATTAATTTATAACAAGAATTTCTTTTATCTTGATAAGGGTTGGTTGTAATAACTTGAAAACCAAGTAAGATTGTCTTTAATTGCTCTATTAATTTTTGACTTTTGCTATTATAGGTAAGTTCAATAGAGTGACCACCGTGTCGTTTATCTTTTTTATGAATTACAGAACCATCACCCTCAAATAAAGCTTGAATAAATGATGAAATAATTTCTTTCTTAGACTCAAGTACTGAAAAAGGTATTTCTTTTTTATCTGAGCGCTTAAATGATAAGCCTATAGCTTCTAAAAAATTAACTGCCTGCTGATGGTACAAACTTAATTCAAGACAATTTCCTTTAATCTCTCTCTCATATAGCTTAACCCCTTTAAACTGTCTTAAAATTATACTTTTTACTTTATCATAAAAAACTTTATCAGAATTACAAAACAATATTTGCCCTTTATGAAAACTACCTTCCGACACTAAAGCTCCCAGCAAGAATGCTAAGTCTTTGTTCATGGTCTTAGGTAAAGTTATTTTAGTTTCTCTCTTTTTTAAAGGTAAATAATATTTTTCTAAATTACTATTAACTTTAGCAAATAAAGAAAAGTTTCTATTTATTAAAACAGTATCATTTTCTTTTAAATCTGCTAACATTTTCCAAGAAATAGCCGGTCTAGCAAATTCATCTTGAGACCAAACCATTAAAGGATGATTTAAAGACCCTTTAATTTGATAACCCTGCTCAGTAACAACCTGTCTAATTTTATGCTTACCAGAATTAAAAAACCTATCTGCTTTTTTAATTTTACCTTGGTAATTTAAAATATTTAAATTAATCTTTTCCTCTGTTTTGCTAGAAATTGTTTCAATAGGTAAGATTCCTCTATTACTTAAAATCAAAGTGTCACCAGTAACACAGTACCTCATAGCCGCCGCTCTATCTCCATCCATAGAACCAAAGTTACCTTGACCATTAACAAGTTGATACCTCATTGAGAAATCTTGCGCCATTCTAACCATAGAGTCATAAACAGCGCTATCACCATGAGGATGATATTTACCTAAAACTTCACCGACCACTGTAGCTGACTTTCTAAACTTAGCAGTTGATTTCAAGCCAATATTCCACATCGCATATAAAATACGCCTATGTACTGGCTTTAAACCATCCCTTACATCCGGTAAAGCACGAGAGACAATAACACTCATGGCATAATCAAGGTATGATTGACTCATTTCATCAACTAAAGACTGGTTTTTGATTAAACCATAGGCTGTTAATTGGTTTTCATTGTTTTTTTTATTTCCCTCTTCCTGAGGTTCCTGTTCTATGTTTTTGTCTGTATTTTTTGTAGTCATATAATATTAATATACTTTTTCAGTTATACCTTCACAGCCCGCTGGAATAGTGCAATCCCTAGGACCAGAATCACCATAAGTTGGCATACAATTTACCCACTCAGGACAATTATTAGAATCTTGTTTTTCAATGTGTGCCTCTTCTAAGGCTTTTTCTAATTTTTTAAGCTCTGCTTGCATATCCTCAAACTCTTCTACCTCCACAGTGCTAGTAGAAATTTCTTCTGTACTAGTACTTCCAACAAAAATATCTGGATTTTTTTCTATTTCATTTTCTAAGTCAACACTAGTTTCTTTCCAATTATCACTAAAGTCTGACCAGGTTTTTCTAAGTGTTTCAGTTATGCCTTCCCAATTAAAATTATCTGCTTCTTCTTCATTTATAGTTTTAGAGTTTAAAATTGAGGGTAAATTAAAAATCCAAAGAAATAATATTAAAACTAAAAAGAAAGCAACTGCTGAATAGAGTAGTAATTTCTTATCCTCTTCCTCATTATTATCTCCATTATTTCTTTTTAATTTTTTAGGCATATCCTAATTATTCTTTAATACCATCTAAGTTTACATCATATAATATTTTTTCCATAGCTAATTTATATGAAAGAATTTCTTCCTTATTAAACCAAATATCTATTTCTCTTTCAGCTTCTTCCACCTTGTCTGAGCAATGCATTAAATTTCTAATAGCTCTCTCACCCATATTAGCTAACTCATATGAATCAATAGTTAAATCTCCTCTCACAGTTCCTACATCGGAGGTAGTTGGCTCTGTACCACCAACTAATTTCTTTACTATTGCTACTGCTTGATTTCCCTCGATAATCATAGGGACAACTGGTCCACAAGTCATAAAATTAACTAAAGCTTTAATAATATCTTTACCGTATTCAATCGGCTCTTTTTCAAGTTCCAGTCCTCTAGCTTTACGATTCTCAGCGACTTTTTCACCTTTCTCCTGAAACCAAGACTCGTCTTTATTATAATGAGTCCAACATTGATCTTCAGTGGCGTTTACCATTTTTAAGGCAATCATTTTTAAACCACTGCGCTCTATCCTTTGTATTAGCTCACCAATTAAACCACGCTGAATAGCATCAGGTTTTAATATTACTAGTGATCTTTCTTTCTGCGGATGTGTCATAATTTTATTTATACTTAATTTTATTTATACTTAATTTTTATAATCAAAAATAACTAACTCAGTATCTTCTGATGGTAACTCTTTTTTAGTAATTTTTAATTTCTCTTCTTTAGTAGGCGTTAATCCTAACTCTTTTACAAAAGCGTCAACACCTTCAATATCAATTTTAAGTCCTGGAATCTTGTAATGCATAGGAATAATGATTCTTGGTTCTAATTGTGATATTACCTCAACAGCTTTTTTGGCATCCAAAGTATAATTACCTCCCACTGGTATCATTAATATATCCGTAGCTTCTAATTTAGCTAATTGTGAATCATTTAGAACATGACCTAAATCTCCCAAATGAACAATACTGATATCTTCCATTTCAATTCTGTAAATAATATTTTTTCCTCTTTCTTCACCTTTTTTTTCATCATGATATGATTCAATACCTTCAACTAAAACTCCTTTAACATCATATTCACCTGCCATTTTAACAACAAAAGGATTTCCTCTAAAAGCTTGAGTATTGTTGTGATCATGGTGATCATGACTCACTGTTACTATATCCGCTTCAAAATTTGGAACCTTTAAACCTACTGACTTATCAAAAGGATCGGTGGCTACTGTAATACCATCTGGACCAATTTTATCTTGAATTTTAAAACAAGATTGTCCTTGCCAAGAAATAATCATAATACTTATTTTTAAAATATTTAAATATAAAAATTAGCCTCATTACAGGCTACGAGAGCTACAATAAACTCATATATATACTAATAGTATAACAAAGAATATTCTGCTGGTCAATTCAATAAACTAGGAAAAATTATAAATTAACAAATAAAAAATGCGCCTCTTGCTTGTTGCAATTAGCGCATTATAAACTTTACAATCCTTGTCCTTGATAATCTGACTTGATAACCTGATCAACATCAGACTGCTCGACAATGAAATGTCTCTGGTCTTCACTAACTAAAAGCAATAAATCTCTTTGTATTGCTTTATTAGTAATTAAAGACACTGTAATGTAGTAGTACCCGTTCGCCAGCTTCTCTTCCATTTCTGCTTTAGAAAATCTTCTTCCCTTTTTGGAGGCAATGACTTTCTGTGTTCCACCAATGGTCAACTGAATCTTCTTATCACTTTCGTTAATAACATCTCGCTGTCTCTTCTCTCCGTGAGGTAAATTTCTGCTAACCTCTTCATCATCAATGATAATATGTTTAGTATCATCATCCACTTTGAATTGAAGAATTAAAAGAGCTCCAATCTTGTCTCTCTCCCCGGACTCACTTAGAAAAACCTTAAAATTTTCTTCATAAATACCAGAATTAAGCCATTTAATTTTAGCGCTGGAATTATACAAACTTAATAACTTGTCTGCATTTTCTTTTTCCAAAACAGTGTTGTTGTTGTCAATGTAAGCCCCTTCAAAGATATTATATCTTAAGGCTTCATTTAACTTAATAACAGGACTGCTAACAGTGTCCCCCGGCATTAAAGTTAAACCTTTAAGAGCGCCAGTTTTACCAACCATTTTATAGTCGGTGGCATTAACAAATAACACTGCTTTAGCACTGGAACCAGATTTTTTCACATCATTAGAAGCAAAAGAAGAGCCACCTTGATAATTATCTGCCACAACAACCTCTGCTGAAGAAAATATAGTATCACCTTGGCTGAGAAGTTTTCGATTTATATCAATATACTCTCCATTCAAGGCAACGTTTACATTTACCGGTGGGTGATAATCAACAGTGATCTTCATGCTTACAACTGAGCCATAAAATAAGTGACTAGTAGTATTAGATCCCGAATTAGCCGGGCTCAAATACTCCCTAACACCAATATCAGGAATCTCAACCAGCACATTATCATTGAACTGATTACGCAAAGTATGCTGACTTTGCGCTTGAGCATTAACTGCAAAAAATGCAGTCACAATAAGTAAAAACAAGACTTTCACTTTCATTTTTTTCAAGTTTTTCATGATTTTTCCTCCTATTTTTGATTTAATTTTAAATATCAATTTAATATATAACACTAGCATCTATATTTATAATTGTCAACATCTAGGTGCTTATTAAACTAAAAAATAGATATAATTAAATATCTATTTTATAAATACTTAGGAATTAAGTTAAAATCTACTACTCTTTTTCTTCAATCTCTTTATCATCTAATTGAGCCTTATCTAAATTCTCTAATTTAGAATTAGCAATCTCTATGGAATCTTCTTCTAAATCTATAGAGGAAATCTCTGTACTACCTTCAGCTACCATAGCTTTAATAACATTAATATCTAAATCTTTTATATCATCAAAAGAATCTAAGAGCTCTGGATTCTTTAAAATATTTATAATCAAATCCTCATCAAAACCTGAATCAATAACTTCCAAACTTTTATCTGTTATTGAAAGTCCTTTTAGACCAGAGTTTTTTAAAAATTCATAATGCTCTTTGCTTAATTTTTCAGTAGTATCAACTCTCATTTCTAGAGCTTGTGATTGCTCTTGTTTTTCATAATCAATTTCATTATAATCTTGGTTTGTATTATTTTGTGTATTATTATTTTCCATATTATTAAATATTATTTTTAAATAATCAATTAAAAGTATAACAAAATTATCCTTATATTTCAAGGCTTAAATTATTTTTTATTTAAAAAATACAAAGGGCTTGACATCTTTTTTTTAATAGTATAATATAGGCGATATACGATAAAACAGAAATAAATTTGTAAAACAGTGATATTGATTATTACTGTTTTTATCTCTGTTAAAAGTTCTTTACATTATTTTTAAATTTGGTGAGATTTTTTGATGCCAGTAGGCATCAATCTGGATAACACAAAAACAAAAATTGTTTATTTGAAAGCTTAGGCTTTCAAATTCTCTATAATATTTTATTGAGAGTTTGATCCTGGCTCAGGATGAACGCTGGCGACGTGGCTAAGGCATGCAAGTCGAAAGCTAGTTTACTAGCTTGGCAAACGGGAGAGTAACACATTGATAACCTACCTTGAAGACGGGGATAACCTTGCGAAAGCGAGAATAATACCCGATAGTAATAAAGAATAATAAGTTCTTTATTTAAAACTCCGGTGCTTCAAGAGGGGTCTATGGTCTATCAGCTTGTTGGTAAGGTAATGGCTTACCAAGGCTATGACGGATAGCGGGTGTGAGAGCATGACCCGCCTCACTGGGACTGAGACACTGCCCAGACTCCTACGGGAGGCTGCAGTCACGAATATTCCTCAATGGCCGCAAGGCTGAAGGAGCGACGTCGCGTGCAGGAAGACGCTTTTCGGAGTGTAAACTGCTTTTATTAGGGAAGAATCAATGACTGTACCTAATGAATAAGGGGCTGCTAACCTCGTGCCAGCAGCAGCGGTAATACGAGGGCCCCAAGCGTTATCCGGATTTATTGGGCGTAAAGGGTCCGTAGGCGGTCTGTTGCATCTCCTGTTAAATCTTCAGGCTCAACCTGGAGGCTGCGGGAGAGATGAATAGACTAGAGGCCGGTAGAGGCAAGCGGAATTGCTGGTGTAGGGGTTAAATCCGTTAATATCAGCAGGAACGCCAAATGCGAAGGCAGCTTGCTAGAACGCGCCTGACGTTCAAGGACGAAAGCGTGGGGAGCGAAGGGGATTAGATACCCCCGTAGTCCACGCCGTAAACACTGGATGTTAGGCATTGGGAGTCATCGACCCTCTCAGTGCCGGTTTAGATAACTCGTTAAACATCCCGCCTGGGGAGTACGAGCGCAAGCTTAAAACTCAAAGGAATAGACGGGGACCCGCACAAGCGGTGGAGCATGTGGTTTAATTCGACGATAACCGAAGAACCTCACCAAGGTTTGACATTAGGCTGCACGCCCTGGAAACAGGGAAGCCTTCGAGGGTGCCTAACAGATGCTGCATGGTTGCCGTCAGCTCGTGTCGTGAATGTCTCGCGACCTTTATCTGAAAAGATACTGACAAATCTGGCTCATATCGGAGAAGCGTTTTATCAAAATTTCATATACGCTGTTATATAATAACAATATATGAAACAAGTAACTCCGAGGGAAGTCGGACAATAAAATTTATTGTCTTGACCCCGTAACGACTGAGGCTTAAGTGCCGAGAGTAGGGTTTATAGTTGTTTACTGAAATTATACCTTGCTAACACGCCAGCCCCTAACCTATATTTTAGGAAGGGAGAAGGAATAGTCTGTAGATTGATATAAATGGAGATGTACCGTTTAGTCGGAAAACGAGCGCAACCCTTTTTCCATGTTTTATGTG
>CAYYPI010000011.1:0-30861 GCA_964473565.1 uncultured Gammaproteobacteria bacterium
TACGATAATCATTATAGAAGAAGTTTTTACCATCGTACTCTATTTTAGTAGAGCCGTCAGCGTTCTCAATAGTTATTGGTCCACTGCTAATATCAAAACGATCAATTATATCTCCAACTTTAGCACCTTCCTTATCTTGCCAAACATTATCTATCATCTTGCCAAGATCAAACTCACCTTGTGGTGTTTTATATTTAGCATCTAAAGCTCCAGCGCTAACTGACCATTCACCTATTTTAACATTAACATTATCAACAGATCCTCCAACTTCATTAACATTTTCATATTTATATAACTCACCAATTTCTAACTGAACTTCACCAAAAGCATCAAGTTTAAAATCTTTAAGTGATCTAATATAACCATCTTTATCTCCTTCAAAAGCACTAACGTCTTTAACAGCTTCAGAGGCGCTAACTCTAATATCACCATTTTCAGTGTGATAAGTACCTTCAAAATTAGAAAGTTTTTTTACCTCTCCACCTTCACCTCTTTCATAATCAAAATTAACCTCATAATTATCTACTTGTATCTTGTAATTACCAGTTCCTAAATCATCAAGCGTATCAAAATCTACTGCCTCACCATTGTATTCAACATTATTACTTTTATCTTCACCTGTAATTTCAATTTTATCAAAAGTGGAGGTATCGAAATTTTTAATAAAATCACCTAAATTATCAAAGTTGCCAAAATTTTCTAATTTACTAGTAAACATCTCAATTTCATGCGCTTTTTCAGGAGCTATATCTAAACCTTTTTCAATTGTAATAGAAGTGTACCCTCTTTCCTCTGGAGTTTCTTTCATTTCAACATCTTTTCTTTCACCCTCAACTTTCTCTGCTTCAAAGTCACTCTCTAAACCAGATAACTCAAGAATTTTTCCTATCTTATCAAGAATTAAAGTATTAGAAGCTTCACCTGTAGCTATTCCATACATATCATCAATACCGCCCTCTTTATTACTATTTGATTCTAAAATAGAAACTAACTTATCATTCACTTCATCACTAGGTGCATCAGCTATCTTATTATATATACTTTGCAGATACTCTACATCATTACGATTTAAGGCTTCTTCAGATTTCTCCTCTGGTGCTCCTGTTTTAATAAATGAATATAAATCAATAATTTCTTCAGGACTTAAAACTTGATCATATAATTCATGAATAGAATTTCTTAAGTCTTCTGGAGTTTCAAAGGCTTGATTTAAGTGATTTAAAGAGTGTCTAATAACTGATTTCAACTCTTCACCGTCACGAACATAATATTTATGATTCTTTTCCCACTCTTTTTCATGTTTTTCAAATACTTTTTTATCTTCTTTTTCTTGTTCACTTAAATCTCTTTCAATATTATCTTCAATTTCTACTCCCTCTGAATCAGGGCCAACACCTCCTTCAAAATCTTTTTCAGTAACTGTGTAAGCATTGTCATCGGGTACAATATTATCTTCAGCATCTACCTGCATTTCTGTTTTATTTTTCAAATCTTCTGGGTCTTTAATGTTGTTTTCAATATCTTGAGCAGTAGCATTATTATTACCCGCTCCAAAAATACCAGCTAAAGTTGAACCACCATACAAAGCTCCTTGTATTACATTTCTAGCTACCCATCTTTTAAACTTACTGCTTTTTTGAATTTTCTTGTCTTTCTTTCTGCCCTCTTCTGTAGCTAAATACTCTGCATCAGCTTGTTCAGCTGCATTTAATAATTCCTCCTTACTCTCATATTGATCATCCTTCCAATCCTCTGGCAAATCTTCTTTTATCGCCTTCCTAACCTTTTCTAACTCTACCTCATTCTCCTGCTTTTCCTCTTGTTTTAATTTCTCAATTTGTGAATTCTTAACCCTATCAGAAAAAGACTCTTTTTTCTCAGCCTTGTCCTGAGCACGTCTTTCTGCGCGACTTTCACTTTTTGAAGTTTTTTCAATACCTTTTTTATCTGGTATAAATTTTTCCATTTTCATATTTTTTACTAATTTAAATCTCTTTTTATTATATAAAAAAATAATTATCACTGCCCTATCTTTATTTTATTTTAACCTAATATCTAGAAAAAAACAAGTTTTTTCCTTGTTTTTTCTGATATTTTATAATTGCATGCCCTAAAAACTGAATCTTCAATATCTGCTAAAATATTCTTTTTAATATACCTTATTTTCTACTATCAATAATATAAACATTTTTATAATTAAGTGATAAAATAAGAATATATTATTAAATAAAGATATGAAAAAAAATATTCTCATCTTTTCTCTGCTTATATTACTTACAACTCCTTTCTCAAGCTCTGCTAGAGAAAATGTAAACTATTGGTATATAAAGGATTATCAAGTAGAGATTGATATTAAAAAAGATGACTCAGCAATAATTACTGAAAATATTTTTGCTGATTGTGGTAGCTGTAGGAATAAGCATGGTATTTTTAGAATTATATCAGAGACTATTAACACACCTGAAGGTTCATATTACACACCTATTGAATTAATCAGCATCACTGATTTTGAGGGCAATTCATATAAGTACCAAACTAGCAAACAAGGCAGTGCTATTACTTGGAAAATAGGTGACCCCAATATTACTGTTCAAGGAGAAAATGATTATAGGATTATATACAGAGTAGATAATATTATTAGAGAGCAAACTGACTTTGATGAACTATATTGGAATATCTTAGGCACATTCTGGGATCTTGAAATAGATAATTTCACTGCTCAAATTAAGTTCCCAGAACCTCTGACTAAAAACGACATAGAAACATACTATTACAGCGGAAAACAAGAGAGCAAAGATAATAAATTAGCTAGTGCTCGGTGGTTAGATGAAAATACTCTAGAGATAAGTAGCACTGAAACTATAAACAAAAATGAAGGTATAACTGTTTCAGCTAGTTTTGATAAAGGGTATATCAATCATCAAGAAATTAGTAAACCACAAGACAATAGCAAAGGTTTTATATCTGAGCACATTTTAAATAATGATAAAACAAATAATAATACTTCTCTTTTTTCTCTCTTAGCGCCTTTTTATCTCTTTATTATACCCATCATTGTTTTAATAATATCTTTTATTTTCTATAAAAAACACAAGAAGAAAAATCCATATTATAAGAAACCAACTGTTACTCATTTCACCCCTCCTAGTAATATCAGTCCTATCTTAATGGGACTAATGATTAGCAAGCTAACATTAAAACCAAAGTACATCACTGCTACTATTGTAAAACTAGCCACTTTAAAACTTCTTAAAATTGAAGAAACAGAAACTAAGATATTATTTTTCAAACAAAACAAGTTAAACTTTCTAAAACTTAGGGATATAAAAGATATAGATAAATTAGATAACACTGAAAAATATATCTTTAATACTATGTTTTCCAGCTCTGATAATGTTAGCTCCACTAAACTGCAAACAATATTTAGATCTAGGCTGTCTAAGATAAAAAAAGAAGGGGTAAATGAATTAAAAGATAAAGGCTATATATTAGAGAAGTCACCAAAGATTAAAATAATATTTTTAATTCTTTTTATATTATCTATTTTCACTTTTAACGTTATATCAGCTATCATCTTTTTTGTCTTCTACAGCACAATCTCTAATAAAACAGAATCAGGACAAGAACTAATGTGGAAGCTAAAAGGTTTTGAAACCTATATGACTGTAGCTGAAACAGATAGGCACAAATTCTATGAACAAGAAAACATCTTTACTAAATTACTACCCTATTCAATTATCTTTGGTTCAATAAAACTATGGGTTAACAAGATGAAAGATATATATGGTGAAGAGTACATCAAAAATAGCCTCTATTGGTATTCAGGAGCTTCAGTGCTTAGCCTAAACAGCAACATTGAACAAATTAGTAGCAGCATAGATAAGATTAGTTCTAATATAAACAAAAGCACCGGCTCTTCAAGCGGTGCTGGTGGTGGAGGCTTCTCTGGTGGAGGTAGTGGTGGTGGAGGCGGTGGTGGTTGGTAATTAACTTAAACCACAATACAAGTTTTTATAATAATTAATAAATCTTTTCAACATACTAGGTATATCTATTGATATATATTATAGTCAATATTAATTTATAAATAAAAAACCCCACATATTATTGTGAGGTATAAAATCTTCATCTTAAAGTTATCACACTTGAATAAACTTTCTGACTTTAACATTGTATTTATCAAAAAATACATCAAACTCTTCATCATCATATGCCATTTCAACTTCGGCACCATTTAATGAAACCTTTGAAATTAACTTCCAGGTAATACCATACCTTAGGAGCTTCTCCTGAATCTTCTTCATATCAGCAACAGCTCCTGTCCACAAAGTAATTGGCTTGGTTTTTGATAGATCTTGAAGCTTTTTCAAAATTTCATTATTCACTTCACCATCAACAAGCAACGTGTTTTCAATATCACAGAACACTCCAGGAAAAAATTTACCAGCAAATGCAGACTGCTCATTTTCTCTTCTGAAGTTTTTAATTTTTCTAGCAATTTCCTCATCAGTTCCTGACAAATTCAATTTTTCTCTTGCTTCAGCGACTGCTGAGGCAATAGCTTCACTGGAACCCTCTACTTTTTTTTGAAAATGAGCAGAAACTCGATGTTGAATAGTCCCCATTATGTCATTATATGAGGCTGCCTTGTTAAGTTCAGTAGCTAGAACGTCTTCTTCTTTTTGATCACTTAGTAGCTCCCTGAATTTATCTTCTACGTCAGAAGGTTTAAAAGGTATTTGCATAAAACAAACCCTTGGCTGTCCCATTAAAGCGGAAAACTTTTTTGCAAATTTGTCCTTTTTTAAAAAGTAATCTGCTTTCATAAAGCTGCAAATAATCATCGGAGAGTTTCCGCGATCAAGGTTCAGAGCAAAATCTAAACCAAAACAATCTACCAATTTTTTGGAATTATCAACGCCCCTGTACTCTGCACAAACGAGAAACAATTTTTCAGGATGCTTGTCAGTAATATTTTTTGCTAAAATACTACCAAAGTCTTCTCCATTCTCAGGCTTTGGAAAAAATGCATTAAGTTTCATGTCGGTATAATTTAATTAATAAAAAGAACATAACAAAAAAGTATACTACTAAAGTATACTTCTTGTCAAATGCTCGGGGACAGGGACTCGAACCCCGATTACCTGGACCAAAACCAGGCGTCCTGCCGTTAGACGATCCCCGAAAGGTAATAAAAAAATAATAAGTTATTTTTTCAAACTTGTCAAAAAAATACTATACTTTTGCATATCTCTTCACTGCTATCAAGCTAGCCAATATATTAATAATGGCAACAATCAAAAACTCAACTCCAAATATAGTCCAGAAATGTGTGGTGAAATAACTAAGTATATCAACATTATAACCCATGAAAAAGACTTCAAGATAAGGTTGTAATAATAGTAAGAAAGGATAGAAAATAGCTATAATAACAATAACGCTAACTAAACTATATATCAAGGCGGAAGCAATAAAGGGCATGTAAATAAAATTAGTAGAAGCTCCCACTAGCCTCATGATGTTAATTTCTCTACGATGAGTGTAAATAGCCACCCTAATAGAGTTATACACTACCAGCAAGCTTGTGAGGATAAATATAGCAATTATAATCATACCCACCTGATTAACACTGTCTGTAATATTGTTAATCTTTTCTAAAATAACAGCGTTATCATTAAAATCACGTGATTCAATGATATCACTTTGATAAGCTTTTAAATTAGCAATTAAGGTGTCGGTATTATCAGCGCTCTCAGGCAATATTATTAAACTAGGTGATAATGGATTTTTTCCTAATTCCCTTAAGGCTTGAATAATCTCTGGGTTCTTTTCATTTTGCTCTCTGAAAGAAGATAAAGCTTCTTGTTGAGAAACATAACGCACTTCCTTCACTTCTGGCATCTTTTCTAGCTGAGATTTTAACTCTAGAATCTCATTTTCATTAGCATTGTTTTCTAAATAGAGATTAATGTCTACTTTAGATTTCACAGCCTCAATAGCATTTTGACTAATAATTTGCACAGTAAAAAGACTATTAATAGAAAAAAGGGCTAAAATTAAAATTGTAATAGTTACAATTGAAAGCCAAATATTTCTACCAATATCTTGAAAGCTTAATTTAAGTATTCTATACAGCGCTGTGAACATATTTATATTTTTATATTTAATCTATATTATTTATATATTCAAATTATCTAATAATATATTTTCCATGAGCCTGGTCGGCAATAACTCTACCATTATCCATGGTGATTACTCTCTTTTTTAAACGATTAACTATTTCTCTGTTATGTGTTACTAAAACAACTGTGGTACCAAAATTATTAATCTTTAAGAGTAAATCAATAATCTCGTTGGCATTAATAGAGTCTAAATTACCAGTAGGTTCATCTGCTAATAATATCTTAGGTTGATGTACAAGCGCTCTAGCAATAGCAACTCTTTGCCCTTCTCCTCCTGAGACCTCATGAGGATAGCGATGCTTTTTGCCTTCTAAACCTACAATCTTTAAAACACTGGGTACTATTTTCTTAATCCTAGCTGGTTTTTGTCCACAAACCTGCAAAGCAAAGCCTACATTTTCAGCTAAAGTCTTTTTAGGTAATAATTTAAAGTCTTGAAATATAACTCCAATCTGTCTACGTAAATAAGGAACCTGAGAACGATTAATATTAGTTATATCCCACTCTCCCACTACTAGCTGTCCTTTATCTGGTTTTTCCTCTCCAGTTAAAAGTTTAACTAAGGTAGTTTTTCCACTACCTGACTGACCAACAATAGAAACCATTTCTCCAGCTTTAACATCTAGACTTACATTTTCTAAAGCCACCACATCTGGTTTATAGTATTTAGAAACATTACTAATATTAATCATATAATAATTAAGGTTTTAATTAATGTAAAAATATTTTACTAGAATAATTAAAAGCATCTTTAGTGGAAAATAAACTTTCATCTCTGCTCTCTGCACCTAGCACTATAGAGATAAGCTGTCTGCCATCAGCAGACTGTATTCTACTCATTAAACAATACTTAGCTTCGTGTAAATAACCTGTTTTAGAGGCTGTGAAAGGCATAACACTATAGCGAAGCCAAGAGTTAGTATTATATAAATTTTTCACCTTAGTGCCATCAATTGTAGAGAAGCTATAATGTCTAGCACTAACAGCGCTAGCAATCACTGGATCTTTTAAGACCTCTTTTGCTATTATAGCATAATCTAAAGCAGAACTCACATTTTTAGTAGAAAGGCCTGTAGGCTCATCGAAATGAGTACTATTAGCTCCTAATATTCTAGCCTTATCATTCATAGCTTTAATAAAAGCATCCCTACTTAAACCGCTGTATCTAACTAAAGTCTCTACAGCATTATTAGCTGAACCAACTAGTGAACTATATATTAAGTCATTAACAGTTAACCTGTCACCTTCATCTAGTCTAATCCTTGAAGACTCCCATTTTTCACAATACTGATAATTATATTCTTCATCTTGATATTTATACTCTACTATTTGCTTCAAGTCTCTATTGTTGTCTAAAAATATCTTCACTGCCATTACCTTAGTTAAACTAGCAATAGGAAGAATTTCTTCACCATTTTTCTCCCAAAGCACTTCACCGCTTTCCTCATCTATAATCACAGCTGCTTGGGCACTAATCTCAGGCTCTAAATGAGCTCCTTTATCTGTTAAACCTAGAGTTCTTTGTGATTTATCTTTTATAATCTTTAAAGGTTCTATCTTTACCTGAATAATACCAGCTGAGGGGCTAGATATTTTTCTAAAAGCTTCTTTATCTAAATCAATTATTCTGTTTGGAAAAATAGATCTATCAGGACCAAAGTCATTAATCTCTACATCTACATATTTATCATTAGCTAAATTATGTACTCTAATTATTGAACCTTTAGGAAAGTCTGGAGAAGCCGCGAAATTGCCACCCTTATATGCATACCAGCTAGCATCACCCTGCCCCATAACATTAGGATATGAGAATACTGCTATACGAGCATAAGGAAGGTGGATTAAAGAGCGTACAAAATTTTCTTCTGGATAATCTCTAGTGGGTAAGGGCCTCCAAGTATTATAGTTATTGTCAAAAAAGAAAACCTGCTTGTAGTCACTATTTTCTTCATCATAACTAAACTGAATATAAAAAGGCTTATGATTATCATAAGCAGCTTTATTTCTAAACTCAAATTGATAGACAGGACTAAGTTTTTCTAAATTAAAAGGTAAGCTCATCCCTACAATCTCTTCCATATCAACCCTAGTATCTTCATTTAATATCCCTGGCACTAAAGATAATTTTAGGTTCTCGTTGAAGCCAGTAACAGTGTAACCTTTAGCAATAGTAGCTTTATCTAAATAAATGCTAGAATTATTATTAGCATTATTTTCAGCTAGAGCGCTTGAGTTAAAAGAAAATAGAAAACTCAAACTAATAATTGCTATAGCTATTATTTTAATATTTAAATTATTTAATTTAAATTGACTACATTCGCTTGCTTTCATATAATATTTTATGTGCTGGTATAGCTCAACCTGGTAGAGCAATTCCTTCGTAAGGAAGAGGTTATCGGTTCAATTCCGATTACCAGCTCAATTATTATCTTTTATTAATATTTACTTTTCTTATTTTTTTAACACCTAAAGATATTATTCCTTATTCAAATGTATAGTTTGAGTTGGGAAAGCCATTTCAATCTTCTCATTTTCAAATTGCTTTTTCATTTCTAAGTGTAATTCTTGATTGTGATCCATATAAGCATTGTAATCATCTGTATCAACATAATATATTAACTCAAAAAGCAAAGAAGAATCTGCGAACTTTTTAAAATGAACCCTATCAAAATCAATATCTTTAATACTATCTACAATATTTTTTACTATCTCTGGAATACGCTTCATTTTCTCTTGAGAGGTGCTATAAACAACACCAAAATTAACAGATATACGTCTTTTTTCCATTTTTTTGTAATTATGTATCTTCTGAGAAGTTAAACTAGAATTAGCAACTACTACTTCTTCTCCTCCCAGAGCAGTTATTCTAGTAGTTTTAAAACCTATTTTTTTAACCACGCCCATAGTAGTCCCATCTTCTAAAATGATGAAGTCGCCAGCTTCAAAGGGTTTATCAAAATAAATAACAATAGAAGAAAAGATATCCCCTAACATTGATTGAGCAGCTAAAGCTACTGCAATACCACCAATTCCAAGACCAGCTATTAAAGAGTTAACATTAACTCCAAGGTTAGAAAGAATTAAGAGTAAGGCAAAGATCCAAACAACTACTTTCATGCTTACACTTAAGAGAGGTAATATATTTTCTTTTTGCACTTCACTTTCCACTTTTTTATTTACCCAAAACTTAAGTAAAATCTGAAAGAATTTAGTAGCTTGATGAAATATTATAACAATGAACAAAGTATTGATAATATCATTTACTAAAGAGCTTAATTCTAAACCCCTAGTTACAATCCATAAAGATAATATTAAATAGAAAGATAAATTAATAGATTTAAGCAATTCTACTAATTTATCATCTAAATTACTTTTTGAAAGTTTGCTAAGTTTTTCTAGACGATGCCAGGCTCTATTTTTTATAATCTTAAAAATAAAAATAAATAAAATAAATAAACCCAAAGCCCAAACATATTCACTAAGAGTGTTGTTATAATACACTGTTTCCCAAGGTAGACTTTTTAAAAAATCCATATAATTAGTTAAAGAAGTAACTAAACCAAAGTTTTGAGTTAGGTAAATCTTCTTTTTTATTATTTATATTATTAATTATTTCTTGATTCTCTGCTTCTGTTTTTATCACTACCACTTCTTCTCCTGGCTTTTTTAAACCTAAATTTAGTCTAGCCTGAGCCTCTAAAGATTCTTCCGATTCTAAATAATCAAGCATTTGTCTAAGTTCCTGATTTGAACTTTCATATTCTTTTATTTCTTTTTGTATCTCAGCTATCTCTTTATCAATAGCGTTTGTTTCCTGATAATTTCTATAGACAGGGATTAGTATCATAACAAGTAACATCAAACCCAGCAAGGTAAAAAATAACTGACTTTTAAACAGCCTACTTATAAAATTATCTTTTTTGTAATCTCTGCTAGGCATCTTTCTTATTTTTACTTATAAAATAAAATTTACTTATCTCTATTAATATTATATTAACAATACTAAAGGCAAAAACCAGGAGCCAATCGTTTAAACTTAGCGCTACTGTTTTCATAGCATTTTGTAATGGCGCAAAGTATATTGCTAAAATTAGAAGTAATAGACTAGCTAAAGTAGCAAAGTTTAAATAGGTGTTTGAGAAAGGATTCATTTTCCAGACTGGTTTTATAAATGACCTTAAGCTGAAAACATAAAGCAGTGAGCTAATACCTACAATTGTGAAAATTACAGTTCTGATATAATCTATGTTTAAATCTAATCTTAAAAAATAAACAAAAAGAGCAAAATAAAGTATATACCTCACCGCACCTGTGATAAAGATAATAGTTTTCATTTCCTTGTTTAATAATGGCTCCTTTTTAGAAAAAGGTTTCTTCTTCATTAAACCACTCTCTCCTTTTTCAAAAGCTAAAGAAAAACTAGGGAAACCATCATTAACAATGTTTATCCAAAGAATTTGTGCTGGTAAAAGTGGTAGAGGTAAGCCGAAAATAATAGCTCCTATAATAAGCACTACCACAGAAAAACTATCTGAAAGTAAATAAGTAATTACTTTTCTAATATTATCAAAAATTACTCTACCTTGTTTAACAGCACTAACAATAACCTTAAAATTATTATCTAACAAAACAATATCTGAAGTCTCTTTAGCAATATCAGTTCCAGAACCCAGGCAGACTCCAATATCCGCAGCCTTTAAAGCAGGAGAGTCATTAATACCATCACCTGTCATAGCTACCACCTCATTTTGAGCTTGCAAGGCTTTAACAATCCTTAATTTATGATGAGGACTAACTCTAGCAAAAACATCAGCTTTTTTAACTATTTTTTTCAATTCTTCATCGCTAGTGTTATCCAAATCTTCACCAGTGATAATTGAATTTTTAGTGATTTTAAAGCCTATCTCTTGAGCTATGGCTTTAGCAGTTAAAGCATGATCACCAGTGATAACTATAGGCCTAATACCTGCAGTCCTGCAGACTTCTATTGTTTTAGCGACATCTGGACGTAAGGGATCTTTTAATGTCAAAAAACCAAGAAAAATTAAATCTTTGTCGTATTTTTTTAAGTCTACCTTCTTCTCATCATTAATCTCTGTGGTGCTTATCTTCTTATAGGCTACAGCAATAAGTCTAAGTCCTTTGCTAGTATAAGTTTCATACTTTTCTATTAGTTTTTTTCTGTTAGCACTACTGAGTTTTTTTACCTTACCTTGATGATGAAAATATGTAGATTTTTCTAAAACTCTTTCAGGTGCACCTTTTTCAAATAAACGATAACCTTTAACATTTTTATGTAAAGTAGCCATGAACTTAGTGTCACTAGAGAAAGGTAATTCTTGAATACGTTCATACTCCTTACTTAAACTTTCCTTATCTAAACCAGCTTGAATGCCAGCTAGAAATAAAGCTTTTTCAGTTGGAAGTCCTAATAATTTTATATTCTCTAAATCATTATCTGGATTTTCAATTACTGCATTATTACATAAAATAGAAATACGCAAAGCATAATACATATCCTTAGCAATATTTTCTTCATTATGTTTGTCTTTCTCAAAATTAAGCTTCTCATCCCCAATAATAATATGAGAAACTTGCATATCACCTTCTGTCAATGTACCTGTCTTATCTGTACAGATTACAGTAGTTGAACCTAAAGTTTCAGCAGCTATTAATTTTCTAACTAATGCTTTTTTCTTTAAAATTTGTTGCATACCTAAAACTAAGATAACTGTTACTGCCACAACTAAACCTTCAGGAATAGCTGATACAGCCACTGCAATAGCTACAATAAAAATTTCAAAAAAATCTCTACCTTGACTAACACCTAAAAGCACAATTAAAAGACTAGTAACTCCTACAATAATTCCTAAACTTTTGGATAATGAAGTTAGCCGTTTTTGAAGTGGTGTCTTCTCTTCTTTAGTAGCATGTACTAAAGATGATATTTTACCAATCTGAGTATCTTGAGCAGTAGCTACTACCACACCTCTACCATTACCCGAAACTACCACAGTTCCGGCATAAGCCATATTATTTCTATCAGCTAAAGGTGCTCCTACCTTTGTTTTTTCTGTTGCTTTAGAACTTGGTACTGATTCACCGGTAAGACTAGCTTCATTTATTTTTACATCTCTGGATTCTATTAATCTAATATCTGCTGGAACTCTATTGCCTGGCTCTAGGACTATAATATCGCCAGGCACTATATTTTTACTTAAAATCTCTTTCTCATGCCCATCTCTAATTATCACAGCTTTGTGCTCCACCATTTTCCTTAACTTAGACAGGGCTTTATTAGCCTTATTTTCTTGAACAAATCCAATAATAGTATTAATAAACACCGCGCCAAAAATAACATAAGTATCTACTTCTTCACCTAAGCTAAAAGATATAATTCCAGCTATTACTAAAACATAAACAAGTGGACTTTTTAATTGTGATATTAAAATTTTAAAAGCTCCTAATGGTTTTTCTTTTTGCAATTGGTTTAAACCAATATTATCAAGTCTTTTTTTAGCTTCATCACTACTTAAACCATCCTTAGAAGATTTTATTTCCTTTAGTACATTTTTCCAAGTTAAACTGTGAAAATCTTTCATATTTTATATTAAAAAAATAATTTAATTATAATTATTAATTAATGCTTACTATTTTATTATACCACATTAAGAAGAAGGAAAAAATAATATAAAAAAACTTAGATAAAAATCTAAATTAATTGTTTTTCCTTCTTATCTCTCTTTAGGTGTAACCCAAAAACCCATGTATTTAGCTCTAAGTAATCTTGTTTGAGCTTCTAAGCATGGTATAGCTCCAAAGACAATAATAGTTACTGGCACAAATAACCATTCAACAATAATCTGTATTTTTTTAATAACTTTAATAGGTTCCTTTGGTTTTGGAAGTAATAATGTAGAAATAACTGCTGAGAGAATAAGCCCTATCATAGCTAAATTCATCAGCGTGGTAGTTACTGCCGGTAAATTACCAGACAAAACTGTACTGGTAAATCTTTCACCACCTAAAATAATAGGTAACCAACCTACCACAGCGATAATCAAAGCATTAGTAGCCCAAGAATGAAAACCATATACCTGAACTCCTATATGATATAAGATTGTTTTTTTATCTAAATTAGGCCAAAGTTTAATAGTATTAAAAATAAGATAAGGAATATTTTCTGCTCCCCAAGCCCAACGTCTTTGCTGTTTATATAAACTTTTAGCTGTGGCTACTGTATTTTTATCCATAGTTACATCCATAGATACTGGAAAATTTAAAGGTTCTACTCTGTAGTCTCCTCTGTAATAAAGCAAACAATGCCAAAATATACGTGAATCCTCACTAACCATAGTAGTAGACCAAAAGCCTATGTCAGCTAAAGCCTTAAAGGACATAGAATGAGAGGAATAGGTAGCTAAACTTTCCCTACGTATTTGTTGCATCATCTGCCAAAAAGTATTAGAAGTAGCAGCGACTCTGGCAAAAAAAGGTGCTTCCCACACATTGTTATGATAAACAGGGACTGGCTGATAGCTAGCTCTATGGGGATCAGGAGTACTTAAAAATTTATATGTTAACCTATAAAAATAACCACTAGCTATAACTGTATCAATATCAAAAACACTAACAATAATATCATCATAATTCCAATTTTCAGGATCAATTACTTCTTTTTTAAAATGTTTTAAAGCCCAGGCCTGATTAGCCCCCTTACCTTTTAACTCTCCTTCAATATCCCCAGGATGAAAAGCAATGTATAATTTAAAGAAGCTATCTTGAAATTCTCTTCTTATAGCCTCTGCTCTTTTTTGGGCCACTTCTCCCACTCTGCTTTCCATAGCCAAAACTATATTGATCTTTTTGTTTGGATAATTATCATTTTTTATTGCCAAAAGAGAATTTCTAATAATTTGCAAATCTTCATTGTATGTTGGTAGAACTACTATATGAATTATATCTTGCCAAGACTTAGCTTCCTTATATAAATATCTTGATTTTTTAGGTTCTTTTACTAAATTCTCTTCATCAATAATTTCAGAATCTTTTTGTAAATTCTCGCATAAATATTTCCAGTCCATGGCTTTGATTCTCTGCAGCTTTCTATAAGCAGCAACTAAATGTAATGCTAAATATAAAACTAATAACAACCAGTAGACATCAAAAGCTATAATAAAATAAGCCACCCATACTGGCTCAAAATATGATAAAACTATTAAAATAATTAAAGTGCTCCAACTTAAAAAACCAGGCAATACCTCTAATGCCCTATAAAGCTTTCTGTTTTTTCCGCTTAACTCTGTAGCCTTGCCTACCTTTAAAAAATTCATATTTTAAAATAATAAACCTCTATTTTTAAGCTCAAAAAAACAATTAGCTAAAGCTTTTACATCGGCTTCAGCATCATGAGCCTCTTCAAAGCCACGCTGAAATAAATAAGTGTGTAATTCAGTTAAGTTAGGCCATTTATATCCATTCCTACTTGGTATTTTGCAAATACTGGCAGTTCCTTTCATGGTACAAACCTTTCTAGTGCTTTCGAAAATATTAGGCATACTATTTCTGAAAAATTCTGCACCAACTATCTTTTCATCAAAATCAATATTATGAGCAACAGTAAATTCAGTTTTTAATAACTCTTTTTTAAACTCTTCAAGCACTAGTAATAAATCTAGGCCTTCTTTTTCAGCTCTAGCTTGAGTAATTCTATGAATTTTAGCTACTTCATCTGAAATAACAAAACCATTAGGTTTAATAATATAATTAAAACTAGAAATAAGTTCACCTTGAGCAGAATAATTTTGCCAAGCAAGCTGCACTAATCTGGGCCAATTATCTGTATCAGTAATTGGAGCCTTAAAACTTTTAGGTAACCCTGTTGTCTCGGTATCAAAAAATAAATACATAATTAAAAATTAATTGTTTAAAAACTGATTTCTTCTCCTTCTCTTAATTCCCCTTCACCTTTAATATTATTAATGCTTTTACTGCTATTAAAAGATAAATCTTTTTCTTTTCTATTCTTAGGTTCTTCTTTATGATAAGTTTCATCATCTCTTCTTTCTTGCCTTAGCTTTTTAACTCTACCTTTAAAATCAACTACAGGTTTTTTATTTAAATCTTTGAGCGACAAACCTGAATTTTTATTTTCTATTTTTTTCTCCTCTTTTTTTTCTTCTTTTCTATAATTATTATCTTTCAATTTAGCATCCTTCTTCTCTAAATTATTTAAACTGTTATTAAAGGCTTTTTTAAAAGTATCTTCATCTATTTTTTTTAACTCCTTTTCTTTATCTTTTTTTCTTTCACTAGCACTTTTGTTCTTTTCTTCTTTAAGTATTGCTAAACAATCCTTACAATAAACTGGCCTGATTCCATCTGGTTTAAAGGGAGTCTTAGTATTAGCACTACAACGAGAACAAGTTGCATCAAACTTACCTTCATCATTATTTTTTTTATCTTTAGACCCTTCACTTTGATTATCTTCCTCATACTCATCTTCATGCCAACGCATGATTTTTTCCTCTACCACCTCTCTGTCATTAGCATATTTTTCTCTTGAATTTCTAATAACCTTATCAATATTGTTAGTCTTTTCTTCCTCAGTTAATGGTCTAAGACCTCTAGCTGAAAAAGGGCTGCTAGTTACGCCATCTATCATTAACTTTAAATACATTTCATATTTAGGTAAATTAACAATATCCTCCTCAATGAAAGTAGGAGTAAACTCTTTGACTAATTCTTCAGCATCAGCAGCTCCAGCTCTAAAGGTAACCAAAGTACCAACATTACCAAACACAGCTGCTTTAACAGTATCCCCTAACTGCTCAATATATTGATGAGCCATTATTAAATTAAGACGATACTTTCTAGCTTCTGATAATATATTAGCAAAACTCTCTGTTGAAAAATTTTGAAACTCATCAATATATAAATAAAAATCTCTTCTATCTTTTTCTGGTATATCAACCCTACTCATAGCTGCTAATTGAATTTTGGTAATCATCATAGCTCCCAGTAAAGCACTATTATCCTCACCAATTCTTCCCTTACTTAAATTCATTATTACAATCTTGCCTTCATCCATTATTTCTCTAATATTAATAGATGATTTTACCTGACCAACTATATTTCTCATAAGTGAGCTAGAAAGAAATTGCCCTACCTTATTTTGAATAGGTGAAACAGCCTCAGTAGCAAACTTATCAGCATAGGAACCAAACTCTTTTTGCCAAAAAGATTTAACCACTGGATCTTGAATATTAGCAACCACACTCTTCCTATATTTTTTATCAGAAAGCATTCTTACCACTCCTAAAAGCGTAGAACCAGGATAATCTAAAATGGCAAGCACTGCGTTTCTTAAAATATATTCCAAACGCGGACCCCAAGAATCTGCCCATAGTTTTTTAAAAACACCAACTAAACCAGAGGCTACTAAATGCCTAAGGTGAGGCTCTACTTGTTCAACTACATTAAAAGCAATAGGGTAGTTAATATCAGAAGGATTAATATTTACTACATCTTCAACACGATTACTAGGAATATACTCAATAACCTTTTCAGCTAAGTCACCATGAGGATCAACCACAGCCACACCATTACCTGCTCTGATATCAGAAATAATCATATTCTCTAAAACGGTTGACTTACCCATACCAGTTTTACCAATAAAATACATATGACGACGCCTGTCGTCCTTTTTAATGCCAAATTTCTTGTAACTGTTTCTAAAATTAGTTTCAGCAAACAGTGTTACTTCATTATTGTTCATTTTCACAATTAGAATTAATAATACTGGATAAAGGATTATTTAAATTCTCATTAATAGTATCTAAACCTTCTTCAAGTATTGGTGGTAAATATATAATACCTAAGATAATAGGGACTAAGATTATAACTATCTTCACTATGTTCATAACCTTTCTCCAAAAAATATATTTTTTAACATACTTACTAATATCTAAAATTTCTTGACTAATAATCAAGTTCTTTTTCAATAGATTTTCTAAATTAATTTCCTCCCTTTTTTCTTGCTTTTGTTGAGCTTCTTGCTCTTGTTTGTTTTTATTATCCATATTATCTCCATTTAACTAATTTAACATATTTTTTAGCAATTTCAACCAAAGCATCCATTTCTTTGTCAGTGTAAGTTTTAATATTTCTATAACTATTATTAACTAACTCAGTTTCTGATTTAAATTTTTGTAAATACCATTTCTTGGATCCTTCTAAAAACTTAGCCATTTCTTCAATTTTTTCTTCAGTAATTAAGCGTGGCACTACTGTGGTTCTAAATTCATAATCTACACCACTTTCTCTTATCATTTTAGCACTTTTTTCAATATTTAAAAAATTAAGTTCTACATTTACCAGCTCTTGATATGAACTTATAGGACCCTTTAAATCCATAGCAATGTAATCTATGAGCTTTTTTTCAATTAAATGCTTAAGCAGTTTTGGATTAGTTCCATTAGTGTCTAGTTTTACATCATAACCTAGGGTCTTAATCTTTTCAATAAAAGCTGCTAAGTCTTTATGTAAAGTTGGCTCCCCTCCAGTAATTACCACACCATTTAATTTTCCTTGTCTCTCTCTTAAAAAGGAAAGAAGGCTTTCCTCACTAATGTAAGGAGAGCCTTCTTGTCCATATTTTCCTTTGTCTGCCCTTTGTGGCAAAACAAGCATAGGGTTGTAGCAATAATGGCATCTAAAATTACATCCTTGAGTGAAAACTATAGCTGATAAATGACCTGGATAATCAATTAAACTTAATTTTTCTAAACCTGCAAAAACCATATAGGTGCCATTATGTTAGTAGACGACAATACTTATTCAATATCATCCTTTTTTATCTATTTCTTAATTTTATACGTTTTTCTGTCTAAATATTCTGAAGCTTTACCTTTATTATAGTTTTTAGTAGGTGTTAACCAGCCTACTACTCTGCTGTAGACAATGCATTCTTGTCTTTTTGCTTCTTTTGGACTCATAATATTTATTAGAGTTTAAGTTTTAACTTAAGAGCTCCTTAATTATTTTATATTTTAAATACTAGTTTACTTAGAACTTAATTTATTTTTCTTTACTACTAATCTCTTCCACCTCAGCTTCCGATTTCTCAACATAACCAATTTCCTTATCACATTTAGGGCAATACTTATGCTCACCTTTCAAGTAGCCATGCTTAGGGCAAATAGAAAAGGTTGGAGTGATAGTAAAATATGGTAACTTATAATTATCAACTATAGTTTTAACTAGATTTTTAGTTTGTTCAATATCATCTATTTTTTCACCCAAGAAACCATGAAGCACAGTTCCGCCAGTATATTTAGTTTGTAAATCTTCTTGTTTTTCTAGGGCTGTAAAAATGTCATCAGTAAAGTCTACTGGTAATTGAGTAGAGTTAGTATAATAGGGTTCTCTACCTTCTTCATAAGCTTTTTGATTAGCACAAATAATATCTGGATATAATTCTTTATCTTTTTTAGCAAAGCGATAAGTAGCACCCTCTGCTGGAGAAGCTTCTAAATTATATAAATTATTAGTATCATTTTGATAATCCATTAATTTTTCTCTCATGATATCTAAAATTTCTTTAGCAAACTCTTGCCCCTTATCTGAAGCAATATCCTCACCCATGAAATTAAGTAAAGCCTCGTTCATTCCATTTATACCAATAGTACTAAAATGATTTTGCCAATAAGTGCCAAAACGTTGCTTTATATCAGCTAAATAATGACTTGAATAAGGATATAAGCCGGCATCAGATAAGTTCTCTACCACTTTTCTTTTTTGCTCTAAACTTTCTTTTGCCATCTCCATGAGTTCAAAAACTTTATCTTTGAATTCTTTTTTAGTTTTAGCAAGATAACCAACTCTAGCTAGATTTAAAGTAACCACACCAATACTACCAGTTAAGGGATTAGCTCCAAAAAGACCTCCACCTCTTTTTCTAAGTTCTCTATTATCTAAACGTAATCTACAGCAATTATGCGTAATATTTCCTTGAGAATGTACAAAGTAATGATTTTTTTCTAATTCAATATCAAAAAACTCCTGATCATAATCCAAATCTGAAGTAATTATTTCTGCTACTTTAACAACAGCAAAATCTGAATTTCTAAGCCATTCAATAGACTCATTAGAAATGTCCCATCTATCTATTGAAGATAATCCTACTGTTTTGCAACCATAAGATTGATAAAGCTTTTTGCCCTCTTCTGAGTTAATATGTTTTTTATCAACTAAAAATTCAGGGATCTGATTATGCATCTTATCTTTAATTATCTTATCTCCTTTTGCACCTCTTCCTAATGCATGCTGGATCCTAATAACTTGAGATTTATTTCTAACTACATAACTTGTACTAATACCAATTAATTGGAAAAGGAGGTTTAATTCTTCAGCTAACCTTTGGTCGTTAATATGAATTTCTTTGCCGTTAGTATAACCATCTCCATCAAAAAACCCTTTTATAAATGATTCGATTATATCAATTGAAGAAGACCAGATCCATTTTGGTAAACGTTCATATTTACAAACATCATATTCCGTTTCCATCTTTTTAGAGAATTCACTATTATATATATATCCACGTAAAGAATTTTCATATCTTGGGTCTAAAATAAATTTCATATCATAATTAAGTAAACTCTTAACCGTAGTTTTAGTTTTTTCTATTAACTCCTTCTCTTGTCTGTTAAAAGATATTTGAATTCCCCTATTTCTATTTTTCCACTGTTTTCTAGAATCATATAGATAATTTCCATCTGCAACAAATAGCCCCATAAACCAGGCTAATTCTTTAGAAACTATTTCTTTATTTCCTTGAAGAATATTTGCACCATCTTTCATTACTAATAAAAAATCATCTTCATTAACTTCTCTAGCTTTTTTAGTGGTAATACCTTCTTCTGTGTATACTGCAACTAAATGATCTGAAGAGACTCTCATTGTTTTTCCATCTTTAGTTCTTATATTTACTAAAGATTTCTCAACTACTCTAAGCATTCTTTCAATGCCAGTCCATTCAAGTTTCCCTGATTTTGGATTTAGAGAAAGAGCTTCGACTGGACTATTGATATCAAACCATTCATCATCTAACTGTTTCCCTTTTTGTTCATTGAAAAGTTCACCTATTGTTAGTTTTTGAATATTATCATCTTGTCTAATTAAAATATCTTCTTCGGGAAATAAGCACATACTCCTAGCATCATCTCTGTCCATATCTGAGTTAACAAAGTTAGAGAAATATGGAATACCATATTTACTAGTCATTTCCCACATTGGTTTTAGAGACTCTCTGTTGTAGTCAAAGTTTTTATCAATATTATAGGTAGGAATAGGGAAAGAAAAAACGCGACCCGTTGAGTCGCCCTCTAGCATGACTTCAGCAAAAGCTTTATTAAACATATCCATTTCCTCTTGAAAGTCTTTATATTTTTCTTTTTTAATCTCACCACCTAAAATCACATTTTCTTCACCAATCATTTTAGATGGCACTACATCTAAAGTTACATTAGTAAAAGGAGTTTGAAATCCTACTCTAGTAGGAACATTAATGTTAAACATAAACTCCTGTAGTGATTGCTTAACCTGTTTGTATGTTAAATTGTCATAACGAATAAAAGGAGCTAAATAGGTATCAAAATTAGCAAAGGCCTGAGCACCAGCTGCCTCACCTTGCATAGTATAGAAAAAATTAATTATTTGCCCCAAGGCAGTGCGAAAGTGTTTAGGTGCTTTACTTTGTACCTTTTCGCTCACACCACCAAAACCTTTAATTAGTAAATCCTTCAGATCCCAGCCACAACAATATGGTGCTAAAAGTCCTAAATCATGAATATGTAGATCTCCGTTGATATGAGCCTCTCTAATATTTTTAGGATAAAGCTTATTTAACCAATAACGAGCTGAAACAGCTGAAGCTATATAATTATTCAGTCCCTGTACTGAATAACTCATATTACTATTCTCTTTTAATCTCCAATCTAACTTACCTAAATAATCTTCCATTAACTTCTCGCCACTAGAACCTTTTATTTCTCTAAGCTGTCTGTGCTGGTCTCTATATAGAATATAAGCTTTAGCAATATCAATTTTATTCTTTTTAATTAAAACTTCTTCAACTAAATCCTGAATCTCTTCTACTGCTGGAATGCTATTTTTATGAAATTTATTATTAAGCTTATTAAAAATTTCTTTACTTAACTCATTAACTAAAGTTTCGTCATGAGTACCTACTGAACGAGCAGCGCTATCAATAGCTTTAATGATTTTATCTTTTTTAAAATCAACAATTTTTCCTGACCGCTTACGGATCTTAGTGATTGATTGAGACATGGGGACTTAGGTTTTTTACTTTAATATAAATAATATCTATATAAAACTTATATTTAAAGCAAAAACATTATTATTTAAATTTATTAATTAGATTTTTTCTTATTTCTTTTAATCCTCTTCTTTAAAAGCTTATTCAGCTCTTCTTGAAATTGTTTAGCGTCTTTAAAGGATTCATATACTGAAGCATATCTAATATAAGCAACCTGATCTAATTTTTTTAAATGTTTCATAACAATATTTCCCACTTCCTCTGAGCTGATTTCATTTTTTCTAAGTGACTGCAAGTCTCTTTCTAAGCTATGAACAAGTTTCTTAAACTTGTCATCAGTAATTGGTCTTTTCTCCAAAGCTCTTTTTAAACCTTTAACTAATTTATCACGACTATATGTTTCTCTTTGTCCGTCGCGCTTGACTATTACTAAATCTAATATTTCGATTTCTTCATAAGTAGAAAAACGAAAATCACATTTTAAACATTGCCTTCTACGTCTAATACAAAGCCCCTCAGAGGCAACTCTAGAATCAACTACTTTTGTGTCTTCGTGATGGCAAATTGGACATTTCATATTTATATTTTTATTTATTACTTTTTCAAGCAAAATGGCTATAAATTAAAAATAACTGTTTTTAGATAATAACTATATTTAGTAGTATTTGTCTAGCATTAACACTATATATAGTAAATATACTTATATAATAGCAAACAAAAAAGACGTGGTCAAGCGTCTTTTTTTTACTAAAATAAGCTAATTTTATTTTTAATGTTTAGAAATATTCTCTAAAGCTTATATCCAACTATTTCATCTTTTTTCTAATAAATGCTGGCACACTTAATTCATCATCTTCATCGTTATCAGATATTGTTTTTTCTTCTTTTTTAGGTTCTACTTTAGGTTTTTGAATAACTGAGTCATCCTCTTTAAACTTATCTTTATCATCTTCCTTTTTCTCATCACTATCAGCTCCTAATGACCAAGCTTTATTTTTCATTTCATCTAAAGAAGCATCTTTTTTCTTTTCTTCATTTTTTCTCATAAAGCTAGTGGGTGTATATGATTTTTCAAAACCTGTTTTTTTAAGACCTTCACCTTGACCATCAAAACCAGTGGCTACTACTGTAATTTTGATTTGATCTTTCAGTTTCTCATCAATTACAGCGCCAAAAATAATCTTGGCTTCTTCATCAGCCGCTGAGGTAATAACTTTAGCAGCTTCATTAACTTCATTCATTCCTAGTGTAGGACCACCAGTAATAGTAAAGACTATACCTCTAGCACCTTCAATAGACATGTCTAATAATTTAGAATTAATGGCATCTTTAGCAGCCTCAACAGCTTTATTTTCTCCACTAGACTGTCCAATACCCATAAGAGCAGAGCCAGCGTTTGACATTACAGCTTTAACATCAGCAAAGTCTGCATTAATAATACCTGGCACAGTAATAATCTCAGCTATACCTTGAACACCTTGCCTTAACACATCATCAGCTATAACAAAAGCATCAAGAAGAGAAGCTTTTTTATCTATTACTTGTAATAATTTATCATTGGAAATAGTAATAATAGTATCTACTCTGTCTGCTAACTCAGATAAACCTCTGTTAGCTAAATTCTGTCTTTGACCTCCTTCAAAACCAAATGGCTTAGTTACTACAGCCACTGTTAAAGCACCCAGGTCTCTAGCAATTTGAGCTACAATAGGAGCTGCACCAGTACCAGTTCCGCCACCAAGACCACAGGTTACAAAAACCATGTCGCATCCTTTAATGATTTCTCTAATTTCATTTTGTGTTTCTTCAGCTGCTTGTTTACCCAAATCAGAATTCATACCTGCACCTAAGCCCTTGGTTACAGTTTTTCCAATATGTAGTTTTTCTTTAGCCTTATTATAATGCAAAGCCTGTACGTCAGTATTCATTGCTACAAATTCCACACCCTGAATACCTTTCTCAATCATGCGATTAATAGCTGCGCCACCACCGCCTCCAACGCCAATAACTTTGATCTTTGCAAAAGTTTCTGCTGCTGGTTTTACTTCTGCCATAAAATATAAAATTAATGTTTTTTAAATTAATTACCTAAAAGATTAAGGAAGGATTTTTTTAAACCAACCTTTCACCTTATCTAAAACTTCTTCTATCTGTTTTTTAAAAGCACCATCACTTTCTTTACCCTCATAAACATTTCCCCAAGCAATTAAACCAATAGCTGTAGAATATTCTGGATTATTAGCTTTATCAATTACTGTAGCTAAACTACGGTTTGTTGCCATAGCTGCTGGTAATCTTAAATATCTTTTTGCTGATTCCACTAAACCATCTAATTCAGAACCAGCTCCTGTTAAAAATACTCCTGCTGGTAACATACCTGAGCGCTCTATTTTGTTTAATTCTTTATCTATTTTTTCAAATATTTCCTCAACTCTAGCATCAATTATTTCAGCTACATATTTTCTAGAAATACTACCCAAATCATCATTAACTTCTTCTTCTTTAGCTAACTGCTCTAAGTCAATTTCATCTTTTTTGGTAATTTTTTCAGGTTCACTGCTTCCATATTCATTCTTTATCCTTTCTGCTAAATTAATAGGACAACGAAGACCAATGGCAATATCAGAAGTAATATGCTCTGAACCAATTGGTAAAATAGCGGCATGTAGTAATTCACCTTCTTCATATACAGCTATATTTGTAGTAGTAGCTCCAATATTTATCACAGCAGAACCTAAGTCTTTCTGTTTTTTAGTGAGTAAAACTTCGCTACTTGCCAGTGAAGATAAAGCTGTTCCCTCAATATCTAATCCAGTTCTATGTATAGCTTTATTTAAATTTTTCATTTGACTGCTTAAACCAAGAATTATTAAAGTTTCCACCTCTAAACGTATACCACTCATACCAACTGGATCTTTAACGTCTTCTTGATTATCTACTGCAAATTTAATAGGGATAACATGTAAGATTTCATAATTAGCTGGTATAGCTACACTTTTAGCAGCTTCAATTGCTCTATATATATCTTCATCATTAATTTCACCATCACTCTTACCAACAGCTACTACTCCTTTAGAACGTTCACAACGAGTATGAGGGTCATTAACGCTAACCCAAACACTATTAATCGGCAAACCTACCAACCTTTCAGCTTTTTCAATACAAGCAGAAATAGAAGCAGTAGTATCTTCAATACTATTAACTACTCCTTTACTAAAACCTTTAGTGCTTGATGATACGGCTCCAATAACTTGAAGTGGTGAATCTTTATCACGTCCACTTCTTTGTGCTACTGCTAAACGTATCTCATTGGACCCTATATCCAAACCCGCAATTATTTCTTCTTTCATATATTAAAAATATTAAACCTGCAAAAGGTATTACTACTACTATTATACATAATATTTGCAAGTAGCACAAATGTTAGAAAAGATTAAAATACCACTCACTAATGACAGTGCCATAGAGCATGGTTAAAATTGTAGCTATAGATATAAAAACACCAAGTGGTAGCTTTTCACCCCACTTTTTTTGACCAATTGACAGCAAAGTTAAGGCTACAATAGATCCTATAACATAAGTTAAAAAAACCATTATAAACAATAAATTAAGATCCACAAGCAAAACGCCAGCTAAAGCTCCTAACCAAATATCTCCCTCTCCAATGCCTTTCTTCCTGGTAATGATATATTGAGCAAAAAAGAAAAAACTTAAAATTAGACCAGCTAATAAAATTTCCCACCAAAGAAAAGACAAAAAGAGATTAAAAGCTATAAATAAAATTATAGCTGGCACCACGACTAATAATGAAACCAATTGCCAGCGAAGATCATAAACAAAAATAATTATCATCACAGCTATTGCTAACCAATTTCTTGCTAGTAATAAATAGTTCAAATCAAATAAATTGCCTTGTAATTGCAAATAAGATAAAAGAAAAAGTACAGCAGTACTTATTTCTAGCAATGGATATTGCCAAGATATTTTTTTCTTACAATATCTACAGCGACCTTTTAGCGCTAAAAAGCTTAAAACTGGTACATTGTCATACCAATGTATCTTTTCTCTACAATGAGGACAAAAGGATCTGCCACTAAAACTCTCCCCGGCATGCATTCTCCAAATAAGCGAGTTTAAAAAACTACCCACAATAAGTCCAAAAATTATCACTATGTATATCATAATAATATTTAAAAATTAAAATTAAACTCCTTTTTTAAATCTAAGGCTGACTTATAATCCTCTCTAATAGACAAAGCTTCCTCTAGCTCTCTTTTTGCTTCATTTATATCTCCTTGTTGATAATAAAGCCAAGCCAAAGCTGTTGACCAAGTAGGATCCACAGGATTTCTTTGTTTACCTTTTTTATTATACAAAATAGCGCTAGCAGTATCTTCTTTCAAATAATATGAATCAGCTACTTTTTTAAGTAAAGGGACTTGCTGTAAATTATAATTATAAGCTTTATTAAAAGCTATAATTGCTTTATCATAATCACCTAGTTTATAATAAACATCACCCTTTTTCTCCCAAATAAAACTTAAGTATCTCTCTAGACGTTCTCTATGCTCATTATTTATCCTAGTATCACTTAGATCAGGAATTTTTTCTATAACAATATCATAATACTTTAAAGCCTTATCAAATTCTTGTTTAAGAAAATAATTATCAGCCAAAGCTAAGTAAGTTTTATAAAACTCAGGTGATAATTTACTAGCTTTATAAAAATTATCCTCAGCTTTCTCATAATTTCTTAAGGCACTATTAATTCTACCTTTAACAAAAAAATAGTCATAAGTATGAAGATTTAAAGTATTTTCTATGTCAATTAATTTCAATTCCATTTCCCTGTATGGTTTTTCATTATTTTCAATAAATGAATATGAAATTGAATCAGCAAAGTATAAATCATAATGTTTATGACTATAACCAGCATCTTTACTATAATTATATAAAAGCAAAGCTTCATTATGAATATTGCTAGCACCAGCTATTTTGCTACTTAAAAAATAGTGATTAGCAATGATTTTCTGCAATTGCAAATAAGTAAATAGCAAAAAAATCAAAACTAAAGCAAAGACTAATAAGCTTCTTATAAGTTTAGAAAATCTTAGTCTAAAAATACTATAGCTATCTTCTTCTTTATCATTAAGCTTTTCACCTACAATTATCAATGCACCAAATAACCAAAAATAAAAAGAGCTAACAATAATCTCAAAAGAGAAAAATAATGTAATTAAGTAAGCAATTAAAGCTAAAATTAATATAGCTACCTGATAATTATTTTTTTTCAAAGCCTTTATAGCTTGAAGAAACCAAGACCTAAATATCATAAAATAAGCAAAGAGAAGTAGTATTCCGCCTATTAGCAGTTGATCTAAAATAATATTATGAGCTCTGTCACTGTAGGTATTAAGATTTTCATGCACTGCCCATTCTTTAATGTAAGAATCTCTTAAAACATGTTTTTGTTGTTCAGGACCATAGCCAATAATTGCACTTTCAGTGATTTTATCATAAGCAGCCTCCCAATATAAAAGACGCACAGCTACACTACCATGAGTAAAATTTAAACTATTATTAACACGCTCTTTAAAATATGGGTTAGAAAATAAAGTTGCAAAAATTATAATTAAAGCTAATATAATTAAAATAATAGTTTTAGCTTTAATTAAACTTCTCTTTTTAATTAAAAGATAAAGTATAAAAATAAAAATTGCAGCCAGAAGACCAAGCCAAGAACTTCTAGAGCCTGTAAAAAATAATGCAAAAGCAGCGAATAAAGCACTAAAGAACCAAAGGTATCGTAAATATTTATTTCTCTCTATTTTAAAAACATAAAAAACAATTGCTAAGGTCATAACTAAAAATACACCCAAATAATTAGGCTGTCCTAGACTAGAAAAAGCTCTTTTTGTAGTAATAGCAGCTTCTCTCCAGTTAAGAAAATCAACCCCAAAATATTGCAAAATAGCATAAATACTAATAAAGAAAACTGACAAAGCTATAACCTTATATATTTCTTTTATTCTTATAAAATTAGACTTAAAACTCAAATTAAATAACAATAATATAAACCAGAGGTAGAGAAATAGATGAGTTAAGAGACCAAATTGACGACTATAAGAACCCCAAAAAGCAGTGCCTAAATCAAAGGCAAAAACAGTGCTAAGCATTAAAACTAGAATATAAATACTGGGCCAAAGTATATGTTTGAAAACTTTTTTATTTACCTCTATCTTCTTTAAATAAATAATCTTAGTTAGAGTAGCTACAAATAATCCAGCAACAAAAATATATAAAAGAACAGTCTTAGGATAATTAAAGACACTATCTAAAAAAGAAAAAGCATCAAAAATAAGCGGTAATAAAAATACTGCTCCTAAAATAAAAAACCTTATAAATATATCTATAATTCTTAATTTATTTAAACTTGTTTTCATAAGTCTATTATAGCAGTTGCAGCTTTTTTTTAAAATAAAACAAAAGCTCTGTAGTAGAGCTTTTGTATATATTATATATTATATATTTTTTAATCTTCTTTCTTCTTATGCGTAATATTATTCCATACAACTAAGAGAGGACTAGCTAAGAAAATAGAACTGTAAGTACCAACTAAGACACCGATAGCTAAGGCTAAAATAAACTCTTTAATACTTTCTCCTCCTAAAAATAAGATAGATAAAAGAACCAACAAAGTCGTTGTGGAGGTATTTATTGATCTACTGATTGTTTGATTAACACTAATGTTAATAGTTTTAGCAAAAGTATCTAATTGTTTAGGTAAATTTTCTCTAATGCGGTCAAAAACGATAATAGTGTCATTAACACTATAACCTAAAACAGTTAACATAGCTGCTACAAAAGGAGTATTTATCTCTAAATTCATAAACTTACCAAGGACTGCAAATACACCTAAGGTGATTATAATATCATGAAATAAAGCTATAATAGCAACAATACCATATTTCCATGAAGAGACTGGTTTAGAAACTTTCTTAAATACTAAAGAAATATAAATAACAATGATGATAAGCACTAAAATCATAGCATTGATAGATTTGTTCTTTAATTCTTCACCAATAGAAGGACCTACGGCATCAAAGCGTAATTCCTCAATTGAAGCCTCTGCAAGACCATCTTCTGCTTCAGAGCCCTGCTCATCTATACCATAAGCGCTTTCTAAAGCACCAATTACTTCCCTATGAATATCTTCTCTAGTATCCTGAAATCTTAAAAGCACAGTATCATTTTCAGTAGGTTGTACCACTAAACTTTTCAAATCTAATGGTTCTAAAGCTGTTTTAATCTCAGAAGTATTGAGTTCTTGGTTGTGAATCTTAAGCTCTAACAGGCTACCACCGGTAAAGTCTAAACCAAAGTTAAGTCCCCAAACAGATATAGCTAGAATTGATAAAGCAACTAGTATAGCACTTAAAGTGAGCCAAATTTTTCTAAGTGGAATAATCTTATACATATTATTTTCTATATTTATTACTAACTCCCATTAACCAAGGATTTTTATTTAAATATTTACTCTTTACCATTAACATAAAGATGCGAGTTATAACAATAGCGCTGAACATGGAAACTGAAATACCAATAAATAAAGTAGTACCAAATCCTTGTACTGAACCAGTACCAAAGAACATTAATACTAAACAAATAAATATGGTAGAGATGTTTCCATCTCTAATTGATGGCCAAGCTCTAGAAAAACCTTCATCAATTGATTGTGCTAAGCTCTTACCAGATCTTAACTCCTCCTTAAATCTTTCAAATATCAAAATATTTGCATCAACAGCCATACCAATAGAAAGTATAAATCCTGCAATTCCAGAAAGAGTCAAAGTTACAGGCTTTAAAGCGTAAATAAATAAAAATATTCCAATAGTTATTAACAGTATAGATAAAATAGAATCAAAAACCTTTAAATCATGGAAAGTGTAAATCATTAAACCAATAATAATTATAACCATTACTAAAGCCAAGATAAGAGACATTGATTTAAATATTGCCAGTACTGTTAATCCATATATTGCTAAAGAAAGTACTGCCAGTAATCCAGGTAATCTATAATATATAATTAAAAATAGAGCCACTAAAATTAAACCTAAAAATCCAGCCTGTAAACTAGTATTAATTGACTGAGCTCCTAAACTAGCACCAACGGTTTTTTGACTAACTAAATGAATTGGCACTGGCAGTGCACCAGCATTAAGTCTTTGGGTTAAAGTTTTAGCATCTTCTAGATTAAAATTACCACTAATAACAGCCTGTCCTCCAGTAATCTTTTCATTAACCCTGGGAGCACTGATTATATAACCATCTAAAAATATGGCTATAGGTTTACCAATATTGTCTTCAGTGATTTCTGCAAATAACTCTGCCCCTTCTTTATTGAATTCTAAAGATACTTCAGGGCTATTATCAGTAGGATTAAATTGTACTACAGATCTTTTTAAGTGCTTACCACTTAATTCTGTATTTTCCCAATTATCGTAATTAGCTGCTTGATCTTGTATATTATCACCTTGATCACTTAAATCTATAGTTGTAGTAGCCGTACCGGTAGCTGTAGTAGTAGCAGTGTTAGTTGCATTATTGTCTGTTTCTGGTTCTACCTGAATTTCACTTGATTGAAACTCTGTTGGATTATAATCTTCAGGTCTTTCTTTAAATTCTAAAAGAGGAGTGTCTCCTATCATTTCCGTGGCTTCATCAATATCAGTAACACCAGCCAACTCTACAATTAAACGATAATCACCACTAGCATTACGGTTAACTTGCACTAAGGGTTCACTAACACCAAAAACATTAACCCTTCTTTCAATCACATCCCTTACTCCAGATAAAGCTTCCTCTCTGCCACCCTCGGGCACCTCACTAACATCAGCTTCATAAACAAGATGTGTTCCTCCCTGTAAATCAAGTCCTAACCTAAATGGGGTTTCTTGAACTTGGGGCAAATTAATTGTGTTGTTACTCGCTTCCTTAGCCCATGTAGCTGCTTGGTTATAATAAGAACCTCCAGTAATTAGAAAACTTAAAACAGCAAAAAATAATACTAAAACAAAAATCCATCTCCTTTTTCCTTTTGCAGATGGTTTAAGTAAACGATTCCAAGTAATTTTTTTCATACGGTTTATTCATTTAGCAAATTGTATTTGTTGAATTAATCTTAAAACATATGAAAATAAAAATCAAGGGATAAAGAAAATAATAAAGCTATAAAAGCAAAACTAGTAAGTTCTAAGTTAAAAATTAATTTAGAACTTATCGGCTATTAAGCTTGAAACACTAATATTTTTATGTTAAAGTAATATTATCTTTTATTAATAC
>CAYYPI010000012.1:0-30080 GCA_964473565.1 uncultured Gammaproteobacteria bacterium
AATGATTAAAATACTTAATACTTAATCCGCCATATGTGTGTGCCTAAAACATAAAATAAAGATCCCCTACTTAGAGATCTAATAAAAAATAAAACTATTAAAATTACTACTACTTCCTTTCAAGCAAATAAGGTCTTAAACGTCTAGTTGTGAAGTTTAAGATATAAAATAAAACTATAATAATAAGACTGTGCAATATTAACTTATAGGCAAGAGTCTGCCAAAACCAAGTCTGTGTTAAGAAAAAACTACCAGAAACTTGGTACATATCAACAATAGAGTTAATAATTTGATAAGAAAAATTAAAAATTACAGTGGCAAAGGCAGTAATAACAATAAAAGCATATATTGATCTATTGGTAAAAAAACTAAGTTGCAAATATCTAGAGGCTATAGCTGTGATAAGGAAGGAAAAAATATAAATAAAAAATATATCAAAAGAAAAAACATCAAAGATAAAGCCAATTAAAAAAGCAAAATAAAGATAATAATCTTTTCTACCTAAAATAACTATTAATATAAGTAAAATTAAAGGTAGATTAATTAAATTAAAAGGTGTGCTTAAAGAAGAAACAAAGGTAAATTGTAAAACAATTAAAAAATAGCTTAAAAATATTTGCAAGGCTAATTTAAAATATTTAGTCATATATTAAGGTATAACGACTGCTAAAAAATCAAGTTCATTTAAATTATATAAAGGCTCAATACTAGCTTCCTGCCAAATATCATTACTTTGCCTAGAAACAGAACTAACTTGACCAATAATTAGACCTGGTGGTATATCTTTTTCCAGCCCTGAACTTACCACTAAATCTCCAACCTCTATATCATATTCCTGAGGAATTAAATTCATAGATATAGTTAAACCTAAACTACCTTGAGCTATCCCTAAAGCTTCATTTTGACTAGAAAAGCGAGCAGCAAATTTACAATCCTCATTAATACTTAAACAAACTTGTGCTGAATTATCATGAAGATCTAAAATCTTACCTACCATTATTCCCTCCTCATTTATTACCGCCATACCTTCTCTTAAACCATCTCCTCTTCCTTTATTAAGATAAATATTGCTTTGATTTACTTCTTGAGATAATAAGTTATCAGAAGCCACCACCCTGACCATTACTTTATTATATTCATTATCTTCAAAAAAGCTTAAGTAATTTCTTAACTTGTCATTTTCTCTTTCCACCTCTTGCCAGCGAGCCTTTTCAGCTAACAACTCATTAAGTTCTCTGTTTAATCTTTCATTGTTTGCTTTTAAATCTCTCTCTTCTTCAGAGCCCTTAAAAGATGAACCCCAATTACTACCTAGATTATAAAAAAGCTCTCCCCCCTTATTTATACCACTAACAATTACTTTCTCTACAGGTTTTAAAGCGTTTAAATAATACAAAAAAACCAGTAATATAAATATAACTAGAATGAAATATATTTTCTTTTTATTAAAAGTTTTCTGCATGAAATATATTAGTCCTCACTAGCAGCAGAAGAAACTACTTTTTCCAGAAGTTCAGGATCATCAAGTAAGGCACCTGCACCTCTAGATACGCAAGTTAAAGGATCCTCTACAATGTTAACAGGAATTTTAGTAGCTTGAGCAATGGCTTTATCTAAACCTCTAAGCATTGAGCCCCCACCTGAAATATATATACCTCTTTGATAAATGTCAGAAACTAACTCTGGTGGTGTGTTTTCTAAAGTATTTTTTATATTATCAATCATTTTATTAATTGTCTTGGAGATAGCTTCTCTAACCTGATCATCACTAATATTTATAGCCTTTGGTAAGCCAGTTAAAAGGTCTCGACCTCTAACTTCCATAACTTTAGGTTCTTCCAGTGGTAAGGCGCTACCTATTTCAATCTTTACCTTCTCAGCTAATTGTTCGCCAATTAAAATATTAAACTCCTCTCTTATATAATCTACAATATTAGCATCAAACTCATTACCAGCTAATCTAAGTGACTTCCAGGTAACCACACCACCCAGTGATATCACGGCTATCTCAGTAGTACCTCCACCAATATCAACCATCATAGTAGCAGTAGCTTCGGTAACTGGCAGTCCTGAACCAATAGCAGCTGCCATAGCTTCATCTATCAAATAAACTTTTCTAGCTCCGGCAGACTTAGCAGCATCTTCCACTGCTTTTTTCTCCACCTCTGTTAAATCAAGAGGAATGCCAATTACAACTCTTGGTCTAGGTATGAGGGTAAAGGTTTCACTATGAACCTTGTTAATAAAGTATTTAAGCATTTTTTCAGTTACTTCAAAATCAGAAATAACACCATCAATCAAAGGTTTAATGGCTTCAATATGACCAGGAGTTTTACCTACCATTTTTTTAGCTGCTAGACCTACCTCTAGTATTTCAGCTGTTCTATTATTAATAGCAACCACTGATGGTTCATTGATAATTACTCCTTTATCCTTAACATAAACCAAAGTATTTTTTGTACCCAAATCTATACCTAAGTCATTACTAAATTTTCCCAATAACTTATTAAACATATTATCTTAATTTCGCCAAAACCTGTTCTAAACTTAAAAACTGAGGTTCAGCTTGTGAGCGTTTTTTAAATTCAATATTATTATTTTTCAAAGTTTTAGAACTAACAACTATTCTATTAGGGCAACCAATTAAATCAGAATCTGCTAACTTTATACCAGCAGAAACATCTCTGTCATCATAGAGAACTTCAATGCCTTCATTTGTTAATTTCTCATATATTTTTTCAGCTTCACTATTTTCTCCCAGTGATAATAAATGAACACTATAAGGAGCAATAGATCGGCTCCAAATCATACCTTTATCATCAGCAAACTTCTCTACTATTACTCCCATTAAACGACTAGGGCCAATACCATATGAAGCCATGTAAACAATTTTCTTCTCCCCTTTTTCATTAGTGAAATAATAATCAAAAGCTTCAGAAAACTTAGTATTTAAAGGAAAAATATTTCCAACTTCAGAAGCTTTAGTAATTCTTAAATCTTTATTTCCACATTCTGGACATTTATCTTGCCTATCTAAAACTTCTTTATTTAAAGCAATTTTACACTTATCACAAACATGGATTTCATCTTCACCAGTTGGACATTCAGTTTGAAATTCATGTGAAAAATCTTTAGTAAAATCTCCACCTGAAGCTAAGGTGACATAGGTTGTTTCTCCAATACCAAGTCTTTCAAATATTCTAAGATATGCCTCTTTTACTGACTCATAATAAACTCTCATATCTTCTTCACTAACATGAAAACTATATAAATCTTTCATGATAAATTCCCTGCCTCTAAGTAATCCAGATTTTGGTCTAGGCTCATTTCTAAACTTAGTTTGTATTTGATAAGCAGCAAAAGGTAAATCTTTATAACTTAAAGCAAACTTTTTAACAATTGGGGTAATAATCTCTTCATGGGTAGAGTTTAAAACGTATGAACCATCATTGACCCTTCTAGACTCCTGATTAGCTCCTCTAGCCTCAAAGAGCACATCCATAGTATCTAGACGATTAGTTGTTTGCCAGTTCTCTTTAGGTGAAAGGGCTGACATAAATATCTCCTGACCACCAATAGCATCCATCTCTTCTCTAATAATTTGCTCAATTTTCTTTAAAACTCTATAGCCTAAAGGTAGAAATTCATAAACACCAGCCATTATCTTATCAATAAAGCCAGCTTTAATTAAAAGCTGTGAATTTAAACTTTGCTCATCTCTAGCTACTTCCTTACTGGTTTTGGTAAACAAGACTGATTGTTTCATATGTTCAAATTATTTATACGATATTAAGGGTTATTTAAATTTATCTTAACTTAAATATTTAGGCTTGTAAAGATAAATAATATTCTAATTAATTTATTAAAATAATCAATATTATATATTTTTCAAGGCCTGCTTTACTCGCTCTCCACTATCACTAATATTTTTATCCACCTTTTTTAGAGCTTCCCTAGCCTCATTCATATTATAACCTAGCGCCATTAAAGCATCTATCTCATCACTGGAGCTAACTCCTGTTTGCATCTCACCTTTAAAGCCTTCTAGTTTAGCAATCTTTTCTTTAAGCTCTAATACCACTCTTTGAGCAGTCTTTTTACCTATCCCTGAAACCTTAGTTAACATACCAGCGTCTTCAGATATAATAGCTTCTTTTAAGTGGTTAGTACTGCTAAGTGATAGTACGGCTAGAGCAGATTTTGGACCAATACCAGAAACAGAAAGCAGCATTTCAAACATTTCTAAGTCATCTAAGTTTTTAAAGCCATATAAATCCAAGCTATCCTCCCTAACATGTTGGTGTGTATATAATTCAATTTCACTATCTTTAGTAACCTCGCTATAAATATCAGCGCTAACACTAACTTTATAACCTAAACCTTGATTTAATATTATTAAATCACCTCCTTGTTTAGCAATGATGTTTCCTTTGATGTATGCAATCATATAATTAGTTAATTTTTCTTCTTAATACACTAAGACTTGGTATTTCTTTCTCAAAATACATATACACTGTTTGTCCGCCACCACCTCCATGAGCTTCAATTATCTCTTCTTGACTGTCTTTATCTAACATTTTCTTTAATTTGAACTTTAAAACCTCATAGCCAGGCATAACTAGCTCCACTGTATCACCTTTTTTCAAAGTATTATGCACCTTAATTTCAGTCTTATATTTATCCTTACTTTTTATATTACTATCTTTTTTAGAGTTAATAATCTGCCCACAAAATTCCCAATTAGGTAAATTGTTATCATTGTTAACATTTTGAGCTTTCTCTTTGCCGCTATTAAACATAAAGCCTTCAGTATAATCTCTGTGGTATAATTTATCTTCTAATTCTTTATACAAATAACTTAACTGTTTTTTTCTGTCATTAGCGCTAATATTTTTATCACTGCTAATATCTATAGCCCTACGATATGCTCCTACCACATTAGCTAAATAATAGACACTTTTTGCTCTACCTTCTATTTTAAAAGCTTTTATCTTAGCGCTAATCATCTCTGGCACTCTTTTAATTAAACAAAGATCTAAAGAATTAAAAATATAGGAACCATTTTTATCTTCACCTAAAATAAACTTGGCGTCATGCCCACGTGGTTTTATTTCATACTCCCATCTACAAGGCTGAGCACAATCGCCTAAATTAGCATCTCTGTCAATTAATTGCTTGGATAAAAAACAGCGTCCAGAATAAGCCATACACAGAGCGCCGTGAACAAAAGTCTCTATTTCTAATTTAGGTACTTTATTAATAACTTCTTTTATTTCCTTTAAAGCTAATTCCCTGCCTAAAATAATTCTCTTTACACCCATGTCTTTATACATCTGAGCTGACATCCAGTTAGTACAATTAGCCTGAGTACTCAAACTAATCTTTGCCTCTGGCCAAATTTCTTTAATTAAATATATTATTCCTGGATCAGAAACAAATAAAGCATCAGGTCCTAGAGCTTTTAAGTTTTCAATATGTTTCTTCAACTTAGCTAAATGAGTATTATGAGCAAAGATGTTAAGGGTAACATATGCTTTTTTATTTAAACTGTGAGCATAATCAATACCTTTTTTCATATCCTTTAAACTAAAATCATTTATCCTAACTCTAAGAGAAAAATCAGGCACACCAAAATAGACGGCATCAGCACCGAAAGCAAAAGCAGTTTTTAATTTTTTCAAATTACCAGCAGGAGCTAATAATTCAACTTTCTTTTTTTTCATTAAAATCTTTTTACCCTAATTAAACCAGAAACAGGAACTACTTCTATACCCTGCTTCTCTATTTCATCTAAGAATAAATTCATACCTAAAGAATCAGAACTCATATGTCCTGCAATAATTACATTTATATGATTCTTTTCAGCTTCTTTTCTGTGCTCTTCTGACATATGCATACCAATAATAGTACCAAAACCATATTGAGACATTTTTTCATATGCATCTTTAGAACCACTGGTTCCACCAGTAAATTCAGTTACCACTATCTTACCTGCTCTACTATCTTTAGAGCCAGCAAAAAGCTTAGGGCCTACTTGTCTAGCGCTTGATTCTTTATACTCAGGAATTTCTTTAAATATCTCAAAAATATCTTCTACATATTCTGGTTTTCTTTCTTCAATTAAGTCGTGCATAAACCTAGCTGCTAAATTATCAGCAGTAGTGTGAGTACACATAAAGTCTAGTCCTAAGAGTTTAGCTGTGTCTATACTACGATAATGATTAATTGGTGATAGACCTCTATTAACTTCAGAAATTCTAAGTTTAGTAATAGCTTCAGCAATATTAATAGGTAGCCCATATTTAGCTAATACCTCAGCTTGTAAGTCCATTACAGCCCCTAACTCTGCTAAAGCTGCTCCCTCAGGATGATGAGCAATTACTAAATCTATATCTCCTAACTTATCAGCTAACATTAACTCCGCTCCACCAATATCAATACCAGCCATTACTTTCTTCACTTCTCTATTTTCATCAGGGCTGTGTAAAATACGGCTATCAACATATGGATTAGATAATCTTTCTTTATCAAAACTAGCCTTCTGTTTTTCAGGCATTTCATTATACTTAGTCTCTAAACGACTCATTTTCTTCTCAACTTCGTTTTTACCTCGAAGGTCGGCTACAATAGCTTTATCTATAGCTATCTTTAATATATCTTTACTATTCATATATAAATGGTTAATTATTATATTTATTTAACATATAACTCTTCTACTGCATTGATCTTAATTTAGCAATTCTTTCCTCTATTGGAGGATGTGATGAAAAGGCTTTACTAAAAAAGCTTTTCTTCTTAGCTCTCTTGTCTTTAAAAGGAGTGTCAATAAAGAGGTGAGCCATAGCAGTGTTGGCATGCTTCATACTATTTTGATCTGAGCTAATCTTTTCCAGTGCCCTAGCTAAACCTTCTGGATAACGAGTAAGCAAAGCTCCATCAGCGTCAGCTAGAAACTCTCTTTTTCTACTAATAGCAAACTTAATCATATATGCAAATAAAGGAGCTACTATAATTACAAGCAGTAATATAACTAAGAAGATTGGATTCTTTTTTGAATCTTCTCCTTTAAAAAATAATGAGTATCTAAGCATGTCTGCTAGTATCACTACTGACCCAACCAATACCGTTACAAGAGTTGCAAACAACATGTCTCTGTTACCGATATGGGAAAGTTCATGAGCAATAACCCCTTCCAACTCACTTCTTTCTAACTTTTGTATTAAACCAGTACTTAGTGCTATCACAGCCTTTTCCTTGTTTCTGCCAGTAGCAAAAGCATTAGGTGCTGGGTCATCAATAATATATATTTTAGGAACAGGTAGGCCAGCAGTGATACAAAGATTTTCTACCAATCTATATATCTCTTTATTATCCTCAAACTTTAACTCTTTGGCTTTAGTCATGCTAAGCATTAACTTGTGGCTATTATAATAACTGAAAAAACTAGCAAATACACTAATTAATACTGCTATAATTAAAATACTAAAGTCATCCATATACCAACTAACTGCAAAACCTATAGCAATGATAAAAAGAAAAAACAAAGAGATAAGCAAATAACTCTTTCTGGTATTTGAGCTAGCATGTGTATACAAATTAGGCATAGTTATTAGAATTTAACTTCAATATTTTCTGCTTGTGCAGTTTCAATCTCAAAGTATTCATAAGGTGTAAAGTTTAAACCTTTAGCAATCATGTTAGTAGGAAAAACCTGAACCTTAGTATTAAATTGTCTAACATTTGCATTAAAGAATCTTCTAGCAGCTTGAATCTTATTTTCTGTATCAGATAATTCTCTTTGCAGTTCTAAGAAATTAGTATTAGCTTTTAAGTCAGGATAATTCTCTGATAGAGCAAAGATAGATTTTAAAGCTGAAGTTAATGAATTCTCTGCTTGAGCCTGCTCTTTAGTGTCATTTTTCTGTTGTGAGTTAATAGCCTGATTTCTAGCTTCAACCACACTATCTAAAGTTTCCCTTTCATGACTAGCATAACCCTTAACTGTTGAGACTAGGTTAGGGATAAGATCATAACGCCTTTTAAGTTGTACATCAATGTCACTCCAAGCCTCGTCAACTCTATTTTTTAACTTAATTAAAGAATTATACAAGGAGATAATAATAAGTCCTAGAAGGACTATCGCTCCAATAATAATCCACGCTGTTGTAGTCATATTTTTTGGGTTATTTTATTTTTTCTAAACCAATAATTATTGATTTATTATTTATATTAATTTTTTTATTAATCTCAGTTTCTAAATCTTTTTCAGCCTTAATAATCTTGTCAGCTAAAACTTCTCTTTCTATATCTTCTTGATATTTGTCTAAGACTGCCTCAAATTCAGGTTCTAAACTAAAGTAATGAACTATAACCTTATCATCTATAGTTAAACCAGAATTCTTTCTTAAATTATTAATAACTCTAATTAGCTCTCTTTTCATTCCTTCTTCAATCAAATCTGGACTTAAATTAGTATCTAAAACCACTTCAATGTTCTCTTTTTCCGTATCAAGCTCAAAACTTAATTCTTTAATATTTAATTCATCTTTAATTAAAGCGCAGTAATCATTATCTAAAGCTAAATCTTCTTTATATACTACAGTGGCTTTTTGAAGTGGCTGTCTCACTTTTATCTTTTTCTCATCACGCTGAGCTAAACCTTTTTCTACTACATCTTTAACTATTTCCATTTTAGAAATAATTCCCTCATCTACATCACCAGTTTCAGGCCAAGCTTCTAAATGAACACTTTTGTTTTCATCTTTGAAATTATATCCATGAATTTTTTGCCAAAGATTTTCAGCCATAAAAGGCATAAACGGTGCCATTAACAATGAAAACTTCTCAAACACTGCCTTTAAAGTACTAAGAGCTTTTAACTTCTCTTGCCTGTCTTCGCCTTTAAGCCTATCTCTGGATCTTCTTAAATACCAAGTAGAAAGATCGTCAATAAAAGCGGCGATAGGTTTAGAGGCTCTAATTAAATTATATTTTTTCATGTTATCTTCAATAGTTTGAGTTGTCTGTGACAAGCGTGAAAGAATCCATTTGTCTAAAACATTATCGCTTTCATCTACAGTCTCTGCTTCTGACTCTTTATACATATCATAAAACTTATAGACATTCCAAAGTAGCATTGAAGTTTTACGAAATGATTGTAGAACATCATCTTCACTAAAATTAACTGTTTCTGCTTGCATAACCGGAGAGCCGAGCAGATAATAACGTAGAGCATCAGCACTATACTTATCAATCACCTTCATGGGGTCAGGATAATTTTGCAATCTCTTAGACATTTTTTTACCATCTTCAGCTAAAACTATACCGTTAACAATTACATTTTTAAAAGCTGGCTTGTCCATAATAGCAGTAGATAATACGTGTAAGTAATAAAACCAAGCTCTAGTTTGATCTGCTCCTTCAGCAATAAACTCTGCTGGGAAATTATTCTCAAACTTTTCCTTATTTTCAAAAGGATAATGCTTTTGCGCATAAGGCATAGAACCAGATTCAAACCAACAATCAAAAACATCTTCAATTCTTTTCATTATACCACCGCAATCACATTTAATCTCTATCTTATCCAAAGTATGTTTGTGTAAATCATCAACCTTTTCTCCGCTAGCTTCTTCTAATTCCTTAACTCCACCAAAAACTTTAGTCTCATCACAGCTATCACACTTCCAAACTGGAAGTACTGCTGCCCAAAAACGTTGACGAGATATAGACCAGTCTCTAGCCCCTTCTAACCATTTACCAAATCTCCCTCTTTTAATATGTTCAGGGGACCAATTAATTTCTTGAGCATTTTTTAGTATATTTTCTTTTATTTTTTCTACACTAACAAAATATGAAGATGTAGCGTAATTGATAAGCGGGGTGTCACAGCGCCAACAATGAGGATAACTATGCTCATATTTTGCCTTAGCAAAAAGTTTATCATGATGAGCTAAATACTTAATTATCTCAATATCGGTAGCCATATGATCAGCCTTTGGTTTGACAGTCATGTCTTGAAAATCATGAACTTCTTCATTAAACCTACCACCAATATCAACATGTTGAATAAAAGGAAGCTTTTTTTCTTTACCTAAATTAAGATCGTCTTCACCAAAAGCTGGAGCAATATGAACTATACCAGTTCCCTCTTCAGTATTAACAAATTCAGCACTATGAACTCTAAAAGCATTTTCCATGTTTTTTATATCTGCATTTTGGTAGTAATAAAAAACGGGTTCATAACTTAAACCTAGCAAATCTTTAGCATATAAAATTTCTTCTATTTTGTAATCTTTATCTTTAAAAACTTCTTCTAATCTTTCTTTAGCTAAAATATAATATTCTCCCTCATGTTCAACTTTAACGTATTCAATATCTTCTCCCACAGCCAAAGCTACATTTCCAATTAAGGTCCAAGGAGTGGTGGTCCAAGCTAATATAGAAGTCCTATCTTGATCTTTTAGTTTAAACTTAGCGATAACTGAGAAGTCTTTAATATCTTTATAACCTTCAGTTACCTCAGATTGAGATAAAGTGGTTTCACATCTTGGGCAAACATGCATAGAGCGATAACCTTTGTAAATCAAATCTTTTTCCCATAAAGTTTTAAATACCCACCAAACAGACTCCATATAATCTAAATCCATAGTCTTGTAACTAGTATCCATTTCTGCCCATCTACCTAATTTGTCAATCACTTTTTTCCACTCATCAACATATTTTAAAACCTTGGTCTGACAAGACATATTAAACTGCTCTATTCCAGTATCAATAATATCCTTTTTGCTCTCAGTGCCCATCTCCTTTTCAACAATATTTTCAATTGGCAAACCATGACAATCCCATCCCCAACGTCTTTCTACTTTATATCCTTGCATAGTCCAAAATCTTGGCACCACATCTTTCATAACACTACCAACAATGTGTCCATAATGAGGCGTACCAGTAGCAAAAGGAGGGCCATCATAGAAGACATAATCACCATTTGGAGCTTCTTTTTCTATTGATTTCTTAAAAATGTCACTTTCTTTCCAAAAATCAAGAACTTGATCCTCAAATTCTGCAAATATATTCTTATTTTCTCTACTTTTTTCTGACATATTTTATATAATATTACTTATTTATATACAAAAAAGCTATAAGCTCAGCTGTTTTATTATTATATTTTATATAAGGTAGCAAGTCAATTTTTATACTAATAATTTAATTATAATAACAAAAAACAAGTTAAAAGTTTATAAAAAATGGAGATAATATATCTCCTTTATCTCAAAATTTTTCTAAATACTTTCAAGTTTTTCTTTTCTCAGATCTCCGCAAAATACTGGTAAATAATGTCTACCTTAATTTAAAATAAAATTAAAAAACAATATTATATATAAATAAAATTAATAAAAATTATTTACAGTCATCATTTTTACAATTGCGTGTTTATATCTATTTTTAAAAGCTTGGTTTAATGATTTTTTTTTATATTTAATTTCAACACCAATTAAATCTTCGCTATTTTCTAAAACTAAATCAATCTCTGACCCTTGTTTATTGCGCCAATAATAACATTTATAATTTTTATCAGAATAACTTAATTGTTTTATAATTTCTGAGATAATAAAATTCTCAAAAAGCGCACCCTTGTCTTCACGTAAAGAAGGATTAGAAAAGTTTTCTAATATTGCATTCCTTATCCCATTATCATAAAAATAAATTTTACTGGCTTTAGTGATTTCATTTCTTTTATTTTTAGAATATGGATAAAGTCTAAATAAAATATAACTTTGTTCAAATATCTCTATATACCTTCTAATTGTTCTAATATCCGCTCCTAGACGAGAAGATAATTCTGAATAATTAATTAAATTTCCTATTTGAGAGGCCAAAACTTTAAGTAGATTAGTAGCTAATTTTTTATCTTCAATTAATTTTAGTTCTAAGATATCCTTAAAAATAAGACTATCTACAAAATTTAGTAAATATTTTTTATCGTTAGGATTATTAACATTTTGAGGATATTGTCCATATATTAAAATACTTTCTAATATGCTTTCCATATCAAAAAGATAGCTTTTATCTTTCAACTCTTCTTTTAGGGTAACATTTTCTAAAATATTAAAATTAAGATCTTTTTCAATATCTTTTTGCACTAAATATTCAGAAAAAGTAAGTGGATGTAACTTGTAATCTATTTTCCTACCAGCTAAACTTTCTGAGGTTTTATTTTTGATATGAAAAGAAGATGATCCAGTGATTACTAAATCTACATTACTTAATTGATCATATATTATTTTAGCTGCTCTACCAGGATTCGATAATAAATGAATTTCATCAATTATTAGCATTTTAGTATCAGGACTTATTAAATTCTTATATGATTCTATATCATAAGTTTCTAAAATCTTTCTAACAGGTTCATTATCAACTAATAAATAAGTAGCTTTAGGAAATATTTTTTTTACAATAGTTGTTTTACCAACCTGCCTAGAACCAAGCAAAATAAGAATTTGCTTATATTTAGAAAAATGATTTTTTAAATTGTCGTCTAAATGTCTTTGCATAAAAATATATAACTTTTTTAACATCTAATGTGTAAATAGTTATAACTAATTATACATTATAGTCATAAAAAGTCAAATTTCCCACTACTACAAAGTAAAATTTATATTTTATTTTTTTTCATAAAATCAATAAAATCTGCTTTAGCTTCATCTAAAAAATCCAAATTATCTGTTAAAACAATTTCAACATCTAAAATCTTTGCTAAATCTTGTAATATTTGTGCTAACTCGACTCTTCTAACTAAAAACTTATTGGGTATATAGTTAGCTTCTTCAATAAGCTCTAATAAGGTATTTCTGAAAATACTATCTTTAGAAATATCTTGTTTTACTAGCTTAGTGCCTAAAACATTAGCAAACAAACCATTTACTACCATAAAAATGTAAGGAAAAAATGGACGAGAATTATCATCATCTTTAGCAACGTTAGGAGAATAAAAATAATCAAGTTGCCATTCAATCATCTTGTCTTTTTTATATCTTTTCTGTAAATCCCGAGCTTGCCTTTCATCTTCTTCGTTAATTACTGAAGTCTCCTCCTTTTTAATATATTTTTCTGGTTCTATATATTCATATTTCCATTCTATTTTTTTATTTTTCTCTTCAGGAACACTGGTTAATATTTTATAAGGAGCATGCTTTGTAAAGACTTCTTTCTTATCTTTAAACTCAAGGACTATTTTTAAAGCCTGTTCAACCACTGTAATCATAAAAGGTAAATCTTTTTCCTTTAATTGCCAAGGACATAGACCAGGTGTAAAATCTTTAAATATTGTCCAGAAATTTCTATTTTCAAATCTAATACCAATTTTTTTAATAATCTCCATCTCTGCAGAACTAACATAATCACGTTTATCAAACTGCATCATCAGACATTTTTGTCTTTGTGCACCTAAAGAAGCTTCTTCTGGAATTTCTTGATTAAAAATAGCATTTAAAGAAGCAAAACCTTCAGCTCCAGGATAAACAGCCATACCATAAAATTCTTTATTATTTCCCATAATACTACAATATCCAATCTCTTTGGTTTTAGGGTCCATAACTGCAAAAACATTATTATCATAAATCCACTCCCAAGGTTTTAATTCTAAGAATTCTAAAGATAAATTATATAACTTTTTCCAATTGTCTAACATATGTTTTAAAATTCATTAATTAAATAAAAAATTAAGTAACCATATTATCTAATAGTAAATAAGCTTAACTACCAAATAATGAGCTTTTAATTTTAACTAAATCTTTCCAAGTTAATACTTTTACACCTTTTCTAGTTATATTCATATCACCAGTATAGAAAAGAAAATCTGTTTGCTTTTTTTGAGTTTGCAACTCTCTCCAAGAAATTAAATTTTTAAAAAATTCATTTCTAATAGTACTACTTGATTTAATCTCTATAACCTTTATCTCTTTACCACTGTCAATAACCAAATCTATTTCTTTGCCATTATTATCCTGCCAAAAATAAAAACTTTTTAAATTACCTTGATTATAATCAAATTTTATAATATCACTAACAATAAAATTCTCAAATATATTTCCTTTTAAATAATGATTGTTTAATTCTTCTTCTTTTCTTATGCCTAAAAGATATGACAACAGCCCTGTGTCATAAAAAAATATTTTAGGAGTTTTAATGATTCTTTTATTAAAATTATTATAATAAGGTTGTAATTTAAAAATTATATAACTTGTTTCCAAGATACTAATCCAATTTTCTGCTGTATGATATGAAATACCAGCATCTTCAGCTATAGTTTTAATATTTAAAATTTGACCACATCTACCAGCTATTAATTTTAAAAACCTTAAAAAAGAGCTGTAATTTGATATATTTTTTATCATTCTAATATCTCTTTCTAAATAAGTATTTACATATGATTTATAGAAACTGTTAGGTCTAATATTTTGATCAAAAATTCTAGGATAAAAACCTGTATAAATTATTTTATTTAAATTATTTATATTATCTTTAGGCAACTCCTCCATACTTAAAGGAAGTAAAGTTACAATACCTGTTCTACCAGCTAAAGATTGTGATATATTTTCCATTAATAGATAATTATGAGAACCTGTGAGTATAAAGGAGCCCTTTTTTTTAGTTTTATCAACATGAGTTTGTAAATAAGAAAAAAACTCAGGTACTCTTTGCACCTCATCTATTATTACGTTTTTATCATACTGCTTTAAAAATCCCCTAGGATCATCTTTTACTAATTCCCTAATATCAGGATCCTCAAAAGATACATATTTATAATTTTTAAAAATATCTTTCACTAAAGTAGTTTTTCCTGACTGTCTTGGACCTATAATAGTTACAATAGGAAATTCTTTTTTTAATTGTAATATTTCTTTAGTTAATTTTCTTTTAATCATATAGTTTACCTTATTTTATCTTATATAATGATTATATATTATTTATGTAATTTAGTCAATGGACTAATACAATTACATAAATAATATAATAATTAAATTCTTCTTGTATGACATAAATTAAGGCCGGTACTTTAATATTGTATTGATCTTTTATTAACCAAAACAACAACACCATGGAAGAACTAATAGTGTTTTTAATTTTAAGCATTTTCTTTTTGGTCTTATTCATTATTGATATCGCCAGAAAGACAGAAAAAAAATGGTTCCCTGGATTATGGCTCTCTGTTTTTATACTTATAGCTATAGCCACTATAGCTTTTGCTGCTAATCATCCAGAGGCAGTCAAAGAACTCACTGCTATATTAAACTTTTAAAAAAACAAAAAGCTCACATATATTAAATGTCGGCTTCTTTATTTTTTTATATATAAACTTAAGCTTTATTATTTTTCAACTTCTTAATCTTCTTGTCAAAATCTGATTCAATTTTTTGATGTTTGTTATACTTCTCATATTCCTCTATAGCCTTCCTATCAGCTTTATCTTTAGAGACACTCCCTCAGCAAACATATCTGTAATTTGTTGATACACCTTTCTTTCACTAGCACGAATAGAACGAACTTTCTCTAGTAATTCCCTGAAATAGTCTTTACCAAATAATCTCTCTCCTTGTTTCAATCTTTTATCATCAATGGCAAAGCCTTTAATAATATAACTCTTTAAAACCTTGGTTGCCCAAATTCTAAACTGAGTAGCCCGTTTAGAGTTGACCCTATAGCCTACAGCAATAATAGCATCTAGATTATAAAAATTATTTAAATATTGTTTATTATCTTTAGCAGTTATACGAATTTTTCGAATAACTGATTTCTCTTCTAATTCTCCTATTTTAAATACTTCTTTAAGATGATAATTAATAGTATTAGCCTCAACATCAAAAAGCTCAGCCATTTTCTTCTGAGTTAACCAAATAGTTTCATCCGCTAAAAAGACTTCAACCTTAATATCCTTATTAGCAGAAGTGTAGAAAATAAACTCTGAATTTTGTAGTTTACTGTTTTCCATATATTTAAATATACTAAATAATGAATCAGCTATTATATAGAAAGCTTAGCACATTAATTATCAATATGAATTAAAGCAGTTCTAATAGCTTGTTTAGTATATTCTTTTCTAGTGAGTCTCCCTTTAGTCATTATTCCCACCAAACCTTGAGCTGAGCCAATCTTCTTGTTAGCTGTATAACCAGCTTCATGAGCTGCTTCATTCATATCTAGATTATCTTCCAACATTAGCTTAGAGACTTTCTCAGGAGCCTCCCAGGCTGAAGATAGACCTAAGTGATAGTCTTTACCATCAAAAATAGCACAAACAGAAACATCCATATAACCTGACTTAGTATATGGCACTGCCATTAATCCTGATTCAATGCCAAAACTATAGTCACAATTACTATATACTTTTCTGGCTCTATTTTTAGCTCCAATAATTGTCTCCTCTAAAGATTTAGGTTGCTCGCTAACATCTGAAGAGGCTTCAAGACTTTCTACTGTAGTATTTTTAAGTTGATTATAATCTAAAATTATCTCTTTTAAAGCTTCAACCTTAACTAAGTTTTGTGTAGCAATTTTTATATTCATACTATCTACCACAGCACTTCTTATATTTCTTACCACTTCCACAAGGACAAGGATCATTTCTACCAACTGTTTCTCCGCTTTCTGTCTTAGCTTTAGATTTAACAACATTAACCTGATTAGTATTAGTATTACTTTTTTCACTCATAACCTTAGCAGGAGCTTGAAAATTTCTAGCTCTATCAACAAGTGATGGTGATTTAAACATGCTTAAAGCATCTCCTTCCATAGCAGAAACTGTTTTATATATAGAATAGACTACTTGTTTTCTAATTAAATCTTGTAATTCATTAAATAATCTAAAGGCTTCCTTTTTGTATTCAACTAAAGGATCTCTTTGACCATAGCCACGAAGTCCAATTCCCTGTCTCAGATAAGCAATGGTCTCTAAATGTTCAATCCAGAGATTATCAATTGAGCGGATAAGGATACCTTTTTCTACTTCTGCAAAATTCAAGTTTAATTCCTTAAATGAGCTTTTCATCTCTTGATATATTTTTTCAGCTTTAGTTTGTAAGTATTTTTTAATCTCTTCTCTACCTTCATCCTTAGACTTACCTTTTAGCATTGATTGCAATTTTTCTTCTAAACCACTTTCTACTTTATACATAGTTGCAATAGTTTCAGTAATTTCTTTGATATTCCAATCTTTTTGCAACTCTGCGCTAGTATGAAAATCTACCAAAATACTAATCTCATCATTAACCATATTTAAAATTCTCTCAGACAACTTATCTTTATCTTCTGCTTTTTCATATATATACAAAATCTCTTTTCTTCTTTTATAGATAGTTTCTCTATGCTTGTTAATGACATCATCATATTCTACTAAATGTTTTCTCATATCAAAATTATTTCCTTCCACTTTTTTCTGAGCTGATTCCAAAGAGTTGGAAATCATTGAATTTTGAATAGGTTGATCTTCTGGTAGTTTTAATCTAGACATTAAAGACTTCATTCTCTCTCCTCCAAAAATACGCATCAAGTCATCTTCGGCAGAAACATAAAATTGACTAGAGCCCGGGTCACCTTGCCTACCTGAACGACCTCTAAGTTGATTATCAATACGTCTAGACTCATGTCTCTCTGTACCAATTACGTGCAAACCACCTAATTCTTTAACTGTTTTTTGCTCCTCTTTATCTACAGGATTACCACCTAAAACAATATCCACACCACGACCAGCCATGTTGGTGGCAATAGTAATAGCGCCAGGACGTCCAGCTTGAGAAATTATTTGCGCTTCTTTAGCATGATTCTTAGCATTTAAAAGAGCTGGCTGTAATCCTTCTTTTTCCATAAGGGATACTAAAAATTCATTCTTTTCAATAGAAATAGTACCGATAAGTATGGGTTGTCCTTTTTTGTTTCTTTCTTTTACCTCTTTAATAACCGCCTTATACTTACCCATTTCAGTTCTAAAAATAAGATCATTATAATCTTTTCTAACCACAGGTTTGTGCGTTGGTATAACAATAACCTCTAAACCATAAATCTTAAAAAACTCTTCTTGTTCAGTTTCTGCAGTACCAGTCATACCTGAGAGTTTCTTATACATTCTAAAATAGTTTTGAAATGTTACCGTTGCTAAAGTTTGTGACTCCCTTTTGACCTCCAAGCCCTCTTTAGCCTCAATAGCTTGATGCAAACCTTCACTATAGCGTCTGCCTGGCATTAAACGACCAGTAAATTCATCAACAATAATCACTTCTCCGTCTTTAATAACGTAATCCTTATCTTTCTTGAAAAGTACGTGCGCCTTTAAAGCTTGCTCAATATGATGCACTTCCTTTACACCACCTGAAACATAAATATTTTCCACTCCCAACCATTTCTCCATCTTAGAAATTCCAGCTTCAGTTAAAGTGGCTGTTTTCATTTTTTCATCTAAATTATAATCTTCATTCTCGTCTAACCTTCTAACTAAATCAGCAAATTTAAAATAACGTTCAGTAGATTGCTCTGCAGGAGCACTAATAATTAAAGGTGTTCTAGCTTCATCGATTAAAATGGAGTCAATTTCATCAACAATACAATAGTTTAAATCACGTTGAACAATATCATTAAGTGAACCAGTCATGTTATCACGCAAATAATCAAAGCCAAACTCATTATTAGTACCATAGGTAATATCAGCTTGATAAGCTTCTTTTCTGCTAATCGGTTTAAAATGCTTTAATCTTTCGTCATAAGCACTATCATCAACATATTCACTATCATAAATAAAAGCACCATCACCAACAATCACAGCCACCTCTAACCCTAGGTAGTTATAAACTGGTCCCATCCAACCAGCACCAACTCTAGACAAATAATCATTAACTGTAATAAGGTGCGCACCTTTATCAGTTAATGAATTCAAAAAAAGCGGTAAAGTGGCTACTAAAGTTTTACCTTCACCAGTTTTCATTTCCGCTATTTTTCCTTGATGTAGAGTAATACCACCAATAAGTTGAACATCATAATGTCTTAGTCCTAAAACCCTTTTAGAAACCTCTCTAACCACAGCAAAAGCTTCAGGCAAAATATCATCTAAAGTTTTTCCCTGATTTAATTCTTCTTTTAATTCCTTGGTTTTTGTTTTAAGTTGTTCCCTATCTAATTGACTTATCTCTTCCTCCAAAGCATTAATCTTGTCTACAATAGGATTCATAGTCTTAATAGCTTTGGCATTTAAATCTCCAACTAATATTTTTTTAAGAAAATTCATATTTATTTATTCTAAGCTCGTCTGTTTTGACTTAACTTTTTTCCTTTATATTTTTTAATTACCATCTCTAAATGATCTTTAACCTTGTCTATAGCTTTATATAACTCTTCTTCTGTTTTGTCTACCCTTAAAAGCTCTCCTGGCACATCTATATTAGCTTCTGCTCTATAGATCTTTCCAGTATTTTGATCACCTACCGTTAACTCTACTTCAAAATCACAGTGAATTACCGGCACATCCCCTAAATATTTTTCCAACATATCCATTTTCTTTTGAATATAATCTTTAATTTCATCAGTTAAAGTAATTTTTTTAGCTTTAATGTTGATATTCATATATTTTTTAATTAATTATTATTTTAATTAAACAAACGACTTACATCCTTAAAGGTAACAATTAAAACTAGAAGCATTAAAAGGATGAAACCAAGATTGTGAATAACGTTTTCAACTTCCTGTCTAACTGGTGAGCCCTTAATCTTTTCAATAATTAAAAATAATATTCTACCACCATCAAGTGCTGGAAAAGGCAATATATTAATTACTGCTAAGTTTAAGGATAACAGAGCTGTAAATTGTAGTAAATGAGAAAAGCCCATACGTGCATAACTGCCGGTCATATCAGCAATACCAACCGGCCCTGCTATTTCAGCTGCAATAGGCGCTCCTACAAATAAACTTTTAATTAATTGGAAAAAGGCTACAAAAATAGCTCCTAGTAGTAAAAAGGTAACCTTAAAGCCTTCCCAAATAGACTGAAAGAAGGGATACTTAACTATACCGCTACTTACTATCGCCACTCCCAAGCTACCCTGCCCATTCTCTTTTACATCAGGACTAACAGTTAAATTTAAAGTCTTGTCTTGTCTTTTTAAAACTAAATCAACTTCTTCGTTAGCATTAGCTCTAATAAGTTCTTGTAGTTCAGTTTCTGACTCAACGCTTTCGCCATCAACTGAAACCACCACATCTCCTGGCTTAATCTCGGCTGATTCAGCCGCACTATCTGGCATTACTTGAATAATTTGCACTTGTTGATTAGAGACTTGGGCTGATTCTGGTAAGTTAGAAGTGCTATCAGGAAAACCAATCATGTAACCAACAGAGATTAAAACTCCAGCTAAAACAATATTCATTACTACTCCAGCCACTAAAATAAGAGCCCTTCTCCACACTGGCTTATGAGCAAAACTATCCTTATCTTCCTTATCTTGTCCACCTTCTCCTTTAATTTTCACAAATCCTCCCAGTGGTATCCAGTTAAAAGAATAGATTGTGCTCTTAGCATCTTTTACTTGCTTAGCACCTCTAACATGCTTCCACTTATTTTCTTTGTTTTTATACACCCCCCAAACTCTAGGAGGAAAACCAAAGCCAAACTCTTCAGCTTTAACACCATTTTTCCTGGCTACCAAAAAGTGACCCAATTCATGCACAAAAACTAGCACACCTAAAACTAGCAGAAATATAATTATAGTAAATGTCATAGATTAATAGTAAATAAATTAATTAAACTGTCATAATTTCTTCCTCTTTTTTGTCTCTCAATTCCTTAAACTTATTATTATACTTAGTAACTTCTTCTTCTAATTCCTCTATATAGCGATATTTGTCATCTTCGCTAATATCTTTATTTTCAAAAGCAGTTTCAATCTCGTCCTTAATGTCATCACGCACTTGTCTAATTCTAATACGCGCTTCTTCTTGTTTTTCATTTAGTCTCTTTACATAATCTTTTCTATTCTCTTCTGTCATTTGTGGCACGGTTAAGTGCAGCTTATCACCATCATTTTTAATACCTAATCCTAAATGAGCTTCTGTAATTGCTTTTTCAATGTCTTTAATTAAATTCTTATCCCAGGGGGTTACTGTAATAGTTCTAGAATCACTAACACCCACGCTAGCTACAACATTTAAAGGATTTCTAACACCATAGGCCTCTACTTGTACACTATTTAAAATAGCTGGATTAGCTCTACCAGTTCTAATAGTGCTTATTTCTTTTTGAAAAAACTCAACAGCTTTTTCAAATTCAGGTTTTTTGTTACTTAAATATTGATTCATATTTTTCTTTTATTATTATTTCTATTATTTTAATTTATTATTTACTTAGCTCTTTTTACAGATAAATAAAGCAAATCTGTATTTTCATGGTCAATGACAATATCAGAAGCAACTCTACTGGAAGGTAAATCAGTTACTGACCATGTATTTCCACCATCTACTGATTTTACAAAGACTGAATTAGTTCCATAATATATCTCCTGGGCATTATCAGGGTTAAGCGCCATAGCTTTAATATTGGTTTCATCAGGTGGAGTTAGTAAACTTATTGGTAGCCAGCTAAGACCTCCATCAGGTGATCTAACTAAACCTTTATTACTCGCCCATATAATATCTTGTCCATTACTAGCAAACTCTAAAGAAACAAAGCTGTCACCAATATCATAATCATCTAAGTCTTCTCTAATATTTTTCCAATTAGTACCATCTAATCTATTTCTAAATTCAGACAACTCATCATAACTTAAATTACTATCAGAGTTAAAACGATATAATTCATTTTTACTAGTAGCTACATAAACTTCTCTACTGTCTTCAGGGTTAATTACTACAGCAGATACTGGATTATTAAATCTTTGAATAGTGCGCCAATTTCTGCCATTATCAATACTTTTAATTAAATCTCCAGCTGAGGTAGCGATGTATATATGAGAAGTATTAAAGTGATCTATAGCCACAGCGCTAAGTCTAAACTCTTGATTAGGAGCTAAATATAATTGTTGCCAAGTCCTATTACAATCAGTAGTTCTCATAAGCTTATTATCTAAAGTTACATAAACCTTACACTTATCCTGAGGATCTACCTCTACATCTATAATAGTATTTGAACCCAACTGCTCTACTTTATTCCAACCCTTGGTAACATTATATGTATAATATAGCCCAAACTCATCACTGGCTAAATATACAGCTGCACTATCATTTGGATCCATTTCTAAAGAGTTAACATTAATAAAGCCAATATCTTCAGTTCTACCATCAATACTTGGCACCATCACCATTTGCTTCCAGACCTCCCCTTTGTTAGGACTGATATAAACACCTCCGTCATTACCACCTCCACTTTTACTCTTAATACTAATACTACAACCTCCTAAAAATAAAGCTAATATTAGGATAGATGTAATAAATAATCTTTTTTTCATATTTTTATATTATTTGAATTTAAATTATACCCCTTTTAATCTTTAGTTTCAAGCTTAAAAACTTAAAACACACTCCTCCAGCACAGCTTTAGGATTAAGATTAGAAGCTAAATACTTCCTAGCTCTATGTATAGCTTTAATTATATCTAAACTATCAGCCTGAGTAGTGTCTAAATCATTTGCTAAATCAAGATAAGAAACTAAATCAAATTGATCATTCTCTATTAACAGTAAATCTCTAGTTATTGCCTCCCAAACATCTAAAAGTTCATAAGCTAGGGCTCTTCCACTTGCTCCATAGAGGCTCTTAGCATATTTAGTTTGCAATTCTTTTAACCTATAATTTTCATCATGAGAAATAAAAGCTACAAACATGTGCGCTCTCTCTAGATGTTCATTATAATAATCTTTGTCGTTTAAATACTTCACAGCTAAAGCAGGTTTACCCATGCACATACTTGAAAGTTCTTTTGCCTTATTTCTATCAGCTTGATGATATTTTAATAAATAATCATAAATAAGCTCTCTTTTAACTGGTTGAAAATTAAGAATTTGCGAACGAGAGACAATGGTTTCAGGCAAATCATCTATTTTTTCTACTAATAAAATAATTACCACTTTAGTTTCCGGCTCTTCTAAGGTTTTAAGCAGTGCATTAGCTGCCTCTATACTCAATTTATCAGCATCTTTGATAATGGCAACTTTATATGAATTTAAAAATGAACTTAGATTTAAATTCTTAATCAATTCTCTAACTTGCTTAATACCAATATTTTTCTTATCTTCCTGAAGCTCTAAAATCTGCAAATCACCACTATTTTTTGCCAACTTATCCCTATCCCCTTCCTCCTTCTTAGAACTAAAAATTAAATTAGTAGCAAAAGCTTTGGCCACTTGAAACTTACCTAAATCCTTTAAACCACTAAAAATATAAGTAGAAGAAATCATGTCATTTTCCAAAGCACTATCTAAGAACTTAATCACTGTTTCATTGCCAAGTTGAGGCCAATTTTGTTGTTTTTTTTCTGCTGCCATTAGCTTAATACCCTTATTTATTCTAATTAAAGTATACCACAGGAAAAGAAAAAAACAAACGAGATAAGAAATATAAAAATGAAGGGAAACTAATAAAAAAAGACGCTTTAAGTAGCGTCTTTTGTACTTTTTAAAAGGTGCTTAAATAATTTTCTTGCAGGCATATATACCTACATTATCCTGAAGTTCATTCTCATTATCTTCACAGATAACATTGACCCGTTTGTTAATCGCTTGACTAACACTTAAAGGCACGCCATAGAAATCATCAACGACCCTACCAAAAATACATCTATCTTCCAATTCTATGCCGTTTAAATAAGACATAATAAAGAAAGTAAGTAACTCATGAACATTGGGTACTCTGTAGCCATTTTTAAGTAGCTGTCTCTGCTGAGTCCAAGTTTTATGAGTTGAATCTGGTAAAGGTTTTGCGGTAAATAAATACCAACCAGGATCAACCTTTAAACGATCAAAGTAATAACTGATATTATAAATATCAGTAAACTGCACCGATAAAGGCAAATTGTTAACACTCAAAATCTCCTGCCACCACTTAATAAAAAAAGCTCCCAGGTCATCAAATTTCGGAATGTAGACTAGAACCTGATGTTTTCTCACTGTACCTTCAAAAAATGAATCAGAGTCATAAATAGCTTTAAGAATCTGGTCATTTACATTCTCACTTAAAGGTAGAGCAAAATCAAAGCCAGCTACTCTCCAGGCTTTACTACCAATAGTTAATACAACATCTTCAAGCTCTACACTTTTTGCAACTAAGTTTTCTTCCATGTTAATAATTTTATTTTTGGTTTAAAAGAACAAATTACTTTATTGTGTTTATACAATAATATATTATACACATAAATAAATACTAGATGCAAGAAGATAAAAACTATTACTTATTTAAATTTAATAACAACTAAAATTATAGAAAAATAAATCACTATTTTAAAACTTAAAGACAAAGAAAATAATTGAATATCACAAATATTAGTGTTATATTATTAGTATAATAAAATAGAAATATAATAAATAAGCAATGAAAGGTAAATTTAAAAAAATAGCTGTGCTCTTAGGAGATTTGCTAGTACTACACGCTTCCTTAGTTTTAACTCTTACTATTAGATATGGAAGCAATAATTTTAATGATCTCTGGCTAAAACACTGGCCTAGTTTTTTTATTATCTTCTTAATCTGGATACTAGTTTTTTATATATACAACTTATACAACTTAATCCTAGCGGCTGATAGATTAAAGTTTAATCAGTTAGCATTAAACGCCATCCTAACATCTTCACTGTTATCAGTAGCTTTCTTTTATTTAAATCCAGCTACTCAAATTACACCTAAAACTAACCTAGCAGTCTTTATTGTTATAAGTATAATACTGTTTATACTCTGGCGTAAGTTTTTCAATTCCCTACTACAAACCTATTTACCCAAAAACAACCTACTGCTAATTGCTAAAAAGGATAAAGTAGAAACTTTGGTTAACTATATTCAAGCTAAAAAACATTTAGGTTTTCATGCAGCTTTAGTTCTAGAAAAAACTGTTAGTGAGGAGACTTTAAAAGACATAATCAAAACTAAAAGAATACACACAATTGTTTTAGACCCTGCCCATGAAGAAGCAGAAACTTTTAGAAAACTACTCTTTAAGTGCTTACCATATAACCTTGTCTTCACTGATCTCTCCAGTTTCTATGAAAAAATAACAGGAAAGGTCTCCATTGAAACTATTAATCACACCTGGTTCTTGGAAAACTTTAATGAAGGAGAAAAAAAATACTTTAATCATATTAAAAGAATATATGATCTCATCATGGCTATAATCATCTTTCTTATCTCTTTACCACTCTGGCCAATTATTTCCCTAATAATTATACTAGACTCAGGACTACCTGTTTTCTTTAGACAGAAAAGACTAGGTAAAAATGGAGAAGTGTTTAGGATTATAAAGTTTAGAAGTATGAAAGATGATAAGATTACCAAAGCTGGTGCATTTCTCAGAAAAACACGTCTAGATGAAATACCGCAACTTCTAAATATTATTCAAGGTAAAATGAGCTTTATTGGTCCTAGACCAGAACAACCAAGTATTGTTGAGAAACTCAAAGATCAAATCCCCTTTTACCTGGAAAGACTCTTAATCAAGCCAGGGCTTTCTGGTTGGGATCAAATCTCAGAAAACTATCACAGCGCTAGCTACAAAGATAGCTTTGAAAAGTTGCAATATGATCTTTTCTACATCAAAAACAGATCTATATACTTAGACTTCTCTATTACACTAAAGACAATTTCCACCATTCTAAGAAGAAAAGGGAAATAAATATGAATAAGAAATAATAAATTCTAATCTTCTATTATTAGTAAAGATTATTAAAACTTTTTATAATCCTTAACAACTTGAATAAGAAAATCTTTAACTTCATCAAAGCTAAGCTCTTTACCAGGACTAAACATAATAGGCTCAATTTCTACATCTTCAAAATAAACTAAACTTTTTAAAACTATATTAATATCAGTATCCTGATATTTATTCTTAAAAGCATCTAAAACTAAACTGAGACTATAATCTTTAAAAATATAATAAAGATCTATATAGTCCTTATTACTGGCTCTACTTAAAATAGCAGACAATTTCATGCAAGCAATATCTAAAATAGAAGCTAAACTTAAGTTATCTTCTTTCTTTATTTTTTCGATAAGCGGGTATTTATATGAAAAAAAGCTTAAATTAATTTCATTATCAATTAAAACATCAAGTGTATTTAAATTTTCATTAATTTTATACACTTTTTGTGGAGATAGGACTTTTTTTAATTTAAAGAATAAACTATTAGTATCTACGTCTTCTTTCTTAAAAAAATCAAAATCAATACTATCTCTATGACCTATTTGTAAAGCTAAAGCAGTTCCCCCAGCTAAATAGTATTCGTCTTTAAAATATGCTAATTTAGGTAAAATATTAATTCTTTTTTTATCTAATATTTCGTAAAACATTTTTAGTTTTTTTAGGCTTAATATTAAAAATAATTGACCAATAATTTAAAGACTTGTCATTCCATTCCCCAGGCAATGGATTTAAAACCTCTTTTTTAATATCATTTTTATCATAAATCTTAAACAAAGAATTACAAGCTCTTTCAGTGCCTAGATTTAAAACATTAGTTATTATACGTCTTTTATCCCTTTCTAAATCTAACTTATCTATATCATATGACCACAAAAAAGGTTTAAATTCTTTTAATTTTTGATTATTTTTTTTATTCATATACATATATTATAGCATAAAGGGGAGGGTGAATCTAAAAAAATATGCTTATATTTACTAACAAATAATTAATATATAAAATAATTAAAAAACTTTAAGTCTTTAAGTTATATTCTTTCTTATGACTATAATCAGTTTCGTACTTTTCTTTATCTTGGCTCAAGTCTTCAATATTTTGCCAATCATTTACCCAATCTTTAATAAAATATTCTAAAATACCCTCATCTTTATCATTACAAACATATCTATTTAAACCAGCATTAATAATCATCTTCTTACACATCAAACATGGATATAATTTAATAGGAATCAATTCATCGCCCTCTCCTCTTTTGAAGCCAAACATATACATATCACCGTTTAAAAGTGATACCCCAGCTCTAGCAGCATTAATAATAGCATTCATCTTTGCATGCACAGAGCGACACATTTCATAGCCTGTACCAGACTTCACTCCTCTTTTCCTGCGAATACAATAACCTAAATCCATACAATCCTGCACTTTTCTAGGCGCTCCTACGTAACCAGTGGATATAATTTGATCATCCCTTACAATCACAGCTCCAAAAGCAGCACTCATACAATTACTTTTCACACTCACAGCTTTAGCTATACCTAAATAATAGCTGTCTTTATCTATTCTTGTGGGCATATTAATTATTATACTATCTAATTATATTGTATTATTTGTAGCTAGTTTTGGCAAATAAAAAATATAATGATTCTTAAATAAATTAAGAAAAACTTTTTAAAATTAATTTAATAGTATTTCCATATCTAAATTGTCTATAGAAATCAGGTAAAATTTTTTGTTTAGTGTTTAATGTGCTAGTATAATCAACTTCAAAAAATATGGTTTTAATCTTTACTAAGAATTTTTTTTCTATAGAGTATATTATATCTAATTCATTGCCTTCAGTATCAATTTTTAATACATCTATTTGTTTTTCTTTATTTAAAATATCTTCCAAAACTTCATTAACACTTACACATTTCACGTTAATGTAATTACCTGTTTCCCTTAAAAGACCTCCACATCTTCCATACTCCTCTGTTCCAAATCTTTTTAATCCACCATCATTGCTAACCGCTACGTCCTCTAAAAAATATCTGTCTTTGAATTCAAATAAATTATTTCTTAACTTTTCCAGATTTTCTGGTACTGGTTCAAATAGATAGGCTTTAGATTTTTGATTTCTAGTTAAAAAATAAAGGGCAGAAATTCCTATATTGGACCCAAAATCAACAATAATTTTAGCTGTATTATTAACCTTATAATCTAAACGAAAAAATATCTCATTAATAGTTAAAATATCATAATATGAATATATAGTTGGACTAATTACACCTAAAGGGGTTTTAATTTTAATAGAATAAGGATATAAGCCTTTAGCTAAAAAATATCTAATAAACACATCAAAAGGATGAGGGCAAAATCTAAATATATTAAAAAAGGCTAAATAATGTTGCTTAGCCGTTATTACTTTAAATAATTGCCTTATATTCCTTTTTCCGATATTCATAATGCTACATATTAAATATTAAAAATAAAAAACTAATTAAATTTTTAAGTTATATTCTTTTTTAATATTACAAACACACTATGCCTTGTTTTATTAAATTTATAATATAATTATAGAATAAAAAAACTTGAAAAAATTCTACATTAATGAATTTAGAAGTAAACTTGTAAAAGAAAAACCTATTATAAATAGAAGAAAAAATATTATAATTGAAATAACTATTATTGCAAAAACAAACCCTAAACCAAACATATACCCATCACTAAATGTTAGTCTAAATTTTATATACTCTAATTGATCTCGATCAAAAACTATTTTTGTTACCTTCTCTGCTTGCCCTTGAACATCATTACTTTTATTGTTTACATCATTTTGATTATTCTCTATTTTTTCTCTGTTTTTTTCAGAAAAATTTGAGTTTTCCATACTTTTAAATTTTTAAATAATATATATTATTTATACCATAAAATGAGCAATAAATCAAAGTCATAAGAGTATATATAAATAAAAAAATCCCTTAATTCTACAAACTAAACTTGAAGAATTAAAAGGGATTATATTTTGAATTAAGGAGTTTTTGGCACAACTAAACGATAACTGCACTTAGCCTCCCAAACCAGATTAAACTCATAGCATAAAGCTAAAGCGTAAAGACCATCTGGATACTTTCTCACATAAGCAATAAAGTAATCATTATTTTCCTTAAAAGGAAAAAAGGTAACCCAATTAGGATGTAGACGATCTTCATACATTTGACAAAACTTAACGATTTGCTGTTGAGTAAAGCACAAGCTGTCAAGATCTTGTTTAAATGAAGCAAAGATCTCTTTGAAAGTTCTACCTTTTTTTAATTCATAAACTTCAACCTCTACGCCCTCACTAGGTTTTTGTTCAACGTCTAAATCTAAACTATCAAAGTCAGGATCTAGCCAAGATTTAAAAACTTCTTTTGACTTGGCAATACCAGCTTTGTCAGTAGTAGCTTCAATTTTAATTGTCTCCTTGGGAAATAGTCTTTTTAGTACTAAATCTTTCTCTACTTTAATCATGAAATTTTCTCCTTTTGTTTATTTGTTTATTTAATGAACAATTTTGAAATAATTAAGTTGTATTATTATATATACTAATTATGTTTCTGTAAATAGAGCTGAGATACTAATCTTATGTTTTTTTACATTAACAATCCATGATTACTACATTTTATAGATTTTAAGTTAAAAATAAAAAAAGCAAGAAATTCACTGTCTTGCTCTGATATAATGCGGAGAACTGACAACCGTCCCCCAAGTTAATTATATTATTATTTAATCTTTTTTGTTTTCTTATTCTTCAAATATTTTGAGTTTTTATTAGAAATAACACTTTCTCCAATATCTTTTTCTATTTCATTTCTGGCTTTTTTTGCCACGTTACCACCTCTTTTAGCAACCTTTTTATTTGCTGATAAGCCCTGTGGTTTATGTTTTTTAGATATCTCAGTCGTTGAAGCCTCTGCTAACATATTAAGGACTAATTCTAGATTAGTCATATTATCTCGCAAATTTTCTTTTTTAAGATTCTTAAATTTTTTATATTCTTTTACAGACTTGTCAGACCAGGCTTTGCTAATTTCATCTGTTAAAATTGCAAACTCTAAACCTGCTTTAATATCTCTCTCTTGCCATTCATCTGTTAGTTCTTTTCTAACTTCAATTGTTTTCAGTCTTTGATTAATCCATTCTTTAGAGTAACCTTTTTTAAGATAAGTTTGCATAGCTCTGTCAATTG
>CAYYPI010000013.1:0-28841 GCA_964473565.1 uncultured Gammaproteobacteria bacterium
TAAAAGTATCCATTTCAATTGTTCTTCTGGTTTCTTGATAAATTGGCATACTTTCTGGATCATCAGTAGCACCGTTTCCAACAATAACAAGTTGTGGCATTTTTTTATCATCAATTCCTTTTTTTAATAATCCTTTTCTAAGTTTTCTATATGACTCAATAACATCAGGTATTCCTTTTGAAGGATCAAAACGAGCAACCTGAATAATATAAGGTCTTCTCAGATTTAACGGTTTTATATCTGATTTTTCTAATATTGAATTAAATAACTTAAAATAATAACTCTTATCATCTCTTTTAATTTTTTTATTTAATCCATCTAACTTGTCTGTTGTTGCTGGTAAATAAAGTACTTTAAGATTTGGCACATCTTTTGGCACAAATTTCTTTATGGGGTGCGAAATAAATATATCAGCTAATTTTGCGTTTGACCAAACAAAATCCCAAGTATTTTTATTTTGCTCTATTTTTGCATCAATTAATTTAGAGTATATTTGAATATGTGATCTATATACAATTTTAATCTTAGGAAAATCTTTTTTTATAAAAGGTATTAGTCCAGAAGGTTGAGGGTCATCAATAAATATAACATCAAGTTTAGAGATGGCTTCTTTTATTCGTTTATAATTTTCTTCAATCCATTGTTTGTATATTGCTTTATCACTCTCAGTTAAAACAATGTCATGAGCTGCTATCCCGTGAAGTACATTATGAATTTTTTTCTTGGTGATGCTAAATACATCTTCTTTAGCATTTAAAACAAACCAAGTTATATCAACATTAAGAAGTGAATACAACCTAATTAAAGCATGCCTCATTAAAGACACGCCACCACCTGCAGCTGTTGAGCTAATAAAAGCGGCTTTTAGTTTCCTTTTTTTAAATATATTTGCTGTTTTAATGATTTTATCCCAGTCTTCTTTTTTAGCTATTTTTCTATATTCATTTAAATTTGTTAAAAATTGCTCTTTAACTCTTCCATACTTATCAAAATAATTAATTGGTTTTATTTCATCATCAAACAATGCATCAGCTACCTCACAAGCCTTTTGAGAATGACTTTTTAATACTTTTTCTTTAACCTTCAATTCTTTAGGTACAATATCTAGGTCTTGCCATAATCTAGTTGCTAATTCTTCAAAATCTTCAAAGCCAACTAAACCGGCTGCAAATATTTTAATTTTCTTATTTTTACTATATTTTTTTACAAAAGAAACAAAATCTTTATGATATTTCGTATTTTTTATCAAATAAGTTTTTTCGTAATTCTTGTCCTCTATTTTAAGATATAAATATATTTTATTCCCTTGTTTGCCTAAACCTAGAAAGCTAGGTTTTATTTCAAGATTTCCTATTTTTTTGTTATTTATCATATACACAATAAGTATTAATTACTAACACATTAATTTTAACAACAAATAGAAATAGTGTCTAATTTGTAAATGAACTTTCCCTTTATAAAAATAAAACAAAAAACGAGCTTTTACGCTCGTCTTTTTTGTATTTCAATCTAATTTAAAGCCTTAAACTATATATATAAGGGGTATAAAATTAACGCTTTGACCATTGTGGTCTCTTTCTGGCTTTCTTGAGTCCTGGTTTCTTTCTTTCTTTCTTTCTAGAATCTCTAGTTAACCAGTTCTGAACTCTAAATACTTCTCTTAAACCTTCATCTAAACTAAGTAGAGCTCTAGCCACACCATGTCTAATAGCTTCAACTTGAGCCTGCACACCTCCACCTTTTACAATTATAGAGATATCAAAATCTTTCAGACGATTAGCTTCTTTAAGTGGCTCTAAGGCAATGTTGTGCTTATCTAAAGGAAAATATTCTTTAATCTTTTTACCATTTACAAAAACTAAACCTTTACCTTTTTCATGAAGTCTAACTTGTGCTACAGCTGTTTTTCTTCTACCAACAGCTCTAGTGTATTTACTAGAAAAATTAGCATCTTCTATCTTTTCTACTTTCTTTTCTACTTTCTTTTCTGTTTTTTCTTCAACCTTGTCTGTCTTAGCTGTGCTTTTTTCTTTACTTGTTGTTTTACTCTCACTAGGCATATTTTATTGAATAATTAATCTTTTTAACATTTCTTTTCTAAATTTTACTGGAGGAAGCATTTCTCTAACAGCTCTTTGCAAGACTTCTGCTGGATTTTTCTCATATACTTCACCCATGCTTTTTTCCTTAAGACCTCCTGGATAACCAGAATAACTAAAATACTTTTTCTGTTCTAACTTTTTACCACTAAATCTTAACTTATTAATATTTTTTACCTCTACCACATCACCACAATCTAAATTAGGTTCAAATTCAACCTTGTTTTTACCACGTAGTAAAGTAGCAATATCGGTAGCTATTACACCTAAAACTTTATCTTGAGCATCTATAGTATGTTTTTGTCTTGTTATTTTTTTCATATAAATTATACTAATTCAATTTGTACTATCTTTGCACCATCGCCTGCACGAGTGCCTAATTTTATAATACGAGTGTATCCACCTTGTTTATCTTTATACCTATCAGCTAAAACCTCCATAGCTTTTCTAATCGCTAATTTTTGAGGAAGTGAGCTGATAAGTTTTCTTCTGGCGCTTAAATCTTGCTTTTTAGAAACAGTAATTAATTTTTCTACTAAAGGTTTTACTGCTTTAGCTTTAGCTTCAGTAGTTTTAACTTTTTCATACATCAAAATACTAGATGCTAGATTGTTTAGCATAGCTTCTCTTGGTGCTTTTTTCCTGTCTAGGATTACTCCTTTATTTCTATGTCTCATATTAATATATTATTTTTTTTCTTTCTTGTCTTCTGCACTTTTTTTAGCGCTGTCTTTAGTGCTAGTTTTTTTAGCTTCTTTTCCTTTAGGCATTAAAGAGCTAAATTGATTAACTAAAATACCTACTGAATCATTAAAAGCTTCTTCAAAACTCATAGTACCATCAGTAGTGATATCCAAGATAAGTTTATCCCAGTTAGTCATCTTACCAACACGTACATTTTCAACATTCAAACTTACTGCTGTAACAGGTGAAAAAACTGAATCAATTTCTAAATAACCTAAATCTTTAGTTTCTTTCTTGTTTGTTTCAGTTAATTTATATCCTCTACCAGCGCTAACCATGATTTCCATATCTAAACTTCCTTTAGCATCTGTGATCTCAGCAATTTGTAAGTCAGTGTTTATAATTTCTACATCACTATTTTTTTCAATATCTTTAGCTGTAACTTGTTTTTTTCCACTAGCGTGTAATTCAAGCTTAATTTCCTCATCTGAGTGAACTTTTAGTCTTAACTCTTTCAAATTTAAGATTATTTCCAAAACATCTTGCTTAATATTTGGTAAAGCCATAAACTCATGCTCAGCCCCTTTGATTTTAACACCAATAACGGCAGCACCAGGAAGTGATGAAAGAAGGACTCTGCGAAGTGAATTACCCAAAGTCATGCCATAACCAATATATAAAGGTTCAATGATAACACGCCCTGAATTGGCGCTTTCCCCTTTTTTAAAATCAATTTTGTTTGGTAAGGCAATATTTTCCATATAATTTTAAAATTAGTTTATTATTTAGAATAAAACTCTACAATAGCTCTGGTGTCAATACTCTGATCTACATCAGTTTCTGTCTTTGGCTCATGTAGCACTTTAGCGCTTAATGATTTAATATCAAGATTTAACCAACCAGGAACATTTTGAGGGTCTAATTCTTGTTTTATGATTTCAAAATATTTACTCTTTTGACTCTTTTCTTTTACAGTAATCTCATCTCCTTCTTTCAATTTAAATGAAGGAATATTTACTCTTCTACCATTTACTCTAATATGGGCATGATTAACAAGTTGTCTAGCCGCAGGTCTGCTTTTAGCAAAACCTAATCTATATATCACATTATCCAGTCTTAATTCTAATAATTTCAATAGATTAAAACCAGCATCACCTTGCAATCTTTGTGCTTTGTCAAAAGTCAATCTAAATTGCTTTTCTCTTAGATTATATATAACTTTAGCTTTTTGCTTTTGAGCTAATTGTTCTCCATAGTCACTTCTTCTACCTCTACCTTTAGGACCATGAAATCCAGGCGGATAATTACGCTTTACAAGTGGAGATTTGTTTGAATCTGTTGTTTTGATGCCGTAGCGACGACAAATTTTGTTGCTATAAAAATTCATAAATTCTATAAATTAAACTCTACGTGGTTTTTTAGGTCTACAACCATTGTGAGGTATAGAAGTAACATCTTTAATAGCTGTAACTTCCAAACCATTGGCATTTAAAGCTCTGATTGCTGATTCTTTACCGGTTCCTACTCCAGAAGAAAAGACTGCTACTTCTTTTAAGCCATATTCTTCTTTAGCCTTCATGGTAGCAATTTTAGTAATAATTTGAGCAGCATATGGGGTAGCTTTTTTAGGTCCTTTAAAACCAGCAACGCCAGCACTTGCCCAAGATATTACACCTCCCTGTAAGTCAGTAAGAGTTACAATGGTGTTATTATATGTAGCTTTAATAAATGCTTTTCCTGTTTTCACCTGAGCTTGAGCTCCTTTCTTTTTCTTTTTTTTCTGTTTTTTCTTGTTTACCTTTTCTCTAGCTAATTTGTTTTTCTCTAATTTAGCTTTAATTTCTTCAGGTAACTCTTCATCATCAGCACTTGAAAAAATGTCACTTTCTTCATCCTCTTCCTCTTCTGGTTTAAGTTTTTCTTCAGTCTTTTTCTTGTTAGATTCCTTATCCTCTTTTTCTTTCTTGTCAGTTTTATTATTTTCTTTTTCTTCTTTCTTTAAAGCCTCTTTTATTTCTTTTTCATCTTCAAAAACAACTTCTTCTAGCTTAGAGTCTTCTTTGATTTCTTCTTCTTTTTTTGCTTTTTGAGCCTTATCTTCACTCATATTAAAAATTTCAAATTACTAAATTAAGTTTTTTGAGCCATGGCATTACTTTTACCTGAACCCATGGTCATACGTTTATTACCTCTAGCTGTACGGCTATTAGTTTTAGTTCTCTGCCCTCTAACAGGTAAGTTTTTACTATGACGAGAACCACGTATACTATCTATTTCTTTTAATCTTTTAATATTTCCTCCAATTTGTCTTCTTAAATCACCTTCAACAGTATAATTTTTTTCAATATATTCACGAATTTTATTAGCATCAGTTTCTTTTAAATCTTTAACTCTAGTATTTGGATCAACTTTTACTTGCTCAACAATACTTTGAGCTTGGGTAAGTCCAATACCAAAAATATAAGTTAATGCGTATTCTATTTTTTTGTCACTAGGAATGTTAATTCCAGCAATTCTGATAGTAGCCATAAAATAATAAATTAACCCTGTCTTTGTTTGTGTTTAGGGGTTTTACAAATAACATAAACACGGCCCTTACGTCTTACGATTTGGCAATATTTACATATCTTTTTTACACTTGCTCTTACTTTCATAAAAACTTTAATTAAACCTTCTTCTAAATTTAGTATACAAAAGGTATTTAGTCAATTGATTAAAGTCTATAAACTATCCGACCCTTATTTAAGTCATAAGGACTGATCTCAAGTTTAACTTTATCACCTGGTAATAATCTAATCTTATTCATTCTCATTTTACCAGACAAATGCGCCATAATTTCATGACCATTTTCTAAGGCCACTTTAAAAGTAGCGGCAGGCATAAGTTCAAGTACTTCCCCTTCCATTTCAAGGAAGTCCTTTGAGCTTTGTACCTGTGATTGTTCTTTTGAATTTTTATTCTTTTCCATTAACACAAAAATTTGATAAAGAAAAATATTACTTTATCAAACCATTTAGCAAAACAGATTGTCTCTGTTTAATAAATATAGGCTTATTATATATACTAAATATATACTTGTCAAGAGCTATAAACTAAGCACTTATAATTCTAATATTATTCTTCTAGTACGGCCTTTATCCTACGCACTCCAGCACTACTACTTTCTTCTTTTTTAATCCTAAACTTACCTAATTTCCCAGTTTTCTCAACATGAGGACCGCCACAAATTTCTCTAGAAAAATAATTGTCATCATCTCCTACTTGATAAACCTTAACTCTTTCTCCGTATTTAGACTCAAATACCCCCATAGCATTTTTAGCTTTAGCTTCCTCTAAACTCATCTCAGTAAAGGCAACTGGCAAATCCATGGCTATAGCATTATTCACAAGTTCTTCTATTTGTTCTTTTTGTTCAGGTGTTAATTTCTCTGGATGAGAAAAATCAAAACGTAATCTCTCTGGAGTAATATTTGAACCTCGTTGCTCAACGTGCTCTCCTAACACCTTCCTAAGAGCTGCCAGCAAAAGATGAGCAGCTGTGTGCAGTTTAGTTGTCTCTTCACTGCTATCAGCTAAACCACCCTTAAATTTACCTGCTGAAGCTGTCCGAGAAAGTTCTTGATGTTTAGCCATAGCTCTTTTGAAATTTTCATCAAAATCTGGAGCCAAGCTAAGATTCTTTTCTTTGGCTATTTCTTTAGTCATCTCTACTGGATAGCCAAAGGTTTGGAAAATATTAAAAGCCTCTTCCCCACTTATCTCATCCTTTATATTATCAATTTGCTTAGCGCCCGCTGCTAAAGTGCTTAAAAACTTTTTCTCCTCCTTATCTATTTCTATTAAAATAAAATCTTTATTCCTTTTTAATTCTTGATAAACATCTTGATAATTATCTATAACAATTATAGCTAAATCTTTAAAGCTATAATCAAGATCACTGTTTAATTGCCTCATGTACCTTAGGGCTCTTCTAATTAACTTTCTAAGCACATAACCTTGATCAGTATTAGAAGGAGATACCCCTTTATCATCACCTAAGATAAAAGTGGCTGCTCTAATATGATCAGCTATAATCCGCATCTCTTTAGTTTTATTTTCATAACTAGCTCCAGTTAAGTCTTCTATTTTTTCAATTATAGGCCAAAGTAGTTCTGTTTTATAAACATCACTTAAGTTATTAAGTACTGCTAAAGTTCTCTCAAGGCCCATACCAGTATCTACATTATGCTGAGATAGCTTCTTGTATCTACCTTCAGATTTTTGATACTGCATAAAAACATTATTCCAGATCTCTATCCAAGCATCGTCATTGGGATCAAATTTATGCGGAGCTGGACCCTCTTTTGACCAATAAAAAATTTCAGTATCAGGTCCTGCTGGAGAGTTTTCTCCAGGCAGTTCCCACCAATTTTCTTTCTTATTTAATTTAGCCACCCTATCTTCACTTAAACCTAAATTAAGCCAAGCCTCATATGAATCTTCATCAAAAGGAGCATTTTCATCACCTTCAAAAACAGAAACAGCAATTTTATCTTTATCCAAACCTAGCCATTCCTTTGAGGTTAGAAATTCATACGAATATTTAATCGCCTCTTCTTTAAAATAATCACCTAAAGACCAGTTACCTAACATCTCAAAAAAAGTATTATGAGTATTATCACCAACCTCATCTATATCACCAGTGCGAATACATTTCTGAATATTAACTAACCTTTTGCCACTAGCATGACTTTGCCCAAGTAAGTATGGAACTAAAGGGTGCATACCAGCAGTGGTAAAAAGCACAGTTGGATCATTTTCAGGTATAAGTGAAGCGCTACTTAAAATTCTATGATCTTTAGTTACAAAAAAACTTAGATATTTATCTCTTAATTCTTTAGCTGTCATATTTTAATATATTTACTTTATTTATTCTTATTATATTTAATATATATTAACCTCAGGTACCAGTTCAATATCAAACTTTTCCTTAATATCGGCTGTTATAGTTTTTGCTAATTTTTTAATCTCTTGAGAGGATGCTCCACCTAAGTTTATAATTATCAAAGCCTGCTTCTCCCAAACCCCAGCTTTGCCCAATGATTTACCCTTCCAACCAGCCTTATCTATCAACCAAGCAGCAGGAATCTTAATTAAACCACTGTCTAAATTATAATATTTAATATCAGGATATTTAGCCTTTAAGCTTTCAAAGTGCTCCTTACTAATCTCCGGATTTTGGAAAAAGGAGCCTGAATTACCCCACTCTTCAGGTTCTGGTAACTTACTCTTTCTAACTTCAATTATAGTTTTAGAAATATCACTTGGTTCAAGCTCATACATGTCTTTCTTAATCAAATCACCTAAAGACCCATAACTTAACTTAGGGTTTGGCTCTAGTGATAATTTTAAGGAAACAGCGGTAATAAAGACTTTGTTTTTAAGCTGTTTTTTAAAAATACTACTACGATAAGCAAAATTACAATCAGAACTCTCAAATGTTTCAGTTTCTAGAGTCTCAAAATTAATAGCTCTAAGACTATAAAAAATATCTTTTAATTCTACGCCATAAGCACCAATATTTTGCACTGGAGCAGCTCCTATGGTTCCTGGAATATAGCTAAGATTCTCTATTCCCCAATAATTCTTATTAACACTATAGTTAACTACATCATCCCAAGTCTCACCTGAACCAGCTTCAATAATAATATAATTATCACCTAACTTTTCTTCTTTAATTCCCTTAATATTATTTTTAATCACTAAACCTGAAAACTCATCATCTGAAAGTAGCATATTAGTGCCCTGCCCAATGATTAGTGTATTCAAATCTTTATGCTTTGCCCAGCTTATAGCTTCTTTAGCCTCATATTCATCATTTACCTCCACGAAATAACGTGCTATGCCTCCAATATTAAAGCTTGTATATGGGGCTAAAACCTTATTTTCTTCAATATTTAACATATATTTATATAATTATATTAGCAAGAGAAAATTAAGAAGTAAAGAAAAAGCGCTACAGTATTAATCCTTTAAAAGAGACTCTGCTACCCTAAAAATATCACCAGCCCCAAGGAGCAAAACAATGTCTTTATCTTTATAATTTCTCCTTAAATAGTTTTCTGTAGCTTTCAGTCCACCACTTGCTTTTACTTTCTGCTTTATACCTGCTTTTTTATTATACTCTCTTATAGCTCTTGCTAAATCTTTACTACTAACACCTCCCTGCTTTTCTCTAGCTGAACCATAAATATCATTTATCAAAACCTCATCTGCCTCAGAAAAGCTAGTAACAAAGTCATTAAATAAAGCTTTGGTTCTAGTATAAGTATGAGGGTGAAAGACCACGCAAAGATGTCTATCCTTATATCTTGCCCTTAATCCTGAAATAGTACTAGCTACCTCAGTGGGATGATGACCATAATCATCATAAATACTCATATTCTTATACTTACCTAAAAACTCCATTCTTCTAGCTGTGCCTTTAAAAGAAAATAAAGCTCTTTTTATTTCCTTCAAATTAAGTCCTAACTCTAAAGAGCTAGCAAACACTGCTAAAGCATTATAGACACTATGTCTTCCTAAAAGCTTAATATCAACATTTTTAATATTTTTTCTCTTTCCATCTTTACTTATCTGCAAATCAAAACTTTGTTTTAATTTATTTTCTTTTAAATTATAAGCAAAGAAATTAGCACTGCTGTCTTCTAAGGATATACTTATCTTTTTTGCTTTAGTTTTATAACTAAGTGTCTTAGCCTTCTTATCATCTAAGTTATATACTAGAAAACCTTCTTTATTTATTTTTTTAACAAAATCACTAAAAACTTTAGTGTAGGCAGCTTTAGTTTTAAAAAAGTCAGGATGATCAAAATCTATATTTAAAAGTATGCTGGCAAAAGGATTGAAATATTTTAATTTATTTTGATACTCATCTACTTCAGCAATTAAATAATCACTTTTACCTGCCAAGCTAGAGCCCTTTAATTGTGGCACTCTGGCTCCTATTAAAGCTTTTGGGTCTTTATTAGCTTGATAAAGTGTATAACTAAGCCAAGCTGAAACAGTGGTTTTACCATGAGAACCTATCACTGCTAGACCTTTAGACTTATTAAAAACTAAACTTAAAGCCTGAGCATAACTTATCATCTTAACCTTACCTTTCTTGCTTAAGTCTTTTATTTCTACATTAGTATCTTTATTATAAGCACTGGAATAAATGACAAGGTCATAATCCTCTTTTAAATTATTAACACTGAAACCTTGGTGAACTTTAATACCATGTCTTTTTAAAATTTGATCAGTCATAAAAGTTTCTTTAATATCTGAGCCAGTAATACTATAACCTAATTGTGACAAAAATCCGGCTAACATAGTCATGCCGACACCTTTAATGCCAATAAAATAAAGTTTTTGTGTGTTTTTATCTAACATAATCCTCAATCATATTAATAATCTTTTCACTAGCTTGCTTAGGTACTAATTTAGATAAATTATCTTGATATTTCTTTCTAGCTTCATCATCGCTTAAAATACCTAACACATTAACTGAAAACTCTTCAGAGCTAATACTGCCCTGCTTTAAAACAATACCTGCTTGATGTTTTTTAATATAATCCGCATTATCTTCTTGGTGACTATTTGGCATAGGGATAAAAATTGTAGGTTTAGCTAAATATGAAAGTTCTGTAATCAGACCTAAACCACAACGAGAAATAACTAAATCTGATAAATAAAGTATTTCAGCAATTTTTTGAGCTTCTAAAAAATTATAGCTATGATAATTACTGTCCTCAATATCACCAGCCTTTCTATTGCCTAAAATATGAATTATCTGCACTTTACCCTTTAAATTATTATAAGTTTTAAATATTAAATCATTAATACCTTGAGCACCAGTACCTCCCCCTAAAGCTAAAAGTACTGGTAAATCTGTTTTTAAATTATACTTTTTCAGTAAATCCTCTCTACTTGCATTTATATTTTTAAACTCTTCTCTAACTGGATTACCAGTCAATATAGCTTTATCCTTAAAATCATCTAAAGACTTTAGAAAAGTAACGCTAACTTTTTTAGAAACTATAGCCATTAACTTATTAGCTAAACCAACTTTAATGTCTTGTTGATGGGAAAATACTGGTATTTTAAGTAAGTAGGCGCTATAAGCAACAGGAACACTAACAAAACTGCCAGCGCTAAGCACTGCTTTGGGCCTAAATATTAAAAGATATATAAATGATTGTATCAAAGCAGCTAATATATTAAAGATGTCTAAAAAGTTTTTAATAGATATGTATCTACGTAATTTACCACTAAAAATTGGACAGTATTTCAAACCTTCCCTTTTTACCATCTGCTTTTCAACACCAGAAAATCTGCCAAAGAAGATAATGCGCCAATTAGGATATTTCTTTTTAAGCTCTGAACTAATTGCTAAAAGTGGAGCTACTGAACCACCAGTACCACCTCCAGAAAAAATAATTGTTTTACGTTTAGTTTTCATTTATATAAATTAATCTAATTATATTTAATCTTTAATTGTATATCTACTAATATTAACTAATATACCCATAGCAATCAAGCCTGAGAGCATAGCTGAACCACCAGCGGAAATAAATGGTAGCGGTACACCTGTCATAGGTATCAAATTTAACATCCCACCAATATTTAAAAAGGCTTGAAAAAATATCCATGAAACTATACCTACAGCCAATAAGCGACCAAACATATCTTTAGCTTTTAGAGCAATAAGCCAACCTCGATAAAATATATAAGCATATAAAAATATTAAGGCACTAGAAAAAATAAATCCCACTTCTTCTGATATAATTGGAAAAATTGCATCTCCACTAACTTCTGGTAAATAAGAATATTTCTGCCTGCTCTCTCCTAAGCCCTGACCCCAAAGCCCGCCAGAACCTACCGCCATCAGTGATTGATTAACCTGATAACACTTTTCCTGTGTATCAAAAGAAGGATCTTTCAAACAAGCAAAACGATCTTTTTGGTAATCAGTATAGGTAACCATTGAATAGACAGCTACAAAAGCAATTAAGAACAATACAATAATATGCTTGATGTTAGCTCCTCCCACAAAATAAACCACCATAGAGCTAAGGGCAATAATAGACCAAGTACCTAAATCTGGCTGCATAAATAACAAGACACTGATAAAGGCAAAAATAAATAAAAAAGGAATTAAACCTTGGGACATTGTTTTTACAGCTTTGTGCCTAAGTTGCAACCAAGCAGCTAAATAAATTAAAAAAGAAATTTTTACAAACTCCGCTGGCTGCAAGGATTGTCCAAAAATTATAATCCAACTTTTAGCACTGCCGTGACCAGCTGACAATCCAGGGATAAAAACTAAAACTAAAAGAAGTATAGAAGCTAATAAAAAATAAATAGCATTCCTTTTCCATTTTTGATAATTTGTTTTACTAACAATATAGAAAAACACTAAACCAATACTTGTAGCTATAAGCTGCCCTTGAATATAAGCATAACTATTTTGAAACTTAGTGTAAGCTAGGTAGGCTGAAGTTGAAGCTAACATGACTAAACCAAAAATAATTAAAACAAACAAAGAATAAATTAATTTTTTATCCGGCTCATGTTCATCTTTTGCCTTCTTTTTATTAAGTTTTTTATAAGCCCTTTTTATTAGCCTCATATTATAGCTTTTAGAGTCCTCTGTCTAATAAAAATAAAATAACACCAATAGCTGCTGCAATAGCTGATATAACCCAGGAACGCATCACAATTTTAGGTTCAGACCATCCAATAGCTTGAAAATGATGATGAATTGGAGTGGAAAAGAATAATTTTCTTTTTTTAATTTTCTTATGAGCCACTTGCAAAATAACGGACAATGACTCAAAAACAAACAATAAACCAATAATAGGAAGTAAAATTACATAATTAGTTAGCATAGCAATTATAGCTAAAGTAACACCCAAACTCATAGCTCCAGTATCTCCCAAATAAAAACGAGCTGGAGGAATATTAAACCACAAAAATGCTAAGAGTCCACCAATAATCACACCACAAAAAGCAGCTAAATCATACCTACCTAAAGCAAAAGCAATTACACCAAAAGCTACATAAGAAGTAATTAAAGTTCCACCAGCAAGACCATCTAGACCATCGCTTTCATTAACCGAAAAGGCAGTACTGATAATTACAAAAATAAAAATAGGTATATACCACCAACCTATTTCAAAACTGCCAAAAAAAGGCACATGAAGCACAGTCCAATCTAATTTAAAATAAAACCACAATGATCCAATTAAAGCAATAATGGCATATATAAATAAACGATGACCAATATTAAGGCCACCACCACCCTTTTCTCCCTTGCCTCTAACATCCAACCAATCATCAAATAGACCCACCAATGCAGTGGCGATTAAAGCTCCCAGCGGTAAAAGAGTCTCACTTCTAGAGAGAAAGTTTAGATCTCTTAATAAGTCCCAATTTAATAAATCACCCACAAAACTAAAAAGAATTATTAGTATAAGCAAAGTTAACCAAATTAAAATACCCCCCATTGTAGGTGTTCCAGCTTTATGAGCATGTAATTTTGAAAATATAGGAGTTTTACCACTATTTCTAATATTTTTACCCAACTTATACTTATATAAATAATGAGTTAAAATTGGTGTCCACAAAATAGCAAAGATAAAAGCTAAGGTAAATAATGTGAGAATTTTTGCAATTTGAAATTCTGGCATATTAGAAAAAATTAACTAAATAAAGACTTAAAAGACTGAAAATAGCAATTATGCTAACAATTAAAGAGCTTATAGGTAACAAATGACTAAAAAAACTAAAATGTTTTTTTCTAAAAAAACTTATACTAAGAGCTGTGTTTAGAATAAACACAGCTAAAGCTACAAAAGCTATAACAAAAATTTCTTGAGGATGACCAACTTTATCAATACCAAAAAGCACATTATAATGTAAAACCATTAAATCTGAACTAATATTTTGATAAAGATACCAAGCAAAAACAAAACTTAAAATTACTAACAAGAGATTAATTATACTATAAATACGTAAATGCTTATTAGCAAATACCCTCTTTAAAAACCATAAATAACGCCTTAAAACAATTAATATTTTTTGCATACACTAATTTTAATATAGCCCCTATAAAAAAGGACTTTATTTAATATTATCATATTTTTCCATAATGTAAAAATAATGTTATAATAATATTATGAAATTAAACTTTATTTCCAAAATAATAAATTATGGACTGTGGCAAGGTGCCAGCAGTCTTTATATTGAATTAAGTCCAGAGGGTTTAGAAGTGGACTATCATGAAGCTCAGGCTGATGACTTAGTACTTCCCCAAAGTGCTTGCAAGAAATTTATCACTGAATTAAATTCAATAACTAATACTCAAAAACTAGAGTCTGGCGCTAATATTTCTTTTCGACTTCAAACTCCAATTAATACTCGCACTATTTCCCTAACCAGTATTGCAGGTGAAAATGATAAATATTTAATACAAATAATAGAGCCAGAAACTACAGCTTGGAAATTATCAAATCTAGGAATGGATTCAAATACTTTAAGAAACCTAAAACAGCACTTAAACACTGACAGAGCCAAAGGCCTTATTGCCGTATCTTCAAGAAAAAGAGAGGATAAAGAAAAAACTCTAGAAGCTTTAGTTCATGAACTAAAGAAATTAAATAGAGATATAATGAGTATTGGTAAGCTTGATAAAGATATAATCAGTTTAAACGAAGAAGAAAAATGGCTAGATAATATTAATGAACATGACTTAATTAGTCTTTTAAATAAACATAGCGAAGATGTTATAGTTACTAGCAGTGAAAATGAAAACATCATTAAGGGTTTAATAAAATATAGTTTAAATAGTGATAAATTAATCATTTTAAGTATAAACGGTGAAAATTCACGTGATGCTTATAATAAACTACAAAAACTTATAAACGATAAAGGTTTAAGTAAAAATATTAACTTTATCATCCATCAAGAATCATTTAAACGTCAATGCCCTCATTGTTTAGACAAGGCTCAGCACAACTCCTATGAAACAAAAGCTTTAGATAGCTTTGCCAGTCGTTACAATTTAGGAGATATTAAAAAGAGTTCATACAGCAGTAATGGTTGTAATAAATGTAGTTATAAATCATATAATGGTGATGTTTTGGCTTTTGAAATCTTATCCTTAAAACACCCACAACTAAACACAGCTTCTATAGTAAATGATGCCTTTAAAAAACAGAGTTTAGGTATTATCTCAGCTAGTGACTTATTAAAATTAAGTAGTATATGAAAATCCTTTGCATAATTCCAGCTTATAACGAAGAAAAAAACATAGCCACAACAGTAAAATCAGCTAAAAAATATATAAACGATGTTTTAGTTGTAAATGATGGCTCTAAAGATAAAAGTAAAGAACTAGCTAAAGAAGCTGGTGCTAAGGTAATTAGCCATATTATTAATCGTGGGCAAGGGGCAGCTCTTGAAACTGGCAATGAATATGCTAGAAGACATGATTATGATATTGTTGTACACTTTGATGCTGATGGACAGTTTTTAGCTGAAGAAATTCAAGATATTATTAAGCCTATTGCCGAAGAGTCATATTCTGTTAGTTTTGGTTCACGTTTTTTAAGTAAAAAGTCAAAAATGCCTTGGTTTAAAAAACGAGTAATCATGCCTTTAGCTAGAGTAATGAATTATATATTTTTAGGTGTAAAAACAAGTGATCCTCAAAGTGGTTTTAGAGCTATGGACAAAGAAGCACTAAATAAAATAAAAATTGAAAATGATGGCATGGCCCATTGCAGTGAAATCTTAGCTAAAACTCATAAATATAACTTGCTTTTTAAAGAAGTACCTATTACTGTAATATATAATGAGTTTGGACAAACATTAGGATCTGGTTTTAAAACAGTTAAGGATTTATTTATTAACAAAATAAACAAATAATATGTGGCAACAAATAATAGCTCTAGTTTTCATTGTAGTCTTTATCATTAGACTTTCACTTCTAAAAAAGAAAGGCGAAATTCAAAGTAATGAATATATTTTTTGGATGATATTTTGGAGCTTAGCTGGTTTAGCAGTCTTATTTTTAAAAGAATTAGATAATTTGTTATTTGATTTTGGCTTCTCTGGTAGTGGTATTAACTTTCTACTTTACTTAGCAGTACTTTTTCTTTTCTATCTAATATTCAGACTAAGGCTAAAAATATTAGACTTAGATACAAAAATAACTAAATTACTCAGAGAGCTAGCCTTAAAAGATAATCATAATACACCTAAGGAACAATAATTATGAAAATAGCTCAAATTGTCTGCTCCTTTCCACCCTACAGAGGTGGAATAGGTAATAGTGCCAAACGACTAGCCCAATTGCTTTCACCAGAAATAGAGCTAAGCACCTTTACTACTTTAAAAAATAAAAACAAAGAAGAAAAAGAAATAAATAATGTTTATTATTTAAAACCCTTGATTCAAGTTGGTCAAGCTGCTGTCTTGCCCAGCCTTTTTTTTAAACTCAAAAAATATGACGCCATAATCTTGCATCACCCTTTCTTTGGCACTAATGAAATACTTTATCTATACAGATTATTTAATAAAAAACAAAAGCTCTACATCTACTATCACATGGATGTAAAAGCACTAAATCCAGTATATAAATTACTAAGTATACCAGGACAAATTTGTGCTAAGGCTCTAATAAAACAAGCTGATAAGGTTATTGTCTCTAGCTTAGATTATATAAAAGACTCACAAATTAAAAAATTATATCGCTCTAATCCAGAAAAATATCAGGCAATTGCTTTTCATTTAAATGAAGACTATTATCACAAAAACTTTGAAATAGAAGATTCAAACAACATACAACTTCTTTTTGTAGGTGGGCTAGATAAAGCTCATTATTTTAAGGGAGTGGAAAACCTAATTAAAGCCTGCTCTAAACTAGAACAAAAAAACTGGACTTTAAATATAGTTGGCAGTGGTGATCTTTTAGATAAGTATAAAAAACTAGTCTTTAATTTAAACTTAGATAAAAATATTAAGTTTTTAAATAATGTTAATGACAAGGAGTTAAAAGAAATATATAAAAGATCAGATATAATAATACTTCCCTCTTTAAATCAAAACGAAGCTTTTGGTATTGTTTTAATTGAAGCTATGGCAAACTCTACAGCAATTATTGCTAGCGATCTTAAAGGCGTTAATCAGGTCTTTGATGATACTTGTGGTTTAAAAGTTAGTCCTGGTAATATAATGGATTTAAAAAACAAAATAGCGAGCTTAATAAATAAACCTCAAGTTATTAAAAACTTTAAAAAGGAAGCTTTTTACTTAGCTCAAAAAAGATACTTAGCAAAAAATATTAAAGAAAAGTGGCTTAAAATCTTAAAAGAAAATACTAAATAGTTATTTATGAAAATAGCTTTAATTAATAATCTTTACCATAAACAAAAAAGAGGTGGAGCTGAAATAATTTTAAAAAAACTAAAAGAAGGCCTGGAAAAAAAAGGTCATGATTGTTTTGTTATCTCCACTGCCCCCAGCAAAATCGCAAAAAACACAAAAACTAATGGCAAAAGCTACGACAATGATGATTACTTGATAAGCTCCTTATATTATAATCTTTATAAACTTCCCTATCTCATCAGATTATTTTGGCACTTATATAAACACTTAGAGCTTAGCTCAGTTAATAAGGTAAAAAAGATTCTTAAAAATGAGAATCCAGATTTAATTATTAGTCATAACCTCACAGGCTTTGGCCTCAGAATATATAAACTTATAAACAAGTTAAATATTTCTCATATTCATTATCTACACGACATACAAATGCTTCATCCAAGTGGCAGGATAATATATGGAAAAGAAAGCATAATTGATTCTTTTTTTGCTCGTCTTTATCAAAAAATACAAAAAAAATACAGTCAAAAAGTTGACCTTATTGTCTCACCTTCTAAATGGCTACTTAACTTACACCAAGAAAAAGGGTTTTTTAAAAATACTAAAGTTTGGCAAAAGTTTAACCCAATCGAAGCTATAGATACTCAAGTGATAAATGAAGAATCTAAATCTAAATTTACCTTTATCTATATTGGTCAGATTGATAAAGAAAAAGGTGTGGAGATTATGATAAAGTCTTTTCTTGATTTAGTAAATAATAAGCAAACAATTTTAAAAATAATCGGAGATGGTAAAGCTTTAGACAGCTTAAAAGAAAAATATAACACCTACGAAAAGATTAAATTTTTAGGTAGACTTCCCTATCAAAAATCTATGCAAGAGCTAGCTAGAGCTGACACTTTAATCTTACCATCTTTAATATATGAAAATTCTCCTACCGCTCTTTTTGATGCTTTAAAATTAAATGTAGATATTATTGCTTCTGATTTAGGTGGTAATAGTGAAATTGTTAATACCTATTATGGACAGTTAGTTCCTCCTGCTAATCTTAAATCTTTAAGTAGCGCTATGCTTAAGTCTTTAAATGAAGGAGGCAGAAAGAAAAAACCTGTAGATCTAAGTGAACTACAGGTTAAAAGATATATAGAAGAGCTACTAAAACAACTACATCTTTCTTAAACGTTTTCTGGCTTGTAAATCAAAGATGGTTTTTTCTATACCATTATTTAAAGTGGTAATAGGCATCCAACCTAATTCATTTCTAGCTTTATAGATATCAGGTGTAAGTAAAGGTGTCATAAATATTTTACTCTCTTTGTGGACAATCTTAGAATTGGAGCCAGTAGCTTCAATTATTTTTTTAGCTAAATCAGTAATATTAACATCAATATCTGAGCCAATATTAAAAGGTCCTGCCAAATCAGATTCCATAAACTTCGTCACACCATCGATAGTGTCACTAACATAACAAAGTGAAGAAGAAAAGTTCTCATCTCCATATATTTCAATATCCTTACCCTCTAAAGCACTGGCCACCATATCAGGTATCATTTGACCATCATCCAAGGTCATGCGAGGACCAAATGTTCTAAAAATCCTTACTATTTTAGCATCAATATGATTTTGTTCTCTGTAGTTATAAACTAGTGTTTCTGCAAATCTTTTGCCCTCATCATAACAACTTCTCTCATTAATTGTGGAAACTTGGCCCATATCTGTCTCATTAACCTGATAATCTCCAAGCTCTTCACGTTTAAAACCATAAACAACAGAGGAAGAAAATTGCATGAACTTAGATTCATATTTAGTTGCTATATCCAATAAATTTTTTACTACTAATGAATTAGCATTGATAATATTCAACTTATTTTTATTAAAACCATTGGGAGACATCGGGCAGGCTAGATTATAAATCTCTTGAACACCTTGGAAACTAATCTTAAACTTTTCTAAACTTTCAATTTTCTCTAAGTCAATAGGTTCAGATAAGTCATGGTTAATAAAAATAAAATCAGGATTGGAAAGTAAATGGTCTATATTTTTTTCTGAACCAGTAGAAAAATTATCTATACAGATAACCTTAGCTTTTTCAATTAACTCATCACATAAGTGTGATCCTATAAAACCAGCGCCACCTGCTACAATTACATTTTTTTTATCAAAAATTATTTTTTTATCCATACTTTTAAATTATGTTATTTTCTTATTGAAATATAATTAACATCTACACCTAAATTATTAGTAGGCTCACCAGCATAGAAACCTTCTAACAATTGCCCTCTATTATTAAAGGCTCTTACATGAGGCGCTCCAGCTGGTCCAGCGCCTGTAATAATATCGGCTAAACCATCCATATTTACATCTCCTACCGCAATACTAAGTCCCTCTTTAAAGTTAGGAGCATAAGCTAGAAATTTATTTTCTAATTCTGCTTTATCATTAAATATTTTTATTTCAGAGGCAAGACCTGGTCCAGGAGAAGTAATTATTTCCTCTTTATTCCTGTCTCTTAAACCATTAACATCAGCTATAGCTACTTGAACCCCTGTTCTAGTATTTTTATCATATGCAAAAAATTGACCACTAAGTCTACCCTGCATATCAAAAATTCTTACCTGTGGTCCAGATCCGGCTTTAGTAGAACTTACAATCTCATCTTTACCATCACCGCTTATGTCTCCCACAGCTAAGTTAACACCTATATTCATATCATAAGCATTAAAACTACTTAATCTATTACCTTTAAAGTCATAGACTCTAATCTCTGAACTATTACCAGAATCTAAGGTACTTACTATCTCATCAACTCCATCCTCATTAACATCACCTACTGCCAAATTAACACCTTCTCTAAGACTTGGATTAAAGGCAAAAAATTGAGACTCTAATTCCCCTTCAATATTGAAAACTCTTATATGAGCTCCACCTCCACTTTTAGCACCAGTTATTATTTCATTAACACCATCACCATTAACATCACCACTAGCAATATTTATCCCCCCTTTAAAATTTTCACTATAGGCCAAAAAAGAAGATAATTCTTTTCCTTTTTCATCTCTAATATATATTCTTGGTTCATCTCCTCTCATAGAACTGGTAATAATATGAGGTTTTTGTGAACTTAATTTCAACCAAGATGTACTAACAGCTCTATCAACATTAACCCTACCTCTACCTAATTTACCTAAATAATCAGGATTCAGTTTTCTAATATCATCAGTAGTAGACATTAATATATCCATAGCCTCAGCTTTGCTGATGGTAGGATTAATACTAAGTATTAAAGCTAATGAACCACTAACTACTGGAGCAGCCATAGAAGTTCCTGACCAATAGCCATCATAAAGTTCAGAAAATTGATTTTGATCAAAGCCAGGATTAGAGGCTACAGTTCCAAAGAAACTTAGCCCTGGGGCACTAATGTCAACACAATTTATACCATAGCTAGAGAATTCTGCTTTCTGATCTAAAGCATCTGTAGCTACTACACCTATAACCATATTTTCTCCACCATCATGACAAACAGGATAAAGTGGAGTTTTATCTATATCATAACCAATGTCATCACTATTTTCATTACCAGCAGCAGCCACTACCAAAACTCCTGCTTCATGAGCTCTAGCTATAGCTTCTTGCAATCCTTGACTATAATTTTCACCCACAAAACTAAAATTAATAATATGAGCTCCATTTTGTATAGCATAATCAACTGCTCTTATAACATCTCTCATGCTACCAGCTCCTGAATCATCTAAAACCTTAAGTGGCATTATTTTACTATTCCAAGTAATACCACTAACACCTTCTTTATTATTCCCTTGCGCAGCAATAATACCTGAAACAATAGTACCGTGAGAAAGACCTCCTTCAGTCCAGCTTTGATTAAAACTAGGAGAAGGGTTATTATTATCATCCACAAAATCCCAACCATTAAGATCATCGATAAAGCCATTATTATCATCATCAATGCCATTACCAGCTATCTCTTTTCTATTTTCCCAAATATTATTTTTTAAATCAGGATGATTAATTTGTACACCAGCATCAATTACTGCTACCACAATTTCAGCAGAGCCAGTAGTTCTCTCCCAAGCTCCAGGAGCATTAATTTTTTCTAAATACCATTGCCTATCATAATATCTATCATTTGGCTCTAAAGCTAAAGATAAGCTAGGCGTAGCTAGAAATATAAATATAAAAAATGAAATCAAAATTTTCTTCATAGTACTCTTATTCTATCATTTATTATAACTTTTATGCAATTATTCTTAACAGCCTTTAATTAGATATTAAAAAATGCCCGTTACTGGGCAAAATATTAATATATTTAGTTTTTCTATATCTCCTTAATAAGCTTTAAGGTTTCTCTGGCTGTCTTTTCCCAAGAAAATGACTTAGCGCGCTTTAAACCTTTAATGCGCAAATCCTCGGCAAGCTTACTGTCAGTAATTAAAGTGTACATAGCGTGACTAATAGCATTTTTCTCATTTGGATTGAAAAATAAAGCGCTCTCACCTGCCACCTCTTTCATTACCTCAATATCACTAATGGCTGTAGGTACACCACAAGCAAGTGCCTGTATAACTGGAATACCAAAACCTTCATGACGAGTTGGGAAAATAAAGGCGCTAGCACCATTATAAATATAGGGCATATCTTTTTCTGCAACCCAACCTAGCATAATCACTTCTAGGTCTAAATCAAATTCCTCAATATAATATTTAACTTCATCATAGCCATGACTAGCATTTCCAATTAAGACCAGCTTATGTTTTACTTCAGGATTATTTTCTTTTAGTATTGCCAGGGCTTCAATTAAATTTGGTGTGTTTTTCTTTTTTTCTAATCTACCTACATATAAAAAGTACTTTTCCTCTAAACCATATTTTTTACAAACATCTTCTATCTCTTCTTTGTTTTCAATAGGTCTATATAATTTATTATTATATCCATTATGAACTACAGATAACTTCTCTGCTTTAGTTTTATAAACATCAATTATTTCTTTTTTAGTGAAATGAGAAACCGTAATTATCTTTTTAGCATTTTGTAGTGCAAACTTAGTAGACCAATCAAGATAATCTAAATTATTTAAACTATACTTATTAAAGCTTATAATTTTAACTATCACATTAACTATTCTTTTAAAAAAACCTGTTTCTTGCCAAGCCATCTTTTTAGTATATATTGAACCCTCTCTCTTAAAAGCGATATCATGAATAGTAGTTATTGTTCTCTTAGGGTGAATTAAGGGGATAGTATGAGCTGGTACAAACAACACGTCAGGAGATTTAAAAAGCATTTGCAATGAGAATCTTCCTAAGGTCCATAAATAAGAAAAAGGCCAGCGTAGGACCTTTCCTTTAAAATTATTGTGAGGACTTTTAATAATTTGATAACCATATTTATCAAATTTTGGCTCTTCATCTAGTAGTTCAGAACTTTCTCTTGAGTGAGTGAAATCTACCAAGCCCCCAATTAAAGGCTTGTCAGTATAAAGTATATATTGATTTTCAGGGTCTATTTCGGCTAAAGATTTAATCAAATAATATGAATACCATTCTGTACCTGTCTTATGCCGACGATTAGCCCTGCTTGCGTCTATGCCAATTACCATATTTAATTTTAATTATTTAGTTGCCAAAATTGATCTCTTATATGAATCAAGGTTTTCTAGCGCCGTACCAGTACCTTTAGCTACACAAAGTAATGCATCATCAGCAATATAAGCTGGCACACCTGTTGTTCTTGCAAAAAGTTGATCTATGTTTCTAAGTAAAGCGCTACCACCTGAAATAACTACACCTTTATCCATTATATCAGCCGCTAACTCTGGTGGAGTATTGTTTAAAACTTTCTTAGCTGCATTTATTATCGCTTCTAACTCGTTTTGTATAGACTCAGTAATATCATCACTGTTTACTGTTATTGATCTAGGTAGTCCTGTCATAATGTCTCTACCTCTAATCTCCATGCTAAGTTTATCTTCAATAAATAAAGCTGAGCCAATGTTTATTTTCAACTCTTCTGCAGTTCTTTCACCAATAGCTAAATTATATTTCTTTTTAATAAATTCCAAAATAGATTTATCAAACTTATTACCACCAACTCTAACGGAAGTTGAATAAACTACACCACCAAGCGAAATCACTGCCATTTCTGAAGTTCCACCACCAATGTCAATAATCATGTGTCCAGTAGCTGAACCAATAGGTATATCAGCACCAATAGCTGCTGCTACCGGCTCTTTAATAATATAAGCAGCTTTAGCTCCAGCAGCAATTGTAGCTTCCACCACTGCCCTTCTTTCAGTCGAAGAAATACCAGCCGGCACGGCTACCATAACTTCTGGTCTAAACAGTCTAATTCCACCTAAGGTTTTGTTAATAAAATATCTAATCATTGCTTCAGTAGTGCGATAGTCAGCAATAACACCATCTTTTAAAGGTTTCACAGCAATAATTGAATCAGGTGTGCGGCCCAACATGTCTTTAGCTTCGTTACCAACTGCTAATATTTTTTTATCATCTACTGATACAGCTACAACTGATGGTTCATTAATAACTATCCCTCTTTTAGGTAAGTATACTAGTGTATAAGTTGTGCCCAAATCAATTCCTATTTTTTTTCCAAACATATATTAATTTAAAAATAGCTAATACTCTATATTAGCCTATAATCAAGATCTTAGTCAATACTAAAAATTATTTCCAGTTTTTTGCTTATTACTTAAAATTCTAATCACTTTTTCTGAAAACTCATTAATATCAAAATCTGTTTTAATAAAGTAATAATCAGCTCCCAACTCCATGCTACGATGCTTGCTATCCTCATCACTGAGATCAGTGAAAACAAAAACGGATAAATCTCTGAGTTCATCTTCAGCTCTAATAGCTTCTAAAAGTTCAAAGCCATCCATGTCAGGTAAAATTAAATCTAAGATTACATAATCAAACTTACTTTTTTTAATATAAGCTAATAGCTCTTCTAAGGTTTCTTCTCCTGTGGTAATTTCTACCTCATAACCTTCTGAGCTAAAACGAGATTGCAGCCCATAGAGCAAATTAGCATCATCTTCTATGATATATATTTTTTCACTCATATTTTTTTATTAAATTATTTAAAATATTTATACTTTTAACTTTTTCCACCAATTAGTGTTTTTCATATACCAATCGGCAGTAGCTTCTAGTCCTTTATCTAAACTAATTTGTGGCTCCCACTTAAGTTCAGACAAGGCTTTGTTATAATTAATGCCATAACGCAAATCATGACCAGCCCTATCTTTTACATACTCTATCATAGAATCATCAGTATTCATTATTTTGAGAATCTTCTTAGTCATTTCAAAATTGCTTAATTCACTGTTTCCTCCTAATAAATAAGTTTCTCCAATTTTTCCATTTTTAATAATGGCTTCTAATCCTCGACTATGATCATCAACATGAATCCAGTCTCTAATATTCTCTCCCTTGCCATAAACAGGTATTTTTTTACCTTCAATTAGATTAGTTAAAAATAATGGAATTAATTTTTCTGGATACTGATAGGGACCATAATTATTAGAACAATTAGAGATAGTGACTGGTAAATTATGAGTGTGAAAATAAGCCCTGACTAAATGATCTGAAGCAGCTTTAGAGGCACTATAAGGGCTTCTAGGGTCATAAGGTGTACTCTCATTAAAGGGTTCATCATCAAAGGATAAGGCACCAAAAACCTCATCTGTTGAAACATGATGAAATCGTGAAATTCCTGCTTTTTTAGCTTCATCAAGTAAGACTCTAGTGCCCTCTACATTAGTGCGTATAAAATCTTCACTATCTTCTATTGATCTATCTACATGACTTTCAGCTGCTAAGTGAACCACTACATCAATATCCTTCATTAAAGTCTTAACTAAATCTCTATCACAAATATCTCCTTGAACAAATCTATAATTATCATTATTTTCAACATCTTTTAAATTATCTAAATTACCAGCATAAGTTAGTTTATCTAAATTAACTATCTCATCATTGCTATTTGTTTTAAGCCAGTAATGTATAAAATTTGAGCCTATAAACCCAGCTCCACCAGTAATAAGTAGTTTCATATAAGTTAATAAGTGTTAGTTTTAATTAATCTTTATCATTGCTAAAATCTTTTCTGGCTCACCATCTAGGTATTCTCTTTTTGGCCATAGTCTTAAATGATCTTCTGGATTTCTAGGGATAACATGAAAATGGGTGTGAGGAATTTCCTGACCTGCCACAGGGTCATTGTTTAAATTAACATTATAACCAGGAGCTAAATTAGCTTTAATGCTGTTTCCTACTTTTTTCACGGCTTTAATTACATCCAACAAGATCTCCTCTGGTATGTTCTCTAAATTATGATAATGCTCTTTAGGGACAACTAAAGTATGTCCAGGATTAACTGGCTTTACATCCAAAAAAGCCATAACATTATCATCTTCATAGACTTTATATGAAGGTATTTCACCTTTTATAATTTTGCAAAAAATACAATCATTATCCATATTTGTTATACTTACTATTTTTAAATATTGTTAATATTTATATATAAATTATTTAATTACATAAGGAGAATCTTCTTTTTCCTCCCATCTTATTTCATCAATATCATCTTCTTTTAAGATACCCTTATATAATTTACTAGGTAAATTGATGCTAACAGCATCAGTATCTGAAATACACTTATAACCATGCACTACACCTGGAGGCACTATTGCCAAACTAGGATTATCTTCTCCTACTTCCAATTCTAAATGTTCTCCACTGGTCTTAGATTCTTCCCTTCTATCCCATAAATGTAGTTTAAAAGTACCAGGGCCAATAAAGGCAAAAGCATCTGTCTGATAGACATGTTCATGTGGACCCCTAACAACTCCTGGCTTAGTTAAACTAACATAAGTCATGGCTGGCAAATAATCTATATCATCATGACGATATATTTCAGTCAGCCAACCTCTATCATCATGATATTTACTTAATTTTTTTATTCTAACACCTTCTATCATATAATTAAAACTTTTATTATTAATTTATTTTTTCCAATTGTATTTAAATGTTTTTAATATCTTTTTTTCTAAGTAAGCCATTTTGAGCACCTTGAGCTGAAATCACTGCTGCTGAGTTTTTAGCCCCCAAGAGTAAAGCTTTTTGTATATCGCCTTCATATAATTCTAAGCCATATACAAAAGCGCTGTTATGAGCATCTCCCACACCAGTAGTATCTACTCTTTTTTGCTCTTTCATTATTCCCTGCTTATATATTTTATTGCCATCATAAGCACAAGATCCATTTTTACCTAAGGTAATAACTACTATCTCAGCTCCCATCTCTTTAATAGCTTTGAGTAAATTATTGTTATTATTAAAAAAGCTCTTATTTTTACCCTTATACTTCTTCTCACTCACCACTAACTCAATAGCTTCATCCTTATTTAAGCATAAGACTGTTGTTTTTTTAAAATACTTTTTTAAAGTCCCTGCTCCAGCTTTTAACTGCTTTGAACCTGGATTCCAAGCAACTTTCTTGGCCGCAGTTAATGCTTCAAAAAGCATACTTTTCCAAGGTTTTGATAATGAAGTAACATAGAGCCAGTCAGCTGTTTTTATAGCCTTTAAGCTCTTCTTATTTAAATTTAAATCAACCTTAGAACCGGTGTAAACAAAGGCAACGTGCTCACCCTTAGGGCCAATTACAAGTATAGAGTATGGGCTATTTTTTTTAAAGCTATTTATAATATAACTAGTATTTACGCCTTTAGCCTTTAAATTATCTTTTATCTTTTTAGCTCTATCATCCTTACCTAAAGCTGTGATAACAGCAGAGTTAAAACCTAAACTAGCAAAACTAACTGCGCTGTTAGCAGAGCCACCGCCAAAACTAGAGACCATAGCATCTACAGATATTTTAGCACCATATTCAAAAGCTAAGAGTTTTTGCCTTAACAAATCCCCTTTATTATCTAATACTTGAGCTTCTTGAGGGTATATAGTTATATCTTCAGTAGCGCCTCCAAGTGTAATAATTTTTTTATTCATATCTTTAAATTACTTTTATATTTTATCACAATTAGAACAATTAGCAAAAAGAATATAAAAAAAGAGCGGTAGTTTTTGTACCGCTCATATTTTTTACTTTTTTTGCGTTGAGATACTATAAAGCATCTGTCTTTGTTTTTTTTCAATGACTTTTTTTAAAGTGTCACCTCCTACTTGCTCTACCTCCTCAACAAGAGCTTTAATGGATTTAATAATCTCACCGATGAGTTCATCATTTCTGGTATCTTTTAAAATATCAGAAACAGCTTCAAAAAACTCATCTAAAGCATTATTCCAAATTACACCTTTAAACGAAGAAATTTCAATAATTTTATCTTCTTCAAATTTCTTTAAAGACAAATTATCAAAAAACTCTTTTAACAAGTCTTCAGAACAATAACAATAGTTTCTAAGAAACTTGTTTACATTACCGGCAGCTACTTCTTTCGTTATTAGCTCCTTCTTCTTTTCTTCACGAGATTGCTCCCTCTTGAGTTCAATCTTTGCCATATTAAGAAGATGCTCCACGTTTGAAGTGCAGGTAAAGTAACTTAAAGATGATCCTAAAAGATTCTTTGCAAAATTAATTTGCTCACTTAACATTAATCTATTTTTTTCATCTCTAATTTCTGAATTAGTCTCCATGACATAATTTGCTCGCGCATAAACTACGCTAGCTAAGTTATGCATGAAACTTTTTGCAAGTCTCGTGTTCTTTTCATCTTTGTATTTTTTAGCAAACTCCTCCAGAAAAGAAAAAACTACATTAATTCTCAACCTGTCATTAAAAACAGTCTTTTTAAACTCTCCTCTTTCCTTGTTAAGTAAAGCTTTTTCAGTGGTAGCAAGTTCAAAATACTTTTTAAATATTCTACGTGAATAGACTTTATTCCATAGCAAGATTTCAAGTTTCTCCAACTGATTAGAAGTTAATCTAATCTGAAAATATACAAACCAAAGCTTAAAGCCTTTAAAGTCTAAACTTTTATACTTCCCCCTAGACTTTCTTTCAAGCGCTTTTAAATTAAATTTACGTAATTTATTTAAAAACACTAAAACTACAAGAATAATAAATATCCAGTAATTACTAAACAGCCACATTAATCCATGCCAAATACTTAAATATAAGTTTGGCCAGATTGAATGAATGGTAAAACCAATAGCAAACAATGTCATTAAAACATGCAATGCGATTACTATTGAAATAATTTTTTCTTTTAGCGCTCTAGATGCACGTCCTTTAAAAATACTCATCAACTTAAGATCTTCGGAAATACTAAACAGCGCTAGCATAGGACTAAGCCAGGCCAGCCAGGGTGTAATTACTATACACAAGCCGGCGATGATTAGCGGGTTAAACAATAACAACAAATACAAAACTTTACGAACTTTTTCTAAAAATTCAACACTTTTCTTTTTCATAACTACAATTTTAATTTAGACATAAACAAAAAGCGACATAGCTTCTTGCAAAAATTTATTTAATTATAATGAACAAAACTAATACCCCATATTAACACTAATTATAATTTATGTCAATATATAAAGGTAATGTGCACACACATATGGCGGTTTTTCAAGAAATATGAGAAACTTACCT
>CAYYPI010000014.1:0-6049 GCA_964473565.1 uncultured Gammaproteobacteria bacterium
TGTTCTTTTTCTCTCTCTAATTGCTCTATGATAGAGTCAACCTTATCCTCCCAAACATCATCGATGGTAAGATTATCTTCAGTGTCATCAGAAACCTTAGTGTGATTAATCGCCCAATCTTCAAGCCTTTGATTGACGGCATCAATTTGTGCATCAATACCATCAATATTTTTCTGAACTTCCTTTATCTTTTCTTGGGAAGCCATATCAATCATATTAGCAGTTGTTGCCCCAAAAGAAGAAAATGGGTCCTGTGCAAATACAAACATTTCATTTCTAAAATTCTTCATTTCCTGATTAAAATCATGTGGAGCAGGGAAATCTTCTCTACTTGGCATAATTGGGATATTTGCTGCACCCATTCTAGACTTTGTATATTCTGCCCATGCTGTAATAGAGTTTTTTAGAACTTCTACTTCAGCCTTCTTTTGCAACAATAGCTCTTTATGAGATTTTAGTTGGGCTTCATCATAATCTTTAATCATATCTAGATGGTCTTCATATATTCCACTAAGTCTTTCTACTTCAGCTTTTTCTTTTTCTAATGCTTTAGTTTTACCCTCAAGGGTATTATTGAGTCTTTCCAATTCACTATCTATATTTTTGGTATTAATTCCATACTTACGCATTTCATCAATAACACTTTGTATTTCATCATCCACTTTTGATAATTTCTGTGCTGTGTTATCCCAAGCTGGACTTAAATCTTCGTTACCTTTTCTTAACGACTCTTGTTCTGCGGTTAAACTATCATATTTAGACTTCAGGTTCTCAATGTTATTAATAGTATTCTTGATATCCTGAACAGAACCTTGTTCTAGGGTTTTTTGTAACTCCCTTTGTCCTTCTTCAAACTCTTTGGCTTTTTTCTTTGCATCAAGAAAAGCATACGCTAACAACCCAACAGCGGCAGAAGCAGCCATTATCACTGGATTTAAAGAAGATATTTTGGTTAATAAAGTACTAGCTGAACCAGCAGCAGCATTTCCACCATCTTTTAACTTGTCTAGATGCGATACAACAGTAGAAACACTTTTACCATATTTAGCGAACTCTCCACCAACAAGAAACTTGCTTAATAAAGATAATGTAGGTATAATCTTGTTTATAATTACAAATCCACCAAAGGCAGCAATAACAAAATCAATATTTTCAACAGCGACCTCTAAATATTTTACTAACTCAATTAAAGTTCTGTAAAATACTTTAATCCAATCACTGTTAAGAACAGTTATGTATAAATCTTCCCACGTTACCCTTAATTCATCTATAAGAGCCTGAGTAGATTCTAAATATTTATTGTATTGTTCTTGGGTTGTCCCACTAGAATCAAGTGCTTCACCATATATATCCATACTTCTTTGGTAGTTATCCATCAACGCAATAAATCTGTTACCTTGACGCAATCCACCAGCTTGTGTAGCTAAGTACTTCTGAGTATTACCGTCTAATGTATCCCATGTTTTACTTAGATCATCAAGAATATCGCTTACTGGTCTAATCTGGCCAGCAGCATCTAAGAAGTCTACTCCAACGCTCTCCATAGCCTTTTGCACAGCATTTAGATCTTCGTTAAGTTCACCAGTCGCCTTATTTATCCTTTGGAATCTACCTACTAATGTTTTACCAAATGTACCAACAGATTGTGGTGCTTCTCGTGTAGTTTCTAATATTGTAGCCATATAGCTTGTAATTTTTTCCAAGTTAACATTAGCATTATTAAAACTAGCAGCATTCTTAGAAATAGCTTCACCAAGTTCACCATAAGTAGTACCAGCAATAGAAGCTGTCTTGATTAAAATATCATTAAACCTATTGGCTTCTACTCCTAATGTATTTACGCCAGCAGTAACATAGTCTGTAACTGTTGTAATAGACTCACCAGTAACCTTAGAGGTTTGAGATAAAGTCTGTAACCTGCTGTTAACCTCATCAGCACTTAAACCTTGTCTATATAAACTAACAGCACTATCGAATATCTCTTTAGTAGATATCTTTAGTGCTTTTGCTAAATCAAGATAGTCTTGTGTTAAACCTTGTACTTCTTCTCTGCTCTGTTGGGTAACCATAGCGATTTCTGTTAACGAAGTATCAACATCTATTAAAAACTGTACACCGTCTTTGAGTTTGCGAACAGAGCCATATAAGGCTCCCATTGCTATGCCCCACTCAATAGAACGGGTAACAGCGATCTTTAACTCATTTACAAATCCAGAAAAAACACCTTTAGTAGCCTTTAATGTAGACAATGCTTGTTGCTTGTAAACAGCGATATTCTTTTCGTTGGTTAACTGTCGCTTGGCAAGTGCATCTTGTTGTGCAGAGATATTTAATTTTGAATTCTCAGAAGCCACTTGTTCTAATATTTTATTATTCTCATCTACTTTAGCCTGCAATGATTGTCTCTGTAATCTTAACTGTTTCTCGTATTCTTTGCTCTTTGTAGCTTCAGCTTGAGCTATCTTTTTGCTCAAAGCATCTATTTGTTTAAGAGAGCTTAAAGATTCTTTGTAAAGCTGATTAACTAGTTGATTATTGGCCTTATCTTGCGAACGAGCACTAAGTTGAGCCATCTGTTGCTCTATGCGTAATTTCTCTCTAGACAGAGCAATCTCTTCTGTTGTTTGAGTTGTTATTCCCTTAGAAAGTTTTAGTTTATCAGCATCAGCCTTTAGCTCATCATAAGCAATTTTAGAAGATTTTATTTGCGTTTGCAATACTTCTTCTTCTTTAACCTTGCCTTGCCCTTTAATTTTAATAAGACGCTCTTCTAATTTTGCTCTCTCTCTCAAATTAGCAAGCATTGAGTCATATTTTTGCTTTAACTCATCAGTACGCTTTACCATAAGGCTAGCTTTGGCTGGGTCAGTTAATTTACCAGTCTTTTCATTGTATTCTTGTTGGTATCTTAAAACTTTTTGATTTGTCTCTGCCACAGATGTTGTTATATTCTTTATTTGAAGTTGCCTTTTTTCATTTTGGTTTAATAATTGCCCAATACTAGAATATGTTGATTTAAGTTCTTTTGCAGCAGAAACCTCTGATTTGGTGCCAGAACTTTTATCTTTTCCATCAACACCTTTAATTCCCAAATCAACCTTAACTTTGTTGCTTTCTTGGGCTAATTTATTTTTTAGCTCCTGAATAGCGTCGTCAACCGAACCCTCTTTAAGGGCAGCACCTACGAGAATATCAAATGCATCACTCATTGTCTCACCACCTTCTCTATAAAATTATATCGTTATAAATTAAAATTTATTTCATTATCATTAAAAAAGTTTTCTAATTTTTCTTCTAAAGTAGTATCCACATAAACTCCAACCATTGCTATATCTTTCCATCCCATAATGTTTTGTATAATCTCATGTGGTATACCATTTCTACTTAATAGTGTTACAAAATAATGTCTAAGGCAGTGAAAATATATAGGTTCTCCAATAATTTTTGTGTATATAGGTGTATACCTAGATAAACTGTCGCTAGACAATTGTTCCCATTGATCATTATTTGAATCATAATTAACAAAAAGCCATTCCGAATCTATGTCTTGATTTTTCCTTTCTTCTATCCATAAATCAAAATAAGGTTTAAACTTATCTACCAAAATAAATCTGTTTAACATGGTGCCTTTTTTACCAGAACCTTTACACCTAATTTTTTCAGGAGTAATATAAAATTTTGCGTCGCTACCAAAGTCTTTAATGTTTTTATCTTCAAAGTAATTAATTTTAAATTGCACTATTTCTGATAGCCTAGAGCCACTGTAAGATGCCAATGCAAAGGCACAGGCTTCCTGATATAAGCCTTTTTCAATCAATTCTTCTAAACATCTCTCCACTTGGTCATCTCTTAAAATTGTTTTTTCTCTAACAGCACTAGCCTTTGGAGCCTCTATCTTGGATATTAAATTTCTAAAATCTGGATATTTTTCATCTAAAATGCTTTCTATATAGTTAGACATACTACTTAAAGTACTACGTAGTCTTCTAACTCTGCTTGAACTAAGCTCTAATTCACCCACCAAATAACCTTGAAATTCTATAATATCACCTTTGGTCAGCTCAACAAAAAATTTATTATCTAAATTATCTAAACAAAATACGAAAAATATTTTCATATCATTTTTATATTGATATATTGTCTGAGGGCTTTTGTCACTTACCTTTAAATATGTTAACCATTTACTCAATAGTTTTTTGTTGTCTTCGTTAACTTGACCCCACAATTCTTTATCAACAATCTTATTATAGTTAGTTTTTCTCGTCAATTACTTCACCTACCTCCAACGTATATTGTAACCCTTTGATTGTAATTCTGTTCCTAGTTGTGTAGTTATTTTTTTGGGCATATTGTCCATAATATAACCTTTAACATCTATGCCCTGCCGTTCTGTTCTAAAATTATTGTAACGAAGTCTAGTGGTGTGTATAGCCCTAAGCAGTGGCTTAATACTCCAACCTTTTTCAATAACATATGGCATATTCTCTGTATTATCTTCTCCTGTTGTAATATTCATATAAGAAGGAAATTTGTTACGCATATTATGAAAAGCAGTAATTCCACCAGAATCGTAAGCAAATATCCTCGATTTATTTGCATTGGGTGTTAATTTATCAGTTTTATATCCTATTTTAAAATAACGATTTCCGTCGTCATCTTTTACTTCGTATATCTTAGACATCATATTTTGTGATTTATAAAAATAACTACCAGACTGAACCCCATACCAATTTTTATTAATATATTTTCTAATACTTGGAATGGTAAATTGGTCTATAACACTTCTCATAGCAGAATTAATACTATTATTAATCATTTTCTCTATTTGTTGAATAGTAGTTAATTCACCTAGTTTCTTAGGATCAAAGTGTTTAGTCACTTTTGTTCCTCTCCATATCAATCATCTTTATAATGTCTTTGGCATTTTTATTTTTCTGAGGATCGGTCAATGCGTTACTTAATTTTTGTGCCTCTTGCAACATTTTTTCGGTAAAACCATTTTCAATAGCATCAGTCACCAAGTCATCAACGTGACCAATAAGTGTTTCTAATTGTCTTGTAATTGTTGTTGCACTCTTATATTCTTCAATTTCTCCGTCAATCCACTTGTCGACGATAGCTATGTCTTTGCCCGCATGAGCAATAATATTTTCCCACACTTCTGAACCCATAACAATATCAACTATCTGGTGAATATCATCTATTCTCTTAGTAATTTCCTTTTCTTTACCGTTACCATCAACAACTGTATCCGTAACTTCTTTTTGAGGGAAATTAACATCATCCAAATAATTTTTAGCAATATAGTAAATTCTCAACATTTCAAAAACTGTTCCTTTTTTATGGTCAGAACCATTACAAATAGAACTTACTAATCTCATTTTGTCTTCTAGTGGTAAATATTTCTTAATATAAAGAGGAGAGCTATCCTCCCCAGTTATTGCACTTGTTTTCATTCTTAGTGGTTTATTATTTTCATTATTAGTAAGCAACTTTCTAAAATTTGGTACATATAGTGTCATCTCATATTCTCCTTTTCTTTATTATAATATATGTATTATTGATACTGAAAAACTACACTCCATGAAGTACCAGTATCTTCTATCTCAACAGTCTTTATTCTCATTAATGCACTTTTTGGTATTTCATAGCGATAAACAGTTGTTTCTGTATCTATAGCAACTTCTTTAAGCTCTATATAGTCTCCTCCGTTAATAGACACACCAGTTTTTTGTGTTGTTTCTAATTGCAAACTCATAATGGCAAATGGATGTTGATCATTGTCAACATCTGCCAAGACAGTAGCAGCTTTTAAGTCACTAGTGATATCCTCATTATCAGCACTAGTTGTGCCTATTGCGTAAGCCATGTAAAACATATTATCCCTCTTTTCGTTATTTAGTAAATATATAAAATTCCTTTAATCAGCCATCCTAATACACTCGCCCTATATAAAACCTCACTTTTATTTTTAGCTATTTTTCCTAAAAAAATATAGTGAGAGGCAAAAGCCCCTCACATAATATCATTATTTTTAATTAAATAGTTT
>CAYYPI010000014.1:6149-22017 GCA_964473565.1 uncultured Gammaproteobacteria bacterium
CTTACGAATCGTAAGTTATTTTTTCCCAATTTGCATCATTAATACCATTATCTACATGTAAAACATACAAAGCAGATCCGTCTCTAAATGCACTACCAGCTTTGCCAGGGGTTCCATCAACACCGCTAGCCGTTACTCTGTTATAAGTAACATCAACATCAAAGCCATTAAAGTCAGCACTATCAGTTGCGGCAGTTATTAATACATCATTTGAACTATCAGCTGCACCCCAATCAGTTAATGCATCTATTAATGCTATTAATCCTGTTTGGTCTGAAAATTCGTCTGCACCAGCAGTGCCGTCAACGAATGTCCAAGTCTCACCATCAAACTCTATGGTGTCACCATCTTCTAATGCAGTTATAGCTTCTTCTGTAATGGTAGCAGTAGCCGATGTCCCTGCCCCATCTCCACCTGCTGTAGTATCTTCAAGGTTATTGATAATGCCATCAACATCATTAAATTCTACACCCTTTACTGTTGCGGTTATAACAACATCACCACTAGATTCAGCTGCTCCCCAATCTTCGTCAGCGTCAATAGCTGCTGCTAAAGTAGTTGCATTCTCGAAATCTGCCGCAGCACCTTTTTCATAAACTGTTTCATTAAATGTGACTGTATCTCCATCATCAAGCAATGCAATTTCTTCTGATGTTATAGTTAGTGTACTAGCTACTGCATTTACTGGTGTTCCTTCTTTGATTTCTGCAAAAATAGGCTTTACCCATTTATTGCCCCAATTTTTCATATTGTCACCCCTTTATATTATTCTACACTGTTATAATTTCTATTTCAAGATATTCCGTATAGGTTACCCCTGAACTAGCTTCATATGTTATTTCAACAGTGCCCTCGTCTCCTGATGTAGCTGTGCTTTCAACGGTTACAACACCAGTTGCCGCATCAACTGTTATATCTGTGTCTGAGCCAGAAGACATAGCAAACTCACAGTCATCGGTTATGATTATGTTACCATAAATTACATTTCTAACACCGTAAACAGTTATATCGTAATCAGTAGCTTCTGCTGGTGCAGGAATCTCTAATCTACTAGTACCAGTTGAATCAAACACCCCATCAATTCTTGATATGCCAGCAACAGATTCAGATACATCTTCAATATTAAGGATGCAATAAGACTTATATGTGTCAGAGAATGTCGCCATACCAGAAATTGAACTCTCTACAGCATCACTAGAACTAAACGCTAGATCAAATTCACCACTTATTTGTAATTGTGGAACTGTAAATTGTAATTTTTGAATAATATTTCCAGATGGTCCATAAACATTTGAAACTAGAACAGCTTTAACTGTTGTGGGTGATAACTCACCAATTTTTAACTGATTTACAGTTGCAGATACATAGTAAGAAACATCAATTGTTTGGTCTGCCCATTGAGCGTATGTAATTGTCGAACCATCAGGCTCAGCCGTTGCACTAGCGTTCAAATCATTGTTATATAATTCTACCAATAAGCCACTAGATGGTTCTTCGCTCAATGTAGCTTCTCCTGATTCGTCAAGAGTGACACTTTCTGTTCTTTTCATATCATCGGTAACTTCACTAAAACTATCACCAACATTTAACGCAATGAATTCTGGTTTAAAAGTTGCTGAAGTTACTGAAACTTCCATTCGTCTTTCAAAGTAATGTCTGTACAATAACCTATTATTAGGACCACCAGCTATGTCTAGATTAGACTGTGTCATACTAATATCTTGGCTTATTGCACTCTCGAATACTGCAACCAATTCGTCGTCAGAGTTATAAAAATACCCTTTACCTATGGTTGGAATAAACTTTTTTTGTTCCAATCCAAAAACCTCCTTAAGTTAACTTTTTTAATTTATCGATTGTCTCGTCGGCAGATTGTATTACACCATCATAATAACTACGTGGCTTAATATAATCTGACCAATTGTCAGTTTTGTGTTTTTTATTCTTGTAGCTTATTTGTCCACTCATTTCAAGTGGTTTAATTGTTGTAAAATTAATAATTTTATCATATCTATCAATGGTAGCTTTAAACATTTTCCAAGTAACATTGTTTTTTATATAGTCTAAATTTTCTTGTGTGATTATCTTATACAAAACCATATCTTGAAAAATGCCCCTACCTTGATGTTTGTTGAACATATTCTGTCTTGTTGTTTCCAACCTGTCATATGCTTTTTTACTTGTTACCCTATAATCATCTGCTGGCAGGTAGTTTTGAAATAATATTAGATCTTTCAACTTCTTAAACATAGATTCATAAATAGTTTTATCTGATTCTGGTAAATAAATATAAAACCTAAGCATCTTCACATATTTATACAACTCTTTGTCAGATAAATACTCATTGAGATATATCAATACAGTAAAATCATCCTCATAGTCAAGGCGTTCAGATTTGCTGCTGACAGAAAACTGAAACTTAACTTTTTGGCGAAATACTTTTTCTAAAATTTCTTTAAGTGTTTTAGCTATAATTTTATCCTTACTCATATCACTAATAAATAGTAGATATTTAAGCAAACTCATCGTTTGGAACATTTGTTCTTCTTCTATGGTGTTATTTAAATATAACAAACCAACTTTATGAATGGTTTCATAATCCTTTATCATAAAAGGATAAACGTTAACCCCATAAAAATCTTGCGGTTCACCAAACGCATCTTTTGATAAGTCGTACTCTTTATACGGTTTTCTGTTAGCCACTTTGAGTTGCAACTCCAAAGAAAGCACCAGACCATTTAGTATTATTGTTGAAGGTTATACCTTGATATCCCAAACTAGGGTCAGTAAAAAATAAACCATAACCACCACTTTGTTCACCCAATAAAAGTTTGTTACATAATTGATATATTGTGGTTTCACGATTATGTAAAGGAAGTGCTTCACTATCACTTAATTTTATTTCCCTAATATCATCATGTGTCACTATTTGCATAAAAACAGCCACATCGCCTTTATATTGGTTCCTGGCACTTTCAATGTTGGCTGCTCCTACCCAGTACCTAAACTCTGTTCTCGCTTCTCCTTGTACATCAGTGTTTCTAGTACTTGTAAATATCTTGCGATTTTTACCATCAGGATCCATTAACTCTAACAACTCTTCATATGTTAAATCATCTTCTTCGTAAGGATACCTAGAATTGTATTTAATTATTTTTAACAATTTTTGACAATCCTCATTGTCTAAATCAAATAACAAATCACGTATCCTCGTCTCTATGAGAGGTATGTTGTAGCCACTAAAAAATTTATTTCTCTCCATCTTATCATTCCTTTAGAATAGTGTCTTTATAATAATAGTATAATCATAATTGTTCTCTAAACCATCTATTACCCTAATAATACCACTACCAACACTCTTAAGTGTTAATGTGATAGTATTATTGTCTAAAGAAGCCTCAAAATTACTATTACCATCAATAACCTCAACTTCATAGGTGTCACTATATGTTTCACCGTTTAACCAAGAACTTATTGTTATTTCAGGTGTAGTTTGTAATATGGTATCAATGTGTTGGGTTGAATTATCAATAACCGTACCACTAGAAGCGGACAGTGTTATATAATGATTATCTACAATATCTTCAACGCAATTAACGCTTAAGTAACTGTAAACATCATCATTATCAACCAAAGAAACCTTAACCTGTGTTTCACCTGTACCAACAAGTAATATTTCGCCACTTTCATCAACTGTAACAATACTGTCATCTAATGTAGTGTAGACTAACTCATCTTCTGTCTCATTATCATTATAATATACTTTTGCGTCAATAGTAAAACTATCTCCAACAATACCGTCAATATCATTATTTAGAATATTGATACTATACTCTTTGTTTGCCCATGAGTTATAAGCGATGCCAGCATCAAAATCATCTTCATCCATAACATCATCAAATGTTAATTCAAATTTAATCAAGTTATTACCTTTACTACCACTAAAATCATCAATAAAAGTGACTGCATAAACAGAAGTACCAAAAATAAATCTTTGGTTCTTTGTTATTTTTCTTGTATGTAAATTACTTTGTACTACTATAGGTAGATAACCAGTGCTAGTAACCATATATCTATCAGTTACAAATCCACCACCACGACTGTTTGGAACGCCAACCATGCAATCCCATTCCTGAAGTTTGTTGTTAGCATCATACCACTTTATCTTTGAACTTCCACATTTTTGTATAAAGGCTGTTTTGCGTTCACCATACAAATCATCATAGCCGGTTACCAACCATGTGTCAGATTCATCCTTAATATGTATATAGTCTCCTGGACTAATACCACCATCTGGGGGCATTAATAATTTCTTACCAACAACTTCTTTGCGATATGCACTAGTGTCTTCAACTATTCTAACACCATATGTAGTTGTGTAATCATAATTTTTATAAACTTCTCTATAAGAAGTGCTATCAGAAAATATGTCATTTGTTCTATCTACATAATCTTGGATTGTTTGAGTGCGACTGCTTTTTAAAGATTTAACTAATATGTCGAAACATTTGCCACTCATGTTCTATCACTAATCCCATCCACAGGATTACTCCATTCATATCGCCATATTTTCTTTCTAGTTTCTGATTCTAATTGTCTTAGCCATTCCCCTGTATTCCTGACATGGTTAGCCTGAGAATAAGCATTTTCATCTTTACTATAAATTGTATAAGTTAACAATCTGTCATCGTTAATTATTCTTTGTATGTAAAACTGATTCATTAATTGAGCAATTATTTGTTTCTCAAGTATAGATAAACCATCAGCAATATCAAAATAGCCTATAATAAATGACTCACAATATATTTCAACACCATCATCAGGTATTTCATCTAATATTAGAGTCACTTCTTCGGATATTCGCCTAGTCTCGTATTCATCTTCATTAAGCTCTACTCCATCCACCGTCACATATAGAGTGTTATCCATGTTAGGATCAAATGGAGGGGCGGGGTCTAACAAAAACTCATTGTCAACCCCATTCCCTGTAAATTTATATGAGTTATAGTCCATATCAATCCTACTAGTAAGGTCTTTTTGACATTCGGGGAAAGAGCCAATAGCATTTTTGAGAAATTGATTCATTAGCAAATAATAATATAGAGGGTTACTATTGCTAACCTCTCTAAATTTTCTCATTGATTCATTCATACAATATATATCCTCGAAAGGAGTTATTGTATTGGTTGTCAATTCTGGCGAACCATCTTCGTCGCCATCTTTATTCATTACATAAAAAGGTTCTATTGGCATCAATTCACCCCCTCATTTAATTATTAGTTTATTTTAAGTCAGAACCATCATAATCTACATCAGTAAACGTTAATTGAGCAATGACATCCTCCATTGGAATTCCACCAACTTTTTCCCACAAAGGACTAATTTTATTATAAGCGTAATTCATAAAGTCATCATTTTCATACTTAACCTGTTTGGCACAATGCATTAAAAATGTTCTTTGCATTGTTTCTGTTAAATCTCTAACCTTTTCGATTAGTTTGCTTTTAGGCAACTCTAACATATCAAGTATTTTGCTTTCATCCATTGCTTCTACTTCATCCATATTGTATCTTTGTGCGTCTTCTTTGTTTACAAATATTAATTTGCCATCTTTGAACACTTTGCGGTATGCATTAACCAAATGTTCCACATCAGAAGAAGGAATGTATCTTACTTCCCACGTTTTGTCAAAAGTCGTAATAATTCTTCCAGTTTGCCTATTAGGTATTTCTACTGGTAGCATCCCCATAGAACACCACATCAGCGGTATTCTATCCTCTTTATTTTGAACAGTGGCACTGGTACCTACGCCAAAATTACCACTGTTCAGTTTTTCAAGCAATGTATTCATATTTTTCATCAAAGACTGAGTTATCTCTTTTTCGCTTTGCTCTTTCTCAAACAACTCTATTAGTTCTGATTTTGTTAAATTCTCTAATCCCATTATATATCTCCTTATCTTAAAATTTTATTATTGGGTTCAGTTTATTATAAGTTTACAACACCTTTAATAACACCTGCTGAAGGTGCAACATCCCAAGCCTGAGAGTATTGGTAAACAACGTCTCCATTAGAATTACTAATTAATTCAGCATAGAAACCAGTTTCCATAGCCATAAGAACTGCTGGAACATCAGTAGTAATTAATATCTGGTCATTTGGAACTCTGAAAGAGTAATCAGAAGAGTTAGTCTCTACTGTTATTCCTAATTCATAAGAAGGAACACTCCACAGGTTACCAATCCAACCATTTTTCAAGTATTCATCACTAGTTACAAAATTAGTTAATCCACTAACCGTAACATCTGACATAACACCAAATGCCAACTTTGTACCATAAGCTCTTGCTGGTCTTCCACCTGCAACACCAGATACTCTTTGAGCTAATTTAGTATAACCTGTCTTAGTTAATATGTCCAAAGCGAATGGAGCATTAACATAAGTTTCACTAAATAATGCATCTACAACGTCAATATACTGTTGAGACCTGAATGAACGAGCCACTCTTGCCATTTCAGCACCAAAGTCATAGTCGTGTACCATCATTTGATAGATATTAACTTTAACTTTTCCACCATGGTTCTGTGGTGTTAGTGTTTGAGGCTTTATAATTCTATTATAAGCCAATGAAGTGTTAACATTTCTACCAATCTTACTAATTGGCACTAGAGCTCTGTCTTTATGTTGCCAAGTATAACTATCTCCAAGACCAACTGTTTGTATGTCTACAAAGTTGAATACATCTTCTAAATAGTTTACAGAGTTAACATTCTGAATAACTTGGCTCTGGATATCAAATATGATTCCAAAAATACCAGGATTATTTCTTAATGCTTGAGACATTCTAGATTTTGAGCTATCATTAGTTCTAAAATCATCTTCAAACATATGACCGTTACCAGTCTTCTCAAATGCCATTTCTAATATACTATTTACTAAATTCTTATTACTCTTCTCATATCCACCCAAATCAAATTGGATTCTATTCTTAACTTGCTCTTCTTCAACGCTCTTGCTATTATGCAACATATTATACTTAGTTAAGTCAGTACCAAGCTTAATAAGCTTCTCAACGTCATTTCTAAAATCAGCTTCATTAGTAGTAAAAGCCAATGATTCGCCGAAAGTAAAATCTACTTTATTTTTAGCCATTTAACTAAACCCCTTTTCTTTCTATTATATTTACGCTACTACTACACGAGCTATAAATGAATTTTCAAATCCATTGCCAGCTGGCAAGCCGTGTGCTTTCTCAATTTTCAAAGCAACAGTTGTATTATCAGTTAAATCATCAGCGACTACTAGGTTAACATCTGCATTTTGAGTAATTAAGTATTTACCAACAGCTGGACTACCATCAAGACAGTCTTCTGTAAACAAGAAAATGTCATTAACTGTAAATAGTTTAACATTTAATATTGTACCAGCTGAATATTCATAAGTACTCATATCCATGTTGCCTATTGGTCGTCTACCATCTGAAAGTTCTTCTACTTCTTGGTTAATTATAACACCATAAGTTCCAACTGCTGTTGCATCTGTTATTGCTGCACATTCGTAAACAGCATCTTCACCTTCAGCTGTTGAAAGATCACCAAGCTCTACTACATCTCCTTGATAGAAAGTAGAACCAGCAGGAACTTCAACAGTTGCGTATTCTCTAACTGGTAGAGATTCCTTAATATTCATTAAGTCACAAAATTTATTAGCCATTATTCAAACCCCTTTTTAATTTATTTATTTGTATATTTTATTTAGTGTAGCTTTGAAGTCTTCGTCTTTTTCATCTTCTGATACTTTTTCTTGTTCTATCTTATCAGATAAATTAAACTTAACTTCATCTTTTTTGTTTTCCTTATTGCTGTTGGCTTCTGCCATAATAATTGGTAAAACAGTTTTAGCAACATCGCCTTGCAGTTTATCAATATCTCGGTGCTTAAGCAAAGATTCATTAAACTTCGCTACCACTTCTTCTTCCAAGTATTCTTCGTAGTTAGCATAAACATCTTTGGCCTCTTCCAATAATTTGTTGTCAGCTTCTTCTTTTTCAATATCAGCCTTAAACTTAGCTAGCTCGTCTTTTTCTTTAACCAAATCATCATATCTCTCTTCTAATTCTGCATAATCTTCCTTCAATTCCTTTAGCTCTTTGGCTGTTTGAACTGAATTTTCAACAACATCAGCGGCATACTTTACAGCAGCAGAAAAATCTCTCAAATTTTCTACATCTGTATCTTCTTTGGCGTGAATCCACTTAATGCCTCCGAAATAAACTCTTTCTGAATCTTCAAAGTTTATCTTGGGTATGCTATCTTCTTCCATTTCAAAACTAGCAGCATAGTATTTCCATTCTGCATAGTTGAAATAGTAAACTATATTCTTTTCAACATCGCAATCTTCATACTGGAAATATCCATCATATTCTCCTACAACCTGAGATAATAAGGCTACTGTATTATTAACAGCAAAATCTTCCTGTTTCTCATCAGCTTCACCATTAACATCTTCAACTTTTACCTCTTGTTCTTTATTATCTTTCAAAGCTTCTTTTCCTCCTTCCGATAGTGCTATTATTTCTTTACACCACCTAATAGTTTCTTCCCCGCCTAAAAAGTTGGTTTCACTATCAGACTGGGCATTCACAACTTTATCTAAAAAAGAAACAATTTCATTAAATGTTAATTGTTCTTTTCTTAGCAATTCTTTAGTAAAATCTAAATCAATATTAGCTTCTTTTTTATTGATATTATCTTTAAGTGTCTCAATAATGTCTGGTGGCATCTTATATTTAGGTAGTGTCTCGCTATACTTAAGGTTGTACTCATCGATAATTTTAGAATCATCACTAAATTGTAGTACTTCAACATGAGCGTTTTCAACACCTGGGTCAACATACCTACCTAATAAAACATAGCTCATAAATCTAAATTGAGAAATTTCAAGAAGCCCTTCGTCGTTTTCAAACGCCTCTTCAACACTAATCTCCATAGATAATTCTGGATGTTCTTCAACTATTCTCGTACAAATATCTGGAAAATAGTCTTTATAAATTAGTGTTGTAGCAGTTAAAAATTCTTTACCATCATAAGTTTCAAAACCAATATCACCGTTATGAGGGATATGCCCTATAAAAACATAACCATTATTAAGAATTTGTTTATTATCTTTAGCATGACCTTCAAAATCTTCTAGGTTGTCAACCCACTTACAATAAACTGGTCTATTGTATAATGTTGGGATTGCGTTTTCAATCGAATCTTTTCCTATATAAGTTTTCTTGCGATTATTACCAACACTAACAATGAATGCCTTTAGGACTAAAAAATTATCAAAATCTTCAACCTCATAATGGGAGATATTATATTTTAGTACTTCATTCACAAGCTTCCCCCTTCCCTAATTATTAAATTTACTACGCCATTCTTTGATTAACTCTCTAGCATAATTATCAACAATAATATACCAGACAGTCATATCAACAACCTCAGTTCCCAAGAATATATCATCTTCAGAACTATCCTTATCAACAATAATTTTTTTAGTAACAGTACAAAATGGTTTGTACTTATTTTCTACCAAAAAATTAACCAAACCCTTTTTATTGGTTCTAAAAACTATATCATCATATTCTTTACAAGCTTCTTTAACTTTCTTGCCATCTTCCCCCCATGCTGGGAAAAAGGGATGAGTTTCACTATCGTTAGAATCCATTGGCCCAAAGCCTAATGGTTCTATATTTTTGTGATATCTTAGAAATTTATATAAACCTCTGTCCTTAGCAAAAATAACATGCTTGTCATCTATATTTCTTATAAACATTTATACAGTCCTTTCTACATTCTTCGTTCTTCACCAGAGTCTCTTTCCCTAGTATCTTCAGCGGCGTCTGTAATTTCTGAGTCCTCCATTTCTGGTCTACCCTGTTCGTTGGATTGTTGAGCACCTGGTATAATGGCACTCAGCTTTTCTTTAAGTCCAATCTTATTCTCTAGAATAACACTTGGCTCAACCTCAAAAGGCTCATAACCTGCATAAGCAAAAAGTTTAGAAACAGGCATGTTCGCACTTTGTACTAAGTTTAAATAATTCTTAGTATCAGTATCATTGGTATATCTGTTACCAAAGAATTTAACTTTTTGTATATAGGGAGAATTATCTTCTTTAGCCATTTGCATTAATTGTATGTTCACAAAATTTTCTAATTGTCTTTGCACTTTTTCAACAAAAGCATGGTCATTAACTAGTCCATACTCAACAATCTTAGAGGTGTTTTGTGCAGTATCCATAATCATGCCACTCGTACCGACATTTCTCCAAAATTGCTGTTCACCTAATCCTACTATATTGTCTCTATTTTGTGCACCATCAGTAAAATCAATAGCTTTTGAATTAGACAAAGGGGTGCCAATAACACCAACATTATCTGGTAATATTTTCTTTATTTCTGCCACAGCTTTTCTTGCAGCCCCAACACTAACATAAGGTTCACCAGTTTTGTCAAATGGAATTTCTTGAACTATCAACTTAAAAGTATCTAATATTGTTTTACTTTTAGTTAATCTTTTATACTCATCTATTTCTAATACGTCTTTGAAGACTCCTTGTGCAACTGGGTTTATGCTAGAATTTATATCATCACCCAACAATGCCAAACCCTCTAATGGACCAACCATATAATATCTACTCTTAGTCAATGTTTCTTCATCCAAAGAACCACGTTGTGCCTCTCTAATAGTAATAAATTTTCTATATGCTTTAGCTAACTCTGGACAAGCTTCCTTTAATCTTGTACCATAATCATCAAAATATGATAAATCTAAAGCAAAAGTATATCCCCAATCCCATGTTCCTGTAATATAACAATAGTCACTAGGAAGTTTAAGAAAGCTTACAAAATCTTCTGACTCAACATAATAATAATAACCTACACCACTCTTAAGTGCATCAATTGTCATCTTAGGAAAGTTGTATTTAACATTTAACTTTGGTAAATATTCCAATCCCTTATAATACATATCCATAAACTTCTCTAATTCTTCTTCACTATCGTCAAGAGGCTTCCTAATTGGATTTAAAGTGTAATTATATAGTAATATTTCACCCAAATGAGACAATACTCTGCGATACTGCATCGAAGCATTGTAAAAGTATTCTGATGTCTTTCTAAGTTGAGAAGAATAGGAGTTCGGGTTAGCTAACCAAGTAGATAACTTCTTCTGTGTTGGTATCAATGATTCATGATAATCATTCAATTTCCCTTGTGCAAGCAATGGATTATAGTTCTTGTCTCCAACACCACTCAGGGAGCTTAAATTAGGATTAGAGCTTAAAAATTCCATTTTAGAATTATATCTAGACAAAGCTATTTCTGCAAAGTTATTTGTTAAGTCTTTGAAATCATCATTTGTGAATTCCAAACTTTCTCCATTGGCAATCTTTTCTAATTTTTTAATTGCTTTCAATAACAACCCTCCTTCTTAGGCAACAACTATATTCACGTAATTATCTAATTTGCCTTTACTTTTTGTGTTAAAATCTTTTTCTTCAATTTGTTCTATTCGCCAATTACCATACGAAACAGCACTATATCTATCTTTTCTTCCACCAGCACTATTAAATATTCTTAAATTTTTATTATTAGCAGTATATTCAACAGACAACTGTAATAGTTCCGCCTTAAGTTCGTCTGTTTGTTCAAATGGAGCCATTAACAAGGCTCTTTGTTCAGAATTTAGTATTGGAAATTCTTTAATATGGTTGCTTAACAAATCCGCACTATCTAATTTATTATTTAATAATACAATTTTTCTTTCACTAAGTGCTTTTTTAAGTGCAAAATAGTATCTTTGGTTATCTCCTACACCTGGTTCAATAGGTGTTAAAGCCTCTATCGCATTACTTGCAGCTTTATTTTCTAGGTCATCATCTGTACCCTTAAATGGTTTTATCGGTGCATATAATGACTCTCTTTCTTCGTCATACATCTCTTTTCCTAAAGCTTCTGCAACAGCACGACCAGCTATATTGACATCTATAACTATTTCTTCTGCTTTAAAATCTTCAAAAAACCTTCTTATCAACAAAGCTTGTTCATTAGAAGCCATACCAGACATAGAATGTAAGTATAATAATTCTCTTTTATAGTATTTACCTCTAGGCTTTCCCTCTCTGACAATATTTTTAGGATAGAACCTTAAAAACGAAATGATACTAAGGTTCTTACCAGCTTTTTGTGCAACGTCAATCGCCAGCAATCTTCTCTCACCTTTAATCTCATCTATCTCTAAGATTCTTGGGTCTATGTTTGTTTTTTGTGAAACTATACCATCTTTTATGTATGTTGGATCATTAACAACCTTAGCAATTGTTTCTCTTGGGTAGTAAGGCATTTTGCGTTTTAACCTGCATGCTTCAATCTCTGGAATTGTAAAAGCACCATTTTCAACAATAGAAGGTATAATATTCTCAAACTCACGCATAAACGACAATTCGCCAGATGTAACCTTATCATCAGCAATATCTGCAATTGGTTTAATGTGTTTTGCAGCTAAAACCCAATCTAGAGCAAGAAATATATTTGATTTTTTGCCGTTTTTCATATCTTCAAGTGCTTTTTTAGCTTGCTTAGCCACCCAATTACTATCAGACCAAGGAGCTGAAGTGATAAATATCCTTCTACTAAATTCTCTATCTGCTTGATATCTTTCAAATTCTTTATTCCCCTTAAAGGGAATATTTCTGTAAGAGGTCATAGGTTTGAAAACTTCGTCAACTATCTTCTTGTTAAGATGTGCTGATTCCTCAAAAATAATTATCTGACCACGAGCACCACGAGCAGCCTCATTAGCGGCCCTAACGAATATGCAAGAACCATTATAATAATCAACCTGCTGTTTATTTGTGCCAGTTTGGATGTTTTCAATTTCTTTATTGATATTGGGATAATTTTTAGCCAATTCATCCTCAATTTTTTTACTTATCAATAATCCAGCCTGATGTTTGCTTGGTGCAACTAAAACTATTTGAAGACCAGGGTATAAAATGGCCATCGCATTAGCATAAGCTGCCGCTAAAAATGATTTAGCCGTAGCACGTGCTGCTACAATGGTACTTGTCCTCGATGTATGCATTGTCCTTATCATTAATCTTTGATAATCATACAGATGCATACCAAGATATTCTTCCATAAAAATATCAATGTGAGCTCTAAATAGTTCAATCCATGATTTAAGGTTTTGTTCTCTGATTTCAGGAGTTAATACAGTATGTCTACTCTTCTTCGCTTCTAGTAGAACTGACATCAGTATCACCTTCCGTTTGAGCAGATATATCATGGTAGTTATTTACTAAGATGTCCACATACTCTTTTTCTTCATCTGTAACAGCGTTAAAATCCTCATAGTTCAAACCAGTATAATCAGCTGCTCCATTCTCATAGTTTTTCATTGATCTAATTATGTACTTCATAATATAATCATCACTACGATATAGTTCTATTAAATTAATAATTCTCTCAGCCTTATCGGGTTGTGCATACCAATCAGCTGGACCAGTTCTTTCTAGGTTTTTAATCTTCATACCAATTATTTTATTAGCATCTTCTTCTAATTTAATAGATTTTGGGTTTAGTTCTAACTCAGATAACGCATTTTCAAACGAAGCCCTTGCTTTATCCCTTATATTGCTAATTTGTGTAGCATTGGCCTCAATTTGAGTATTATAAATTGACTCAAGCCAATTTGCATATTCTAAAACAGCCATTTGTGTATAAGTTTTATTAATAACATTTTGATCTGTTATTACTTTTTTCAAATAATAATATAATGCGGTTGCTTCTTTTTTTACATTCTCCATATATTTACCGTTTCTCAAAAATGTAGGAACATCCTCTTCAAATTCAACACCCGCAACTTCTTCAGCTTCAGTGTTTCTAATATATGCTTTAATTTTAAAGTATTCTATATATAAATCCATTCTATCTTTTGTTTCAGACTCATAATTTTTTCTTGACAAACCCTTCCTATGAGCACCATTCAATAACTGCATATATTTTGCAGTATATGGAACCAATAACAAGGAATCGAGTGGAACATTTTTTTCAGCAGCTTCTCTTTTAACTAATGAAATTGCAGGGTCAGCAATTCTAAAAGAAAACGGTATATCTAATATCTGACACATTCTGTCAAGAGCCATACAAACTCTAATCTCTCTATTTTCATGATTAGAATATTTCTCATAATAATGCCAGAATAAGTCTTTAACACATTCTTTGCAATAGGGTCTAAATCCACTTTTATATATAGCAGAATCATTGTTGAAAGTATAAAAATCATCTTCAGCTAGATTACTATTTTCACACTTAGAGCAATAAAAAAACTGCTCTTCTTCTTCAACAACAATTGTTCTTTTAGGCATACTTAACCTCCATTCTATATTTTTATAGTCTTAAATTTGGCGGGCAACACAGGATTTGAACCTATAGCCTCTCGATTAACAGTCGAACGCTCTACCAATTGAGCTAGTCGCCCATATAAGTATTGGTGGCGGAGAAGGGACTCGAACCCTTGACCTTCAGCTTATGAGGCTGACGAGCTACCAACTGCTCTACTCCGCAATATATAAACAGCATTAGGCTGTTTTTAACGTTCGCACGCCTAGTTATTAATACTAAGCGTGCTTACTACTCCACTACCACTTAAAATGGGTATTGAGTTACACAAATAAATCTCTCACAAAAAAATACGGACTAATGCAGGCATCAGATCCGCTAAAAACAGAATTTTCTGAGAGTTTGTCTGTTTTTGTTCTGCTAGCAATAATAGGGTCGCCTACAAATGCAAGCCAACTATCTCCTATTATTCAATTTAAATTTTAACAAGTCTTAAACCCGATACAGTGCAAGCACCATTTCGTTTAACTTTCCCCTTGTCAAGTTTGTATTATAAATTATTATTATCTCTATCTTTTATATTAAAATTATCGAAAGCATCCTTTACACTGTTGTTTAATGATTTGAAAAAATTATCAAAATCATTGTCACCAGTTTTGGGTTCTTCTTTCTCATAGTAATAATATTCTTCAATATCTTCCACTTCTTTTATAAATGCATCCTCATCAAACAAACTTTTAACTTTTATAATATCAAAAGATTTTGGTACAATAAAAGCTACTAGTCCCATGAATGAAAGCTGCTCTTGTAGATGGCTCATTGAATCTTCGTTACCAAAAAAATCATCTGGAACCCTAACAATCAATACTTCCATAATCTTCCCCCATAACTTGTTCTGTTACTATGTTATAAATATTTTCTAAGCCATAATTTCTATCCCAGACAAATGCTTGCATCTGTCTTACAACCCCGACATAACCTTTTTCACTATGCCATCTGTCTATTGTAGTAACAGAACTAATTCTTCTCTGTTTGAAACCCTGAAATTCTTCTACATGCTCACTGTGTAAATGCCCCATGTGAAGTTCTCTATATTTTGTTCTACCCCACATTTCAGAAGCTTCAGCTTGCATTATAGTTAATAATCTTTTCTTTGTTTCTTTGTCGCCATGTGTATAACCAATTAAACATTTTCCAAATTCATAATATTTTCTTGGTTTTATATCCATATTAACGTGTACATTTTCTGTGTTGCGATAAAAAGCATTTACCAGTTCAATAGAAAAATAACTCATTTTATAGTCATGATTTCCTTGAACATAACAAACCTCAACTGGTGCCAACTTTCTTAAATGCTCGATAGCCCAAATCAACAATTCATTACCACGCTTAAACATTTTCTGCCAACGAGTATCTGTGTCTTGGGGTGTTCCAGCAGTTGTCTTATGGTTTTCATCATCGAAATTATAAAAATCTTGC
>CAYYPI010000014.1:22117-26692 GCA_964473565.1 uncultured Gammaproteobacteria bacterium
GGAAACAATACAGTATCAAATTTATACCCATGTTTTTTTATCCTAGCCAATAATTCCATTATTGACCTTTTATAAATTTCACTAGCTATATCTAAGTCATAATCAAATCCTGTTTCTTGACCCCAACTAAATTTTCCTAAATGTAAGTCCATAACAGGCAATTCAAGCAGTTTACCACTGTTACGAGTGTATTTATACTCTTCAACCTCTGCTGGCTCTAGAGAGTCGAATATGGAACGCAGAGCCTCCTCTGAAAGCTTGTTTTGAATTGGCTTTGCAACCACAGCAGATGACATCAATTCTTTGACACCATCTTTCTTAGAATAAGCATTATAGATTTTTAAACTATGTTTTGCTAACTTATATTGTAATGGGTCATAATTATGAATTCTTAAAATATCTTCTGGCGACTTATTCCTAGTAGCAGCAACGCTTAACAGCATCTCACGAAGCAATGTACCATTTTCTTCATCCAGCTCTTCTTTAAGAAGTCTACCCTCTTTATCAACAGTAAGGTTTGCACCTTGTTCTAATATATCTAATAACAACTCTATTGCATAAAGTCTTTTTCTTGCATCACTCTCGTTAGAATATCTAACGTTAATAATTTTTTCAAGTGCTTCAATATGGCTCGAAGCATTCTCTCGTCTGTCTTCTATAATTTTCCTAATTTTTATAAGAGTACTTGAAAGCATGTATTCTCTCCTTATCTCAAAATCCTATATTTCTAAAAACATTGTATGTGCCCAGACCAAACTCGGCACACATCTTAATTTCCTTTTGACTTTTGTGGGTTAAAAGCCTAGGCACATATTCTGTTTTGTGCTAATAATCAATAATATGATTTTTATAAGCCCTTTGTATATAAGCAGACCAAGACATATCAGCTCTCCACGATGGCACTTTTACAACACCAGTTGGGGGAACATATTTAACCTTAATCTTTCCTAATCTCGGTAAAGTAATAGATTTTGCGTCTAAAAGGAGTTTCGCAACAGTATCTGCATATTTATCAGCAATATCATGTGCTTCATCAATTGTGCATCTTTTTCCAAGTGTCTCTAATTCTTCTGCAAATTTTTTGCAAAAATCTCTATTGAAAATTATTAATTGTTCGTCTTTTGAGTCCAATCTCATCTTCCTTTCTTATAATCTTAATTTCTATTAGTATATACTAATTGCTCAAAAATATATTTTAAGGGACAAATAAACGACATCTCGTCTTTAGCCCCCTTCATATACTATATGGGCAAATAAAGCTTTTTTTTACAAAAAAATGTAATTTGTAACACAATTGTAACATTTGTAACACTTCTGTAACATAAAATCATCATTTTTCTCTATTTTTTACAATTATTATATAACATTGTTGACTAAAATTTTTTACATATTTTTTTACAAATTGTGTCCAAAGTTCTGTCTATAAAATTGTAATAATGGCCCATCTCTTTTGCAATGTTGATAATACTATCTCCATCCATAAATCTTTCTAAAATTTCCACTTCTTTGTAGGTTAATTTTAGTGTTTTTATAGCCCTATTTATGTCATGAATTATACAGTCTAAATCTTTCGTAAAATCTAGATCATTTTTACGCATAAATGGGAGTATATTTTTAACTACTTTTGGGTTCTGCAAATCAATTAAATCTAAGTCATATTCTGTTGAGACTGGATCTACTCTTTTGAAGTAAAATTGACCTGTAATTGAGTCTTTTATAATTTTTTGGTCTTCTTTAACAAGCCTCATATGCTTGACAGCTAACTGTCTTTCTATATCTGCATTTCTGAGCATTGTTATATAATTTTGCAATTCTTTTATATATTTATAATCTATTAAATCTTGATGAGTTATCTCTTGAATTATGGGTTTACGATAGTTTTGCTCCTTAAACAAAATATACAAAACATTTTCAGTTGGCTCCTCATTTTTCATAATTTTTTGAAACTCTTTATAGTCTAATATGATTTGCTCTTTTATTTTCTCCTCCTCTTCTGGATTTTTTAACGGTGCGTATAGGATATAATTAGCTAATTTATTCAAAAATGACTGGCTAGTGACACTAGACATGTCTATCCAGTCGTTATCCTCACATATTTTAAGTATTTTCTCAGCTAATTCTACTCTCTCCTCTGCAAATTCTGTTTTATCCATCATTTTGTCAACTTGCTGAACTATGAATTCTTTCTCTATTTTTCTAACCCCCCGTTCTTATATTTCCTTTCTGAGCTGTGGTAAAATGTTTGTTGATATATTTACACCTGTTTTGTCTGAAAATCGATTCTAGGCTATACTACGGCTCTCAAAACCACATTTCCATGTTTGATTTAGACCAGTACATTACACCATAATTCTAAAATATACAGTTTTTTGAGTAAATATTGCTTATTTTTACTAATTTGCTTAATGAGTGTTTAATATTACTCACTTTGTTGTTTATTGAACTGTCAATTATCTACTAAGTTTATTAATAACACTATGTTTCAATGTAACTCTTAGTATCTAATGCTTTATATATATAATTAATAATATAATATATTTAAATATAATAATATATATATAATAATATAATATATAATACTTTTTGTTAATTAATACTTTAGTTATATAATAAATTACGAACGTAGTGAGTAATTTAAAAGATAATTATGAATGTATATGAATAATTATCTTAATAATTTTATTTATATTATAATAATATTAATTTAAATATATATAAATAATATAATACTTGTTTTATATAAATATTATTATAATAAATTAATTATATATATAAATTATTAATATAATATATTTAAACAAAATAAAAAAGAAAATTATAATAAAAGAAAAAAACAAATAAAGTTTTTTAAGTAATTATTGTTTTTGTATTGTCATTGTTTTAATTAAACTCTTTACTGTTTTGTCACTTAGTTAATTATAGCACAAAATTACTGTTTTGTCAATGGTATATTGTCTTTTGTAACGTAATTGTAACATTGTTCCCTTTTTGCTCTGGTTTAAGATTGTTTTTGTAAGAAAATTAGTGTTTTTAAGGTGTAAAAATCAAAGTTTTTAGTGTTTTTGAAGTTTTTACCTTAAGGGTAATGAGTGTTGTATTGCTTTTTTAAATAAATCCAAAGCCAACAAAGTTGTCATTTGTCTTTATTTAAGCATAAAATTTTTACTGTTTTGTTAAAAAAAGTGTAAAATGAAAATGTGAGGTTTGAAAATGGGAGGTTGAGAGTAAGAGAAACTGTGTTGCCAAGACAAAGACAAATTATGGGTTTTTCTTTCCTGCAAATTTAATTTAAATTACTCATTTTTTCTCTTAATTTTAGCTTAAAATTTTATTAAGTTTTCTATTGAATTTTAGTGTCAAATTTACCCTTGTTTTTGTCTAAAATTTAGGTCTAAAAATTGCCTAAAATTATTCCCCATTCTTGATCTGTTTTTTCTCTCAAAATTTCTTTAAAAATTATCCACAATTTGCTGTGGAAAAACTGTGGAAAACTAAATTTTCTATTGTGCAATTTAAGTCAATTTTGTTGTGCAATTTGTTAAATATTTCTCTTTAAATTCCTTTAGTTTGTGAAAGGATTATATAGCATTGTTTTAGTGTGCTGAAGTGTTGTTTTTTGTTTCTAAAAGTTAACAAATTAATGGAAAATGGTTAAAAAGTTATGGTACATTTGTATCGTTTGTAACATAAACTTAATATTTGTAACACAAACTTAATATTTCTCTACTTTAGTGTATGAAAGTAATAGTGTATACTATTTAATTAATTAGTGTATACTAATTGGTGTTTTAATGGTTAATAGTATATACTAATTAAGTTTAAGTGTATACTGATCAATAATTTTTAATAATTTTATTTTTGTAATTTATTGGTTAATTTTATGAAAACCTGAACAATAACTAAGTTTTTTGTTATAATGTTCGTGTTTTGAGTTTATTTTAGTACTTAATTTCTAAAATATTGAACTTTATTTGTCAAGTAATTATGCATCTCAGGGTACATTATTGGCCATTATGCATCTGTGAGTGCATTAATTTCTTTGTTTTACAGTACAAATGTAGTATAATTATTATTAAATTTTAGTGTTTTTTAAGAGTTGTTTTCTGAGAATTTAGTGTTTCTCTTTAATTTTGTGACATATGTTCGTATTGTTGTACTGGGTTTTTGTCTTTTTGGAGTACATTTTCCTTTGAAGTGTGTGTTTTGGGTGTATTTAAGGGTTATTTATTAATTTTTTACAAGAATTTGTCAATTTTTTGTTAATTTATGTTACAGTTGTGTTAAATTTATGTTAAATTATTGTTACAAAGTGCTAAATTTAATGGTAATTTGATTAGAATATACCTTTAGGGTTGTATTTACGCTGTGCTGTGTTTCCCCCATTTTTTAGGGTTTTTTGTTCAAATAGGGTTACTGTAATGTCTGTTTGGTAAACATAGGGGGTAGGGTGTGTTTGAGTTAAGTGGGGATTAGTGGTCTTGTATGGCTGAAAAGTGGTGGATGGGGTGATTTTTTTATTTAGAGTGTGGCTAAAGGGAATTGTGAATGGTTGTTTTAATGGTTATCTAAATTGGA
>CAYYPI010000015.1:0-24725 GCA_964473565.1 uncultured Gammaproteobacteria bacterium
GGTGAGGAGTATGATGAAGTATGGAGTCCAGTAGAAATAAATAAAGAACCATATTATAGAGCTTATAGAGACAACAAAGAGTTTATTGTCGGACCAAATGGTCAGAAAATTGGTGAGGAGTATGATAGTATTAAAGTTTTTAATATTAATGAAGAGAAAACAGGGTTAATAGTTATTGGAAGCATAGATCAAACACTTATTAAACAAACAATAGGAGTAGATGAGAAGGTAATGGAAAATAAAGAGGAAGAAAAGGAGCATAAGCTAAGTAAAGAGGAACAAGAAAGGCTTGATTTATTAAATTTAATTCATAAACCTAATTTAGAAGATATTGATAAATATTTAAGTGAACATAAAAAAGATGGAGATAAAAGTTCTGTTTCTAAAAGCCAAGTTAATATATTAAATGAAGCATTAAGGCAAAACAAAGAATTACTGCTTGATATTGTACCCGCTAAAAAAGATCGCTTGGTAGAACAAACAGCTTCAAGGCTGGTATATAAACTTTTTCCAGAAGTGTTAGAGAATATTAAACGAGAAGAACAAAAAAATAAGCATGCTTTAAGTGGTTTTTGGAATAGACTAGGGTTTGGTGGTGGCGGTGGTAATAGCCAGGAATCAGAGGAAGGAGGCTCTGCAGCTGGAGGAAATAATCTAGAAAGTCGAAGCACTGCTAACACTTATGAAGGTGGTGGTTTTGGTGAGAAGAAAAAGAAAGAGCAAGAAGTGTTTGAGTTAAGAGAAAGCATATTAGCTATGATGGCAAATAATATTTTTACTAAATACAGTGATAGTGGTTGGAGCAAACAGGAAATTAAGTTAAGCAAAGAGATTGATTTGCCTTTTAAAGAAATTACTAATACTTTGAAAAATGTTGGCAATTCTTTAAACATCAGCTTACCTAAGCCAGTAGAAGCTAGAATAATTTTAGAAAGAGTAAAGGGTATAAAAGAAGATGGTACGGAAATTAACTTAGAAGTACAAACAAACGCCATGCAAGAAGTAGTTTGTGTAAATTCGGAAAATGTTAAAGAAATTATTTATTCCTTTAAAATGAGTGAAGCTTTTGAGCCTTTAAAAGATCAAGATCAACGTCAATATTCTGATTTTGTTAAAAAATTAGATCACAGTAGCAGCTTGACTGAAAGCATTGCTGATTTACCTGAAGAATTAACTATATTTATTAATTCTTTAAAAAACAAAAAGCCAAAGGAAAAAATTATTGCTATTGAAAATTTTGTTAAAGAAAATTCTTATTATGATTTTTCTAATCAAGAAACTATTGATTTAAAAAAAGGTAAAAATATTACCGAAATTATAGATATAATGGAACTGCGTGCCCAAGAACTTGAAGGAAAAGGTGAAAATAATAACAAAAAGAAGTATGCCGGAGTTTGTGCTGATTTTGCCCTACTTACCACAGCCTTACTTAGAGAAGCATCTATTGCCAGTGGTTATTTAAAGGGTTATAAAGTTGATGGCAAAAAAGCTAGTACTAATAATGCTCACGGCTGTTCTTTTGTTCTTTATCCTAATGAAAATGGAGAATCTAGAATGATAGCTATTGATGGCACACCAGATGGTATAGATTCAGGTCTTGGTGATATATCATTACCAAGTATTAGTGAGAGGGAAAAAGAGTTTGAAAAAATCAGCGAAGAAAAAAAGGAGGAGGCTTTAAAAGATATTGAAGAAATAGAGAAAGATATTGAAAAATTAAGTGAAGCTGAGTTAAATAATTTAAGTAATGGGCGTTTAGAAGAAGCCCTGAATAAATTACTTAAGTATAATGTTAATGAGAATAATTTAAAAAAAGTTGAAAAGATACTGCAAGCTTATTGGTATAGCCCACTTCATAAAGAGGATTTAAGTGATATTGAAACTAACTTAAAAGCAACTGCTTTTATAAAAAATGAGTTAGAAGCTGTTGATGGTAAATCACTTGACTCCTATTTTGCTAAATACGGTTCACAATTGTTTAATGTTATAGAAGATTTTCTTACTCGTTTTAAAAAAGGAAGTGATAGAAAAGATATTAAAGCTGGATTTGAGGTGCTAGATAAAGTCTATCAGTTAAGTGCTTCTAATTTAAGTGAAATTGAAAGGAAAGCGTTAAGCACTTCAATTAATTACTTAAAAGCTAAAAATATTAAAAGGCAAAATGGTAAATAAAAAAGGCCACTTGATTTAATCAAGCGGCCTAGACAAGTATCCAATTAAATGACCCATCAATATTGTGTGATGCGCAGATACCTGCCTCACAGGAGAAATTAACAAAGTGCAAAAATAATTATATAAAATAATAGAGATTATGTCAAGTAAATACTATATTACAACCACATTACCATACATTAATTCAGATCCCCATGTAGGCTTTGCTGCTGAGATTATTAAAGCTGATGTTATAGCGCGTTGGCAAAGACTTATGGGCAAGGAGGTTATCTTTAATACCGGTACTGATGAGCATGGTTTAAAAATTTATAGAAAAGCTCAGAAGCAGAACATGGATCTTATGGAATATTGTGATAAAAGCGCACAAAAGTTTATAGAATTAAAAGAACATTTAAATTTAAGTTATGACCGCTTTATTCGTACCACTGATGAGCATCATGTAAAAGCTGCGCAAGAATTTTGGCAAAGATGTGAAAAGAATGGAGATATATATAAAAAGAACTATAAAGTAAAGTATTGTGTTGGTTGTGAGTTAGAAAAAACTGAATCAGAATTAGTTGATGATAGATGTCCTTGGCACCCTAAACAAGAATTAGATTATATTAATGAAGAGAATTATTTTTTTAAGTTTAGCAAGTATCAGGAGGATTTGTTAAATTTGTATGAAAACAATCCTGACTTTGTTAAACCAAAGCATCGTTTACAAGAAATAAAGAGTTTTGTAAAAAGAGGAATTAATGATTTTAGTATATCTCGTTTAAAAGAGAAGATGCCTTGGGGTGTGCCGGTACCAGGAGATGACAGCCAAGTTATGTATGTATGGTTTGACGCTTTAGTTAATTATATTTCTACCTTAGCTTGGCCAAATGAAGAAGGTGACTTTAAAAACTTTTGGCCTGGTGTGCAAGTAGCTGGAAAAGATAATTTAAGACAACAAAGTGCTATGTGGCAAGCCATGCTCATGTCTGCTGGTATAGCAAATTCAGAAAAAGTTTTAGTTTTTGGTTTTTTAACCAGTGAAGGAGAAAAGATAAGTAAGTCATTAGGTAATAATATTAATCCAATAGAATATAGTAAAAAATATGGTGAAGATGCTCTTCGTTATTATTTATTAGAACAAATCCCTACTTATGGTGATGGTGATTTTTCAGTTTCTAATTTTGAATCTTTATATAACTCTCACTTAGCTAACGAATTAGGAAACTTAGCTAGTAGGTTGAGTAATTTAATAGCTAAAGAAGAATTTAATCCGAATATCAAAAGAGATTCAGATCAAGAATTTAATAAGAAAGTAGAAGATTTAATGAGTAAATATGAACTACAGTTTGCTTTACATGCAATTTGGGAAAAAATTAGAGAAACTAATGAGTACTTAAGTAAGGAGGCTCCTTGGAAAATAGAAGATAAGGAAAAAAAGCAAAAAGTATTAGAGCTAAGCTTGCAAAGTTTTTATGATGCCTGCCTGAAACTACAAGTTTTTTTACCAAGAACTTGTGAAAAAATATTAAAGCACTTTGAGACTAGACCTATTGAGAAAATAGACCCTTTATTTCCAAAGATAAAAAATAACTAAGACTAAATATGGCTTTATTTGATACAATACTTATCGTAATTATGGCTGGTTTTGTATTTTACGGCCTTTTCAAGGGAATTATTAAAATGTTAGGAGATCTGGCTGGATTAATTGTAGGCGCTTGGCTAGCTAGTCGTTATTATCTAGATTTTGCTAATTGGTTGTCTCAGTTTAATTTAGGTTCAGATTATATTTTAAAAATAATATCTTTTGTAGTTTTATTTGCTTTAATTAGTAAGTTAGTCTCATTAATTTTTTCATTACTCAAAAGATTTTTACATCTAATCTTTTTAATACCTTTTGTAAAAACATTAGACAGGGTATTGGGAGCAATCTTGGGCTTTGCTATTGGTTCTATAAGTCTAGGTTTATTACTCTTTGTGATTTCAAAATATGTTCCAACTGGCACTAATTTTGCTACCTGGTTAACACAGTCAGAGGTTGCACCATTATTTTTAAAAGCTGCTAAAATCTTAATGCCACTACTACCAGAGGCGCTTAAGTTAATAAGTGGGATAATTTAATGAAAATAATAAATATTGATAAAAATAAATATAATAATCATTTAGAGCTTATTTCTAATTATTTAAATAATTCACAAGTTATCGCTACCCCAACAGATACTATTTATGGATTAAGCGCTTTAGCTTCAGATACTGCTGCTATAGATAAGGTTTATAAAATAAAAAATAGAGCACCCGAAAAGAAATTTATACTTTTAGTTTCTGATTTAGAGATGGCAAAAAAGTATGCTAAGATAAATAAAAAGCAAGAAATATATTTACAATCTGTCTGGCCTGGGCCTATCACAGTTGTTTTAGAAGCTAAAACTGCAGCTAAAGATTTAAGTTCAAAGAAGGAAACTATTGCTATTCGTAATCCCAATTTTAATTTTTTAATTGATATTATTAAAAAAGTAAATTGCCCCCTTATTTCTACCAGTGTAAACACTAGCGGCAATAAAAATCTAAATAGTGCTTTAGAGATTAATAAATATTTTCAAGAAAAAGAATATAAGCCTGACTTAATAATCAATGCTAAGCCAGGCGGATACAAATCATCAAGGGTGCTTGATATAATAGATATAAATAACCCTATAATTTTAAGGAAATAATATGAGAAATAAGAATATTCTTAATAAAATTAGTAATATATTTTTAATAATTATATTAGTTATCATTTCATTTTTAGCAGGACAAAGCAGTCAAAAAAATGAAGATAGTTTTAATTATAGCGCTCAAGACGGTGACTATGAGGTGACTATTGATAATAAATACAGCACAACTCCAGATGGTAAAGTTATTAAAAATGTAGACTTTAACTTATATTGGCAAGTTTGGGACACAGTTAAAACAACCTACGTAGACAGTGAAGAAATTAGTGAAGAAGATATGTTTTACGGATCTTTAGAGGGTATGATTAAAGCTATTGATGATCCTTATACTTCTTTTCTAGATCCTGAGCTATCAAAGAAATTCAATGATGATCTCTCTGGTAGTTTTGAAGGTATTGGCGCAGAGATAGGTATAAGAGATGATACTCTAACCATTATAGCTCCCATTGATGGCATGCCAGCTGAAAAAGCGGGACTAAAGTCAGGTGATAAAGTTTTATCTATTGATGGTAAGTCTACTGCTGGTATTAGTATTGATAAAGCCGTGGACACTATTAGAGGTGAAAAGGGAACTGATGTTATTTTAACTATCTATAGAGAAGGTTTAGATGAAACAAAAGATATAACTATAACTAGAGGAGTTATTATTATTGAAAGTGTTAAGACAGAAATGCTTGATAATAAAATAATGTTAATTTCTATTAGTAATTTTAATGAAGATACTGAAGATATGTTTTCTCGAGCTATAGAAGAAGCACAAAACAATGAAGTTGAAGGAATTATTTTAGATTTAAGAAATAATCCTGGTGGATTTTTAGATTCAGCTATTGAGATAGCTAGTGAATGGGTGGAAACAGGGCCGGTTGTATTAGAGAGATTTGATGAAAATGATATCACTAAGTACCAAGCAAGAGGTGTAGCTAGGTTAAAAGATTATCAGACTGTAGTACTTTTAAATCAAGGTAGTGCCTCAGCTTCTGAAATTGTAGCTGGAGCTTTACAAGATTATAATGAAGCAACTATTGTGGGTGAGCAAAGTTATGGTAAAGGTTCAGTGCAAACACTAAAACCTTTTACAGATGGCTCCTCACTTAAAGTTACAGTAGCAAAATGGTTAACACCGCAAGGCCAGTCTATTAGTGAGAAAGGTATTACGCCAGATGTAGAAGTAGAGTATAATATTGAGGATTTTGAAAATGATAGAGATCCACAATTAGATAAAGCTATTGAAATTATAGAAAATGAATAAAAAAATAGGGACTCTTTTTGAGTCCCGTTTTTTTGAAGTTAATTAGCAGGTTCTTCAAATGCATATAAATACTTAGCTTCGTTGATACATGTATCTACCTCCTCTTGTGTAGCGTATCGCCAGCTTGCTAAATATTCACCACTGTTACCGTTAGCCGTTATATCAAATAATTCATGGTCTTTGATAAACTGAGCCACCTTGCTTAAAGGACCTGTAATTAACTCTTCATCCCCATCGATGATCATGTAACGTTGTTCACCGCTGGAATAGTCTTTAATTAATAATCTGTGCACTTCTAGAAAATCATTCATAATTTCTCCTTTTGTTGTTAATTAAATTGTAAAAGAAAGTTTAATTTTTAAAAAAGATTTTTATTTAAATCATTTTTGTTATATAATGATATTAACAAATATTTCTATTAATTGTCAATTTATTTTGTAAATATGAAAAAACAAGAAAAAGAAAAAAAGAAAAAAAATACAAAGTTTATCTTTGTAGTAGGTGGTGTTATGTCTGGTGTAGGTAAGGGAGTTACTACAGCTTCTATTGCCACTATTTTACAGTCAAAAGGCTACAAGGTCAGTGCTATTAAAATGGATCCTTATATAAACATAGATGCTGGCACCATGAACCCAGTAGAGCATGGTGAAGTGTTTGTAACTGAAGATGGCGATGAAACAGATCAAGATATTGGTAATTACGAAAGATTTTTAAATAAAAATATTTACAAAGAAAACTACATGACTACTGGTCGTATCTATAGATCAGTAATAGAAAAAGAAAGAAATTTAGAATATAAAGGTAAATGTGTTCAGGTTATACCTCACATACCAATGGAAATAAGAGACAGGATTAGCAAGGCAGTTGAAAAAACAGATTCAGAGATTATGATTATTGAGATTGGAGGTACAGTTGGTGAATATGAAAATTTAATATTCTTAGAAGCAGCTAGAGTTCTAAAATTAAAACAACCAAATGATGTTTTATTTGTCATGGTTTCATATCTTCCTTTTCCGCAGAAAATAGGTGAGATGAAAACTAAACCAACTCAACACGCTGTTAGGAGTTTAAATAGTGCTGGTATACAGCCTAACTTTATCGTTGCTCGCTCTGAACATAACATTGATGATAAAAGGAAAGGAAAAATTGCAGTACATTGTAATATAAATTTAGAGGATGTAATTGCTGCTCCAGATGCTGATTCTATTTATGACATACCTATTAATTTTGAAAATAATGGCTTAGGCGATAAAATTCTTGAAAAATTTAATCTAAAAAAGAAGAAAAAGGATTTAATTGAATGGAAAAAAATGGTAGATAGCTATAAAAATCCTAAAGGTGAGATTAATGTTGGAATAGTTGGTAAATACTTTGCTACTGGTAATTTTTCACTATCAGATTCCTATATATCAGTAATAGAGGCTCTAAAGCATGCCAGTGCTCACAACAAAGTTAAGGTTAACTTGCATTGGATAAATACCTCTGAAGTTGAAAAAGATGGCCTTAAAATACTTAAAAAATATGATGGTATTGTGGTTCCACAAGGTTGGGGATCTCGTGGCTCTCAAGCTAAAATAGATACTATTAGATACTGTCGTGAAAATAAAGTTCCATATTTTGGACTTTGCTATGGTATGCAAATGGCAGTAATAGAGTTTGCAAAAAATGTTTGTAAATTAGAAGATGCTAGTTCACAAGAGATTGAGAGTAATACAAAAAATCCTGTTATTCACATTATGCCTGAACAAATTGAATTAATAAAAGAGAAAGGTTATGGTGGCACCATTAGATTAGGAGCTTGGCCTTGTAAATTAAAAGAAGGAACTAAATTAAAAGCTGCTTATGATAAGTTTGATAATAAAAAGGTTATACTTGAGAGACATAGACATCGTTTTGAATTTAATAATGAATACAGAGAAGTGCTAGAAGCAAACGGATTAGTCATTTCAGGGACCTCTCCTGATAATAAAATAGTTGAAGCTATTGAAATTAAAGAGCATCCTTTCTTTGTTGGTGTTCAATTTCATCCTGAGTATATTTCTAGACCCTTAAGCCCTCATCCATTATTTGTTGAATTTGTTAAGACTTGCTTTAAGTTGAAAAAGGATAAGGATAAAAAATAGTAAAATAATAAAGATATCTGTTTAAAATAAAAACATAGCTTTTAAAGCTATGTTTTTATTATTCTAAGATTGTTTAAACTTTGATATTATAATCTATTTTTTAACAACATGAACAATTGTGCTTTTCTTTAGTTGACCATTAAATTTCATCATTTTTTTACTTTGGAATTCAATAAAGCCACCTTCTTTAGCAAATAAAGAATCATCATTTCCTCTTAATACATTATTACCAGGATGATATTTAGTTCCACGTTGTCTTATTATAATTGCACCAGGTTTTGCGTATTCACCGGCAAAGAGTTTTACCCCCAGCCTTCTTCCAATCGAATCCCTGGTATTGGCGGTTGATCCACCTGCTTTCTTATGTGCCATATGGTTGTTAATTTTAATAAAAAAATAAAAATTTCCTCAAATTTTTATAGCTTTAATATAGCAAAAGGTTTCTTTTGTGTCAAATTAAAATATTAATATTTAATTAATTATAGCTTTTAATTAAAATTAGAAGAACTTTTATTTTTATGATATAATTTACTTAAGTATAAATAATAATTAAAAGTCAAATAAATATATGAAAGTTAAAGTAGATAAGGATAAGTGCATTAGCTGTGGTCTTTGTGCTAATATGTGTCCTGATATTTATATCATGGATGAAGATAATAAATCAGAAGTACTAAAACAGCCAAGCACTAAGCAGGAAGAAACTTGCGCCAAGGAAGCTATTGACGCTTGTCCTGTAGAAGCAATAAGCGAAGAAAAATAATATGGTAAATGAAAATAAAAGTTTTGAACAAATTCCTTTAAATGAAAGTCCTGAGAAGGAGACTTTTGATAGTGATAAAGAAAGAGTAAAAAGTCCAGAGAAACAAGAAGAAGAAAAGAGTTCCAAAGAAGAAGAGAAAAAGGAAGTAGATATTAAATCTGACAACAAGCAGGCAAGTACAATTGTGGAAGAAGATGCTGAACTTAGTGCTCAAAAAGAAAGAATGATGAAAATTGATAAAATACTTTCAGAAGATATGTCAGATATATTTTTAAAATTACCTGCAGAAAAACAAAAAGAATTTAAAGAGGAGGGTGAAAAGACAGTTATTAAAATCAGTCACTTAATGGAAAAGACTAAAGTTAAGGTAAATAAAATAATAAAGCTAATTAAGACTTGGTTGGGTATTATACCTAATGCTAATAAATACTACTTAGAACAAGAGGCTAAAATTAAAACTGACAAAATACTTAAACTAAAAGATAGTGAATAATTATGTTAGTAGATTCATATAAATTTACAATTTACAATTTTGATTTAAATTTTGACTTAGTTAATATTTTTTTAGTTTTGTTATTTATTATAATAATATGGCTTTTTATTTATTTTTTTCGAGCTTATAAAAGAAAAACAAATCATTTAGATCATAAAGTTTATTTAATCAAACTACCAAAAGAAAAGCCTGAGGATAAAAATAAAGAAGATACAGTCCAAGAAATAAGAGAAGATATAGCTAAAGGTGAAACTATCTTTGCTTCTATTAGCGGCCTTAGAGCTCAAAGGGGATTCAAGGCCTGGTTGAAGGGTAGGGATGATCATTTTGCCTTTGAGGTAGTGGCTCATGCTGGTAAGATTGCTTTTTATATTGCTATGCCAGTTAATCAAGCTAGATATCTAGAGCAAAGAATTACAGCTTATTACCCTGAAGCTGTAATTGATGAGATCTTAGACTATAATGCTTTTAATGCTAAAAATGAAGTTGTTGCAGGCTGGCTAATGACTAAAAAAGAATTTGTTTTCCCCTTAAAAACATACACCGAAATGGAAGTAGATCCAATGAATTCTATTATTAATGTGCTTTCTAAATTAGAAAAGGATGAAAGCATGGCTATTCAGTTTGTAACTAGGAGTGCTAAAAGTTCTTGGCATAGAAGACTTAAGAATGTGGTAAGTAAATCATACAGAAAGAATTCTATAAAACAAGGTTTAAGAAAAGGTAATACTTCTAAGATATTTTCTCAGTACTTCAGCCCTAAAAAAACACAAGATCATGCTATCAATCCAGAAGAACAAAATAGATTAACTAGCAACGAAGAGGAATTACTTAAAAAAATGGAGAAAAAAAATGGTAAAGGTGGTTTAGATGTTAATTTAAGGATTATTGTTAGTGCTAAAACAAAAGAAAAAACTAAAATGTATTTAGAAAATTTAGGTAGTTCTTTTAGTGAATATAATGCTTATGAAAGTGGTAATAGTTTAAGTAGAATTAAGACTAAAAATCAAAGTAAGATAATTAATGATTTTATTTATCGTCATTTTAACGAAAAGCAAAGTTTTCTTTTAAACACAGAAGAACTAGCTAGCTTATACCACCTACCTTTAAAACATACTGAAACTCCTAATATTTTATGGTTAACAGCTAAAGGAGCTCCAGCCCCAAGTGATATACCAACAGAAGGCTTGCTTTTAGGAGAAAATTATTATAGGGGGGTAAAAAAAGATATTTATATTAATAGAAAAGACAGAAGAAGGCATACATATATCGTTGGTAAGTCAGGTGTTGGTAAATCAGTGCTTTTAACTAATATGGCTGTGCAAGATATTGAAAATGGTGAAGGAGCTTGTGTCTTAGATCCTCATGGGGATTTAATTACTGATATTTTGGAGAGAATTCCACCTGAGAGAGCTGAGGATGTTATTGTATTTTCTCCAGGAGACTTAGAAAGACCTATTGGACTTAATTTATTAGAATATGATCCTAAGTACCCTGAACAGAAAAGTTTTGTTATTAATGAGATGATTGGTATTTTAGATAAGCTTTATGATCTAAAGTCTACCGGAGGACCTATGTTTGAGCAATATATGAGAAATGCATTACTTTTAATTATGGATGATCCAGAATCTGGCTCAACTTTAATGGAGGTTCCTAAGGTATTAGCTGATGAAAACTTTAGAAAAATGAAATTAGAGCGCTGTTCTAATCCAACTGTGGTTGATTTTTGGAAGAAAGAAGCTGAAAAAGCTGGCGGAGAAGCTGCTCTTGCTAATGTTGTGCCGTATATTACTTCTAAATTAACTTCTTTTGTTGCCAATGAAATGATGCGTCCAATTATAGGTCAGCAAAAAAGCGCTTTTAATATTAGAGAGGTAATGGATAATCAAAAAATACTTTTAGTGGATCTTCCTAAAGGTGTTGTAGGTGAGATGAACGCTTATTTGTTGGGCATGATAATAGTTGGAAAGATATTAATGGCTTCGCTATCTCGGGCTAATATGGACCCTGAAAAACGTAAAGATTTTTATTTATATATTGATGAATTTCAAAACTTTACCACAGACTCTATTTCACAAATATTATCAGAAGCTAGAAAATATAATTTAAACCTTATTATCGCTCATCAATATATTGGTCAATTAAGTAAAAACCAAGACACAGCCATTAAAGATGCAGTCTTTGGTAATGTTGGTACCATGATTAGCTTTAAGGTTGGTTCAGATGATGCTGATTATTTGGTGAAAGAATTTTCACCTGTTTTCAATGAATATGATTTAATTAATATTGGCAAAGGTACTGCTTACTTGAAACTTTTAGTGGATAATACCTCTACCAAGCCTTTTTCTATACAAACTATTTGGCCGATCATGGGTATTTCTAGACCGGAAATTGTGGAGAAAATAAAATCTTTAAGTAGGTATAAATATGGGAAAGATAGGCGTGTAGTAGAGGCAGAGATTAGCAAAAGAGCAGGTATATAATTTTTTTATCTAATTCATTTATTTTTATTATACTATTAATAATTAAAGCTCTTTTTAAAAGGGTTTTTTATTTACTCTTTAGTTAATTTCAATATTGTATTAAATTGACAAAGTATTAATAAACACTTACATTATTATAATCGTTTTTTAAAATTAAATAAGAACTATAAAATAAAATTAACCATGAAAACTAAGTTATCAGATTTACAGAACTTACTTAGCGTAATTGAAGCCAAAAATCTTAGTGTTTTTGATGCAAGTAAAATTATTACAGCCACTAAAACTAATTTAGATGATAAGGAATTTAATTTGACAGTAGATTATTCTCGTACTTTAAAGGAAATGATTAAATTTGGAAATTATGATTATTTTGATAAAAAAATTAATGAAAATAATTTTCCTTTTCCAGTCGATTTCTTGGGTAAAAAAATTAAAATCTATGCTAAACTGCTTCATTTCAATGAAGTAATTAGAGGCCAGGAGATTATTGATAGATTAAATAAAACTGAAGCAAGTTTTCGTCCAGCTACTTTAGCTGAACAGTTAAGTTTTGCTCAGGCTAATCCTGAACTTCAAAAAGATTTTCCAATTGTCGCCTTAGGTTCAATCTATCGTAATATTTTTCGTTCTCTTTCTGTGCCGGTATTATTTTTTGATGATTATAAGCGCCAATTATCTTTAGATTGGTTTGAATCTAAATGGAGCCCTTTTTGTCGTTTTCTTATTGTCCATAAGTAGGGATTAATTTTATTTTAGTTTTCAAAGCAAAACCCGTCTTATTTAAAAAGCGGGTTTTTTTCTTTTGTACTCAATTATTAGCAGCTATTTGACAAGTGATATATATTTTTTTATATTAATAAAAATAGTTATTTAGAAAATAGAATAGTAACCGCGTAATCTTTATGTAAATGAGAAAATTTAGTAGTTCTCTTAACACCAAAGCTTTAAAAAGAGATCAAGTTTCCATGTCAGACATTCATGCTCATATTAGTAGCAAGGAAAACAACGGGTTTAAAATTAATAATAATATTAATTTAACGCTTGATTATTCCATGAATGTAGAAGAAATGATGCAGGTAGCCGGGCTTTATAGTAAGCATGTAAATTCTGAAAATTTTCCAATTCCTAAAAAAATGCGTGGAAAAAAAGTTGATATTAATATTAGACTTTTTCACTTTAATCGTCCTATAAGCACTGAAGAAGCTATTTTTGAAATAAATAAAGATAGTTTTAGGGGGGCCAATATTTTTGAGCAAGTAACATTTGCTGCTCATTATCCGCAAATGCAAAGACAATTTCCAATTGTGGCTTTTGGTTCTACTTGGCAAGCACCAGGCTTTGCAATTAAGTTTGTACCTGTTTTGTTTTTTGGTGGTTATGACCGTCCCCTTAGTCTGGGTTGGTTTCATGAAAGGTGGCCTTATTATTATCGCTTTTTAGGCGTTGCTGTTTAGCTTTTTAGCTCTTTATCATTTGTTCATTGTATTTACTTAGTAAGTAAAATCTTAAATCCCGCTCTATTTATAGTAGACGGGATTTTTTACTAACAATAATAATAGCAAGCTTTATTTTTTATTTTGAAACATTTGAATTATCTATAATTAACAGGTATAATAAATATAGAAATAATAAATAAATATGGCTACATTATCAAGAAAATATAGACCTAAGACATTTAAGCAAGTTTTAGGCCAAAATCACATTAAAGCTAGTTTGGAAAGCGAAATAATTAACAATGATTTAGCACAAGCATATCTTTTTTGTGGTCCAAGAGCTGTAGGGAAGACAACTTTAGCTAGAATATTAGCTAAGAGTTTAAATTGTATAAATCGCAAGGAAGGTGAGTCAGAGCCTTGTAATGAGTGTAGCTCTTGTGTAAATATTAATAAAAACAAAAGTATTGAGGTAATTGAAATAGACGCTGCTAGTCATACGGGTGTAGATAATGTCAGAGAAAATATTATTAACACAGCTAGAGTTGCTCCCACCAATATGAAATACAAGGTTTTCATCATTGACGAAGTGCACATGCTTTCCATCTCTGCTTTTAATGCCTTACTTAAAGTTATAGAAGAACCACCACAACACGTAGTCTTTGTTCTTTGTACTACAGAGGTGCATAAGATACCTGCTACAATTATTTCTAGATGTGAAAGAATGGACTTTAAACGTTTAAATGTTAGCGATACAGTTAAGAAGCTACAAACTATTGTTGATGCAGAAGATTTAAGTGTTGATAAAGGAGTTTTGGAGACTATTGCTAGGCACTCAGGTGGATACCTTCGTGATGCTGAAAGTCTTTTAGGGCAAGTAGTTTCAATAAGCTCAGGTAAAGAGATAAGCATAGAGCAGGCTAAGTTGATATTACCACAAAGTGATCTTTTACAAGCCGTGAAATACCTTGATCATATTGCTAACAATGAAACAGCCAAAGCTATCAGACTTATCAATGATTTAGTTGATTCTGGAATAGATTTGAAAAGTTTCTTAGCTGATATCTTGCAAATACTTAGAAAGATTATTATGGAAAAAGTTAACCCTGGTTTGTCACAAAGCTTGGGTCTAGATTTTGGTGAGAGTATTGAAAAAGAGGTTTTAAAGTTAGGTGATAAGCTAGAAATTGAAAATCTTGCTTGGTATATTGATAACTATATTAAAATAAATGAAAACTTAAAAAGCGCACAAATAAAGCAACTACCTTTGGAGTTAGTAACAGTTAAGTTATCTGAAAACAGAAAAACTCATACAGCAAAGAGTAATGAGCAAAAAAAACCTGATAATGATCTTATTCAAAAAAGAACAAATATAAAAACTTCTCTTAAAGAGGATGTTAGTGATAAGAAAGATGTAAATAATTATAGCTTTAAAGAAAAGACTTTAGATGCAGAGCTAGAAAAGAAAAAAGAAGATAATAGTTTAAAGACCGAAGAAAGCGCAGAAATGGAAACAGGGGAGGAGATAAATATAAGTATTGATGATGTTCAGGCTAAATGGAGAGAATTTATTTTAAAAATAAAAAGTGAAAATCATTCTTTAACTTTTATCTTGCAAAATTGTTGGCCAAGTGAAATTAAAGATGGAATTATTGATTTAAAATGTAAATATAAATTTCATCAAGAAAGATTAAAAGATGCTAATATTCAAGATATTATAAATAAAAACCTTAAAAGTATTTTTAAATGTAATTTAAAATATGCCACTAATATTGATAGTAACTTAGAAATACCAAGCTCACGTACTAAGATAGAAACTTCGACTGAAGATAAAAAAACTAACGATAGCGAAACTCAAGAAACAAAAAAAGAAAAAGCTTCAGTTGATGCTGAGCAGAAAGGTACTATTAATAATATACTTAACGCCTTTGGTGGCGAAGTTCTAAACTAGATATATGTTAGATATTAAAAGAATAATAAATAATAAAAAAGAAGTAGAGGAGGCTCTACTAAAAAGAATGTCTAAAGAAGATTTTAATTTAGATCAGATTATTTCTTTAGAAGAGAAAAGAAAGAGTATAACTACTGAACTTGAACAGTTAAAAGCTGAGAAAAATAAGTTTTCCAAAACAAAGCCAGATGAAAGTACTATTGCAGAGATTAAAAAATTATCAAGCCATTTAAAAGAACAGGAGAATCAATTAAAATTAATTAAAGCAGAACTAAATGAAAAATTATCATCACTTCCTAATACTGTTAGTGAAGATGTTAGAGCTGGTGATAAAGAAAATAATGAAGTTATTTTTACACATTTAGATAAACCAAACTTTCGTTTTGATACACTTGATCATGTAAGTTTAGCAGAAAAATTAGATGTAATTGATTATAAAAGGGCTAGCAAAATGTCAGGTAATGGCTTTTGGATATATAAAGATAAAGGAGCTTGGTTAGAGTGGGCTTTATATAATTATTTTTTAGATTATCACAGAGAAAATAATTATGAGTTTTTAATAATGCCCGAGCTTTTAAATAGAGACTCTGCTTATGCTTCTGGTCATTTACCTAAGTTTGAAGATGATTTATTTTGGACTGAAGATTCTAAGCTTTGTCTTAATGCTACAGCAGAGATGATGCTAACTAATTATCATAGAGAAGAAATTTTAAATGAAAATGATTTACCTAAAAAATATTTCTCACTGGCAAGTTCATTTAGAAGGGAAGCAGGAAGTTACAGAAAAGAGGAAAGAGGTATGATTAGGGGTCATCAGTTTAATAAGGTGGAGATGTTTCAGTTTACTAAACCTGAAAATTCATGGGATGTTTTTGAGAAGATGAATCAGGAAGTAGTTGATTTAATGAAAGGCCTGGACTTGCATTTTCAAGTTAGCAAATTGGCTGCTAAAGATTGCTCTGCAGCTATGGCAAAGACGATTGATGTTGAAGTTTGGATTCCTAGTATGAATATATATAAAGAGGTAAGTAGTATTTCTAATGCTACTGATTATCAAGCTAGAAGAGCTAATATAAGGTATAAAGAGGAAAAAACAAAAAAGAATAATTTTGTTCATACTTTAAATGCCTCAGGTTTAGCTACTAGCAGAATAATACCAGCAATTTTAGAACAAAACCAAAGTGCAGATGCTAGTGTTAAGGTTCCTAAAATACTACATAAATACTTACCTAAAAAATATCATATCTTAAAGTAATTATTTGACCATGAAGACAAGCTTTATACAACTATGTTTAATAATTGTTCTAGGCTTGTCTTTTTTTGTACCTTTAAATAATAATTCACAAGTCATTGCTCAAGTAGATTATCCTCGTTTAGTTAATTATTATTTAGAGTGGTCGTTAAGTCCTGATGAGGCAAGAGATTTAGCTAAATGGGATTTATTAATTTTAGATATGGAGGTGCAAGAAAACAGTCCACAAGCAATAAAGCAAATAAGAAATTATAATCCTGATATTAAAATATTAGCTTATATCACTTCTCAAGAAATTATTGATTACAGTCAGCAAAGATTTCAAGCAAATGCTAGTTTGCGCGCTAAACTCTATAATCAAATAGATGAGTCTTGGTGGCTTAGAGATTATCAAGGTAATAAAGTTAGTTTTTGGCAGGGAACTAAGATGTTAAATATGACTAGTGGCGCTGGCACATCTTTTAGAGGTGAAAAATGGAATGAGTTTTTACCCAGATTTGTTAATCAGGAAATTCTAAGCACAGGTCTTTGGGATGGTGTTTTTTATGATAATACTTGGGGAGATATTTCTTGGCATAATAATGCTAATATTGATGTTAATAACAACAAGATAAGAACTAGTAATACTTATATGGATAGAGCTTGGAATGAGGGCACCAAGGAGATGTTGCGGATAAGTAGGAATTTAAATCCAGAAGCTATTATTATGGGTAATGGTAAAGTATTTTTTGAATATCAAAATTATTTAAACGGTATGATGTTGGAAGATTTTCCTTCTGACTGGGAAAACGGTGGAACTTGGTCAGGGTCAATGCAAACTTATATGAGGCTACAGGATTATAATAAAAATCCACAAACCCCTGTTATTCTTGCCTTTAAGGATGAAAACAAGCCTTATCAAAAAATGCGCTATAGCTTAGCTTCCACTTTAATGGAAAATGGTTATTTTGGGTATAATAAAAGTATATACAAACAAGGTGAGCTTTGGTTTTATGATGAATATGAATTTTCATTAGGTCAGCCTAAAAGCCAAGCTAATAATCTACTTTCAAGTAGCTCACATATGCAAGCAGGATTATGGCGACGAGATTTTGAAGAAGGAGTAGCTATACTTAATTCAAGTCAAGAGAAAAAATCATATTTTTTTGAAAAAGAAGAGTTTGAGAAGTTAAAAGGAGATCAAGCTCCTGATATAAATGATGGCACTATTGTTAATTATGTAAATTTAAATCCTAAGGATGCTGTAATTTTAAAAAAAAGACAAACAGAAATTTATGATGCTGCTTTTGATAATGGCGCTTATGTAAGAGTTTTTAATAAGCAAGGTAAACAAGTGAGTAATGGATTCTTTGCTTATGAAGATGCATATCCAGGTCGAAGTCAAATAATAATTAGTGATATTGACAATGACAATATAAAAGAAACTTTAGTTAATTATAACGGTGTTATCAGTATATACAAAAACGGCAGAGCTTATAGAGAGTTTGAACCATATGATAATAGATTTCAAGGAGAAATATCTGTAGCAATAGCTGACCTAAATGGTGATAACGTTAAAGAGATAATTACTGGAGCAGGACCAGGAGGTGGTCCACATGTTAGAGTTTTTTCTAAAGACGGCAAACCTTTAATTGGTGGTTTTTTTGCTTATGAAAAAAACTTTAGAGGCGGTGTAAATGTAGCTGTGTTAGATCTTAATGGTGATGGTGTCAAAGAGATAATTACTGGAGCAGGGCCAGGAGGTGGTCCACATGTTAGAGTTTTTTCTAAAGACGGTAAACCTTTAATTGGTGGTTTTTTTGCTTATGATCGTGAATTTAAAGGCGGTATTAGTCTTAGCGTTGGTGATGTTACTGGTGATGGTAAAGGAGAGATAATAAGTAGTGCTGGACTTGGAGGAAGTCCACGTGTTAAGATATTTAGTAGAGATGGTCAACTTCTTGATAGTTTTTTAGCTTATGAATCCAGTTTTACTGATGGAATAAAAGTTATCACTTTAGATATAAATGGTGATGGGATTAATGAAATCCTTACACAAACATTTAATTTTTAATATGACTAAAAAAAAGAAAACAAATAAAGAAGTCTATAGTCGTGAAGATGGCAATCTTTCAGTTGTGGAAAACAAGAAAAAACAAACAGATCTTGATAATTCTTCTCTTGATAGAAATAGTAGTCAAAAAACAGGTTTAAGTTTAAATAAAGATGGATTAAAAATGGGCGCGGGTGCAAACTTATTGATTGGTAGCTTAAGTATTAATTCAAATCTAAGAAAAAGACACGAGAAACATTATAAGAATAGTAATTTTCATTTCTGGGCTGATTTAATAATGGCAGCTATTATTATTATACTTCTAATTATTATTTTATGGCTTAGTTTTTGGCAACCGCATGCACAAATAAGTTTAGAGTCAGGTTCAAATCATGAGATAATAAAAAGTGCGCAGTTACAAACGTTTAATTTAAAATACAACGTCCACAATTCTACTGCTGATAATATTGTAACTGTAAACTTACCAGATAATTTTGAATTCGTTAGTGCTGTACCATTAGATAAATACAATCAAAGTAATCAGAGCTTTGAATTAGGCAAGTTAAGCTCTGGTTCAAATGGAGAGCTTAAAATTAGTGGTTATGTTTATGCAAACATTGGAGAGCAACAAGCTATTTCTTTTAATTTTAATTGTGATACTTGTGGTAGCAGTGGTGTTTTGAGTTCATATCTATTTAATATTGAAGATTCATCTTTGGACGTACAAGTTCTTGCACCAGAGAAAATATATAAAAATATTGAAAATAAATTTAGAGCAAGTATTGAAAACACTAGTATAAAAGATATAAGAAATGTACATTTAAGTGTTTTAGACTCTTGGCTTTTTAGTTCTAATAATAATATAGAAAACAATAAAATTATAATTGATGAAATTAAAGCCGGCGAGACTAAAAATATAGAATTTAAACTAATCAGTCCTAACTCTAGAGAAAGAGCTGAATTAAAGATAGAAACATACTTAATAAAAGAGGGAAAAGAACTTCTGCAAAATAGATGGGAAAAGGAAGTAGACATATTAGATCCTGAACTAAAATCACAGGTTAGTTTTTTAAGTAATAACAATAATACTATTAGTTTTAATCTTGATTTTAAAAATGAGTCAAGCAGTACTTTAAGCGATCTTAGCTTTAGGGTGAAAGCCAATGATAATTTTGTTTTAGAAAATCTAGATTTAAATCAATCAGTTACAAATATAGAGATAGTTGATAATATTATTAAATTTAATAAAGATTTAAATTCTGAAGAATCAGCCCATCTTAGTTTAAAGGTTGATGCTAAGCAAATGCAGTCGCAAATCAATCCAGAGTTTGAATTAATAATTGAACCCTACTATTTATCTAAGCAAAATCGTTTCACCTATCAAGTTAGCTCAGAACCTATTAAATTACTTAGTGAGCTTGAAGCTCAAGCTAGGGCATATTATTACAGCCCGCAAGGAGATCAGTTAGGTATTGGTCCTTTACCACCTGCGGAAGGTTTGCCAACCACTTATTGGATTTTTTTAGATGCTAGTAATTTTGGAAATTCTTTAAATGATTTTAGTTTAAGTGGAGAACTTGCAGAAAATGTTAGATGGGCAAATAAAAAGAGTGTTGTTAGTGGTAATATTTATCAAGCCCCAGGTTCAAATAAAGTAACTTGGCAAATAAGAAATATGGACAATAAAGACCTTAATAACACTGCTCGCTTTGCTGTAACTTTAAGCCCTGATGCTAGTCAGGTTAATACAGTTCCTGTTTTATTTGAAAATATTACTGTTAGCGCATATGATAACTTTGCACAAAAAAATATAAGCTTTAATCTTCAAGACATAAATACAGACTTAGTGCATGATTCTTTAGCTTCAGGTAAAGCTAAAGTGGAAAACTAAGAAATATTATTATGATACTAGATAGTCTTAAAACGTATAAAAAACCTAAATACGATACCTTAAATATTATTGAAATAAATGAAAGCGCTATTTTGCATAACCTTAAATTACTTCAAGGTCAAAGACCTAGATCAGAAATTATTCCAGTTTTAAAAGCTAATGCTTATGGTCATGGTTTAAAAGAGATTTGTCAGATTTTAAAAGGCAAGGTTAAGAGCGTGGCTGTAGATTCCTTTCCTGAGGCGCAAATAGCATATAAATATTTTAGAGGTGAAGTGTTAATTATAGGGGAGATGCCTCTTAAAGCTTATAATTACACCAGATTAAGTAAAACTGAATTCTATGTGTATAATTACACAACTTTACGCTATATAGCCACTAAATTTGGAAAAAAGGCTAGAGTTCACTTATTTGTTAATACTGGTATGAACAGAGAAGGTATTAAAGATTTAGCAAAGTTTATTACTGATAACTCTTTTTATTTAAAAAAAGTACAAGTACAAGGTTTAGTTTCACACTTAGCCTCAGCTGAAGGATCATCTAAGTTTAATGATAGTCAAGAAGAAAGCTTTGCTAAGGCCTTAGAAATAATGCAAAAAAATGGCTATAAGGGGCTTAAAACTCATTTAGGTAATAGCGCAGGTATTTTTACTCTAAAGGGAGAATATAGCGCCTATAGGGCTGGTATAGCTTTTTATGGCTATAACACTCTAGACTCTCATAATAAAAATTATGAAACAGCCAAAGACTTAAAAGCAGCCTTAAAAGTCTATTCAAAAATTATTTCTTTGCAAAAGATTAAAGCTCAAGAAATTGTTTCCTATAATGAAAATTTTGTAAGTCAAAAAAATACTACTATCGCTGTTATACCTTTTGGTTACAGCGAGGGTTTGCCTCGTCATTTATCTAATCAAGGTAAATTAAAGGTTTTTACTAAAAACAAATCTTTTTTTGTTAAAATCAGTGGTAATGTTTGCATGAATTTAACTTGTCTTGATTTAGGTGATAATGATGCTCAGATAGGAGATAAAATACAAGTAGTATCTGCTTTAAGTTCTGATGATAACTCCTTTGCAAATATAGCTAAGCTATCAGATACTATTTTATATGAACCACTAATTAGATTAGCGTCTAACATTAGAAGAAAAATTGTATGAAAAATAATATAAAAATTGCAATTCTTTTAGGGGGCACATCATCTGAAAGAGAAGTTTCATTAAATACCGGTAATGAAATTTCTAAAACCTTAGAACAAGCTGGGTATCTTGTTAGAAACTATGATCCTAAAAGTGATTTAGAAAAATTTACAAAAGATTTTAAGGAAAATAACTTTGATTTTTGTATTCCAGCTTTACATGGTCAGGGTGGGGAAGACGGAAGTATACAGGGTTATTTAGAATCATTAAATATTCCATATTGTTTTTCTGGTATTAGCGCTAGCGCTATAGCTATTGATAAGAATTTGAGTAAAATATTAGCTAGAGAAAAGGGAATTAAGATATTAGAATCTAAGTTAATTACTAAACTTGAAGATATTAACAATTTAAATATTGCCTATCCTGTTATTGCTAAACCAAATCAAGGAGGTTCCTCTGTTAATATTGAGATTTGCCATGACTTTCAAGAGCTTAAAAAAGCCGTAAATCTAAGTCTAAGCAAGAATGAAGATCTTATAGTTGAAAGGTACTTAAAAGAATCTAAAGAGCTCACTGTCTCTGTTATTGAGAAAAAAGAGCAAATTATATGCTTACCAGTAATGGAAATTATTGCTAATAAAGGAGTGTTCTATGATTATAATTCTAAATATAGTGAAGGTGGTAGTACTCATATCTGTCCAGCAGAAATAGATAGAGAAATATATGATTTAGCTCAAAAGTGGTCTGAAATAAGTTTTAAAGCTATAGGAGCTCAAGATGTGGCTCGTATTGATTTTCTTTTTGATGATAAAAATAATAGTTTATATTTTTTGGAAATAAATACTATACCTGGTATGACAAAAACTAGCTTGCTACCAGAAGCAGCTAAAAAGGATGGCTATGAATTTATTGATTTATTAGAATTGATTATAGGTAATCACATAAAATAATTATTATGTCAAGAGTACTAAAAAAGCGAAATAGACGTCGAGATTATCAAAGTAAGAACTTTAGTAACCCTTTTTTTAAAGATAAAAAGTATAGGAAGGGAAGACAGAAGCTATCAAAAAAGTCTATTTTATACACTATAATTATAATATTATTATTAGCTTTTGCTTTTTGGTTTTTTTATATCTCTGACACTTTTAAAATAAAAAATATTGAAATCAATGGACTAGAAAGAACGGCTGAACAAGAGATATTAGCTAAAATTTCTGAAAGCACTAGAGAGACTAAGCTTTTCTTAAAGCAAGATAATTTATTTCTAATTAGTAGCACTAATCTAGCCAGTAGTATAAGAGAAGATTATAATTTTGATCAGGTTGATATTAATAAGGAGTTACCAGGGAAATTAGTTGTAAATATAAGTGAAAGAAAGTATGAAGCAATATTTTTAGAAGATGGTAGTTATTATTATATAGATAAAGAAGCTTATATTGTAGATAAAATAAATGACTTAAAGGATGTTAACCCTAGAAAGTATGCTATAATTAATAATGAAAGTAATAATAAGATAAATAATGATAAAATTGGTATAGAGTCAGAATACATTATTTTTATTGATAAGTTTTATAATAATTTAAAGCAGAGTTCAGATGATATAGTAATTGAAAAATTTATTATAAAAAATATAAACTCTGGACTTAGCGCTCAAGTCATTAATGGGCCTGTACTTTATCTAAATATTGATAATAAGGCTAGTAGTCAGGTACGTAATTTAATGGCCTTAAAGGAGAGTAATTTAAGTGAAGACTTTTTTAAGAGATCTTATATTGACTTAAGGTATGGTGATAGATTATTTTTAGATTAAAAATATATATGGAAACATTATTTAAAACATTATTTGCAATTGCTATTATAGTTTTTTGCTTATTAGTAATTGGAGTATTTTTGCTACTGGTAAAGGTATTTCTTATCTTTAATGCAGAGGCTAACTTGTTTGGCTTAACGATTACTTATTAGTTTGACTGTATAGTGATTTATTTGCTATACTATAACTGAGTGTAAGGGATATTATACTCAGTTAATAAATTAGCTAAAATTAGCCAAATTATAACTATTATGTCTTATTTACCCCATCAAGAGGACTTCCTTTTAAGCCTTAAAGTTAATAATTACTCACAAGAAACCATTTATAACTATGAACGTGATTTAAATGTCTTTTTAAACTTTTTACAGGATTCAAAGCTTGAATTTAATAAATTAAACAAAAAAGACATACTTAACTATAAGGCGCTTTTAACATCAATTGATAGAACTACCGCAAAATCACAAAAAACAACTAAAAAACTTTCTCCATATTCAATTAACAGAATGTTGTCAGTTATAAGAGCTTACTTAAAGTATTTAATTGACAATGATTACGACACTCCTCTGGCCCCTGATACCATTAAAATGCTTAAAACAACTAAGAAAAAATCACAAGTACCAGAATTAGAACAATTAGTCAAGCTTATAGAATCACCAAATATCTTTGAAAAAAACAATAAAATTGCAACAAGAAATAGAGCTATTTTAGAAGTTTTATTTGCTACTGGTCTTCGTATTAGTGAGTTAATTAATATAAAAATTAATCAAATTGATAAAGAAGGAAAAGTTTTTGTTTTAGGTAAAGGAAAGAAGGAAAGATTTGTTTATTTAACCCCTAGAGCTCTTGAGCACTTGCAAAAGTACCTCAAAATTAGGCCTGAGGACTCCCCTTACCTGTTTGTTCCCTACCGTGGCTTAAATGCTGGCGTTAAACACAAAAAACTTTCTACAAACTACTTACAAGAAAGAATTAAAAGATATAGAGAGTATTTAGATATTAATATACCAGCTTCCGCTCACTCACTTAGACATGGCTTTGCAACTTATTTAGCTGAATCAGGCGCCTCCCCTGCTGCCATACAAATACTTTTAGGCCATGAGTCTTTAGATACTACCACAAGATATGTACATGCTTCTGATAAATATGCACAAAAGATACATAAAAAATATCACCCTTTGAAATAATATTTGTTTTTTTATGTTACAATTGCAGCAATTGGGGTTACATTTAGGGTTTAGATCTCATATAATATG
>CAYYPI010000016.1:0-6003 GCA_964473565.1 uncultured Gammaproteobacteria bacterium
ATAAAATAGTAGTTTTATAAGGAGATATAATATGAATTTTAAAGATATCAAGCTAGGAGTTATAGCGTCACCCCCCGATTATAGAGATTATAGAATAAGTAGGATAGCAAGAGTTGAGGTTGAGCATGAGGCGGAATACGAAACACCGTGGCTTCCACCAGTCTACAATCAGGGATTAATTGGAAGCTGTGTTGGTTTTGCATTAAGAACATTAAGAGAAATGCAACAATATGCAGAGCATGGAACATATGAACCATTGAGCCCTGCTTTTATATACACAAATAGACTTGAAGAGCACTTCCAAGGCGAGGGTATGATACCAAGAGAAGCTTTGTCGCAATTAAAAGCTGACGGAGTATGCAGAGAGTTTATGTTTAGTACTAATGCTTTTTATTCTCACCTTAAAGGTAAATTAACCGATGAGATGTATCGCAATGCTAAAAGGTATAAAATTGAAGCTTATGCTCAGGCATATACTACAAGTGAAGTAATGAGTGCGATTAAAGAATTGCAGGGTGTGGCAATATCAGTACCAATCCATGAGCATTTCTATGATGCCAAAGAAACAGTAGAAAAACAAAATACTGAAAATAAAGGGCGTCACATGATGGTTGCATATGGCTGGACACACATTGATGGTAAGTTATATTGGAAAATTAGAAATAGTTGGAGCGAAGGTTGGGGCAATAAAGGTAACATACTAATGGCAGACGACTATACAAACAGCAAGGCTTTTTGGGCTGTTACTGATAAAGATGATAGTGAAATTAGCGAAAAAGATTATTTCATAACTGGTGCATTGGGAGATACTGTTTTGGTGGACACTGAAGATGGTAGAGAAATACAATTAGATGATCCAATACCAATGATTAATGAGAGAATATATCTGCCACTTAGAGCAGTGGGAGAAGCAGTTGGAACAGAGGTTCATTGGGATAACAGGCTAAAGAAATTCTATATATTAAAAAAATAGGTATATTTAATAAATAAAGAAAGGAGGTAGAAGATGGCAGATATTTATCAACCTATATATTTAATGCCAGATAATGATGCATTAGATATGACTGAAGACCAAGTGTTCTCTTGTGAGATAAATGGAGACGAAGTAACTAGTTATACTATTACCATTTATGATGATGCCGAATCTACTGTATATACTGATACGGAATCTTTAAGTCCATCTTTGTATAATGGGGATATATTAGAGATTACGATTCCAGCAGATAGTTGTACTAATGGTAATGAATATACTTGGATTCTAAGTTATACTGATGGAGCTAATACCAAAATATCATTAGAGACACCCTTTTCAGCTTCTTCTACTCCTATACTTACAATAACAGTACCCGACACAATAACCACCTTTGGCTATGAGTTTGTTGGCTCATATAGCCAAGATGAGGGTGTTGATATTAAAAGTTGGCACTTTGAAGTTTATGATGATGACGATGAGGTAGTGTTAAGTACAGATCTAAGTTATTCTGCTAATATTAAACACACTTTTAGAGGTTTTGAAAATGGTGAATCTTATTCTATTAAAGGTTTTGGTATAAGCCAAAATAATCAAGAATTTGAATCACCTTTATATGAATTTAACATTGATTATTCAGAAGATAAACCACCTGTTAACTTAGAAGTAGAAGAAGATTCTGATACAACTTCAATAATAATAAACATTCCTGAGCTTATAATTCAGGGTGACACTAGTGGTACATATTCTTATGTAGAAAATTTTATTGAAAGTGGAAATTATGGGTTACAGTTAGATACATCTTCTATTTTAGATTACACCACAACAATACCTGACAATTTTAACATAAGAGTTTTAATTAATTTAGATGCTACCTTTGATGGTAACATTATACGATTGGTTACCTCTCCATCAGAAGATAATTACATAGTTTTTTATGATAATGCAAATGAAAGGTTTGGCTATACTATAGACGGCGTAACAAATTACAAAGAAGGTTACAACATTTCTTCTAGTTATCTATATTTGTTAGTACTTTTACCTGATGATTTAACAATAAAAATTTACAACATTCCCACATAGAAAGGAGAGATATAATGGCAACTATTTTTAGACCACAGTTACTTTATCCAAGCAATATCTCTCTTGACATGTCAGTTGATCAGACATTTACATGTGTAGTAGAGGGGCAAAGAATTACTGGATATGAAATAAATATATATGATAATTCTGATAGTTCGTTAGTTTATAGCGATTCAGAAACATTTACATCTGAAAATTATCTATACAATAAAGATACACTATCTGTAATTATACCAGATACAAGTGGTTGTACAAATGGTAATGAATATAAGTGGTCATTAACCTATTCTAATGGTTCAGAAAGTGTTACCTCACAAGAGAAATTATTTTATGCCGCAGAATCGGCCAGTTTTACTATTAGTATTCCAGCCACAATAGAAGCACAAGGGTATACTTTTGATGGTACCTACAGCCAACCCGATGGTGTGGGTGTTAGATATTGGTATTATGAATTATATGATGAAGATGATGGCTTATTGCAGCGTAGCAGGAAGGTTTACAGTTCCAATATTTCCCTTCTTGTTAATGGATTTCTAGATGGTTATACATATAAAATAAAAGGGTTCTTAGAGACCAAACAAGGAATACAGATATCAACTGATACATATGAATTTTTAGTAGATTACACACCAGGGGAGCTACAAATAGTTCTTCAAACAGTTTATGATGAAACTAGAACCGCTCCTCATTTTTTAATACCAAAAGGAGAAGTTGAGGGGGATTACTCTTATTATCCTGACTTATTTGAAAATGATAATTATGGTATTGAATTGGATACAGAGGCTATCTTGTATTACGACCTTAGTACCACATTAGGCGATGATTTTACTGTGTATTTAGATGTTATAATAACTACTGAGTTTTCAGGAGATATTATTAAAATATTAAATACTACTACTGGTGAATATTATTTGGTGGGTTATGATGATACTTTAGAACAATTTTATTTTGATGTAGATGGGACAATAACATATTCAGAAGAATTATATGCTGTTTCGCAAAAAGTATACTTGGTGGTTATTACGCCCACAGATATGGATGTTAGTGAGTATGTATGGAAAGATGCACAATTTCTAACTAGTGATGAAAAAGAATTTTTTGATGTCGATAATAACTTCTTTTTTGTTCAGTATGTAGAATAGGAAGGAGGATTATAATGAGTTATGATAAAATTGAAATTTATGGACCAAGTGTAATAGATAAACTAAAAATTATGAATAGAGTTCTAACGGGTAGTGAAATAGAAGCTTTGGGATATGACGATGAATTAATATGGGATGAAGATACTTTGTTATTAGCTGAATACACGCAAACTCTTGAAGCTGGTACAGTGATTGGATTAGTTAATCCACCTACAAAGTGGGAAATATATAGAAAATCCTCCACAGAATCTATTTATACTAAAATTGCTGAACTTGAAATGGGTGATTTATCGTTCTATGATTATGCGGCAGCAGCCCAAGAAGAGTATGAATATAGAATTTACGCCGTCAACGATACTGAACGTTCTGCTGCTTTGCAAACAGAATCAGTTGTGGCAGATTTTTACAATTGGGCTTTAATTTCACCAGAAGACGATATAGTATATATATTTAAGTCTAATGCTGAAAGTAGTCAAATAGAGGTTAATGATGATGTTACAATCAGCAATAATCTAAGAAGAAAATTTCCTACAGTGACATTTGATGAAAGAGAATATATAAGTGGCTCTTTAAATGCTTATGTTGGGAATATTAGTATTGATGGCACTAAAACATATTCAGTAGATTTCTTAGAAACCCTTAAAGCTTTTATTAATAATAAAAAAGAAAAAATATTAAAATCACCTAATGGTGATGTTTGGAAAGTTGTTACACATAAATTTGATTGGAAATATTATGATGAAGTTTATAATATGGCTACAAAAACACAACCAGCAATGATATCATTTGAGTTTGTAGAAACAACTGATGATTTAGTGAGGTATGAATAATATGGCTACATTTCAAGATTATGTAGATGCTTATGACAAGCCATTAATACCCATAACAAGGTTAACATTTCTACAGAGCGAAGACGAATCACCCTACGGTGAGTCAATTGAAGAAGATATCATTGATGGATATGTTGAAGTAAATTTGAAAAATGGTATAAGAAGGGGTTGTACTATAACATTAGATAACAAAGATGGCAAATATAATCCTAATAAGTATGGTATATGGGTTAATAAGAAATTTCTACTTGAAGCGGGTTTGAGGATTGATGGAGAAGACTATTATTTTCCCCAAGGCGTATTTGTAATGTCCAATCCCGTGATAACCAGTAAAAGTGGTAGCAAAGCTCGTATTACAGGTGTGGATAAGTTTGCTTTGCTTAATGGTCAGTTAGGTGGTAAATTACAATACACATTTGGTGTACCAGTTGATAGTGATATATTAACCATTATTAAAAGTATATTAAACATCTATATCGACGCTCCTAGAGATCAAATTAAGCTAGACCCTAAAAATCCTATATTAGAACCACTAGGAAGTATAACCACTACTCCTTATACTATCTATGAAGAAATAGGCGGCAATTATGGCAATATATTAATGCACTTAACAGAATTTGTATCACGAAATATATATTATAATGAAATTGGTAGATTAGTTTATGAAGAAGAAATTGATGATAGTCTAAAGGGTTCTATTTGGGATTTTGGTGAAGGCGATGCTTTTTATCAAGATTCAACATATGAGTATGATTTTGATAATTTAAGAAATGTAGTGACTGTTATTGGTGACAATGTTAATGGTTCTTATGCTTATTATGCAGTTGAAAATGTAAATTTGGCTAGTCCAACTAACATTTATCAGATTGGTAGAAAATTAGAAATATTAGAAGATCCTATCATTAATACGAATGATTTAGCTAGGCAAAGAGCTGAATATGAGCTTAAAAGATTAAATGTTATGCAGTCGGCATTATCTTTTCAGTGTACACCATTGTACCATTTAGATGTTAATCAAGTTGTAACAATTACTGATGATGATTTGGAGTTGGATAATGAAAGGTTTTTAATTGAATCATTTAGATTGCCATTAGGTGGTAAACAAAATATGAGTTTATCAGTTGCCAAAACATATGAATTAGCGTTGGGAGGTGAGTAGTTTGAATAGACAGGAACTTAATAAATATAGAAAAACAATTGAATATATTACAGAGACAAAGATATCCCAAGGAAAAAATCCAAAAATGTGGTCTGGTACCATTATAGATTACAATGGGCTAACAAAAGAAGCAGAGGTTCAACTAGCTGGTGACCCAGATGATAATACTTACACATTCAAGAATATAAGTGGACACAATTTAAGGGTAGATGATTTAGCTTATCTAATGTCTTTTGATGGTTCTCTAACTAATGCTTATATAGCATACAGTAGAGAAGCAGAGGATACTTATGGTAATTTTTATGAGTTTAGATATAAAAGAGCAGCTACTCAACCTGATACTCCTACTGAAGATGACCCTAGTGACTGGTACACTACTCCCCCTATTGGATTAGATCCACTATGGATGACACAGGTTCTTAAAACCCCTATGGGATATATTGTTAGTGGGGAATCTTGGAGTGAACCAATAAGGTTTAACGGCGAAGATGGCGAAGACGGTGCTGATGGAGAGGATGGTGCTGATGGACCACCTGGTCCAGGTGTAGTTTACCGTGGAGACTTTGAGGCAGGAGAAACCTATTATTATACAACATATCGTAGGGATGTTGTTAGCTACGATGGCACCTATTACCTGTTTGATGTTTCTACCGACTCATCTGGTACTGTTGTTTCTTCGTGGGATTCTGGTCAATGGGAAACATTTAGTGACACATTCCAAAGTGTAGCAACGGCACTATTATTGGCTGAAGATGCTACCATTCTTAAAACATTAGTAATGGGCTATGATGCTGGATTTGGTTCTGGTGTTATTAGATC
>CAYYPI010000016.1:6103-23927 GCA_964473565.1 uncultured Gammaproteobacteria bacterium
CTTGATTATAATTCACTTAATTTTTATCGTAATGGTTCACAAGTAGGATTTATGGAAAGTAGGTATATTGATGAATCCTTTGGAGGTTCTTTGTTGGAAGATTGCCTGTACATTGAAGCAGCAGGAAAGGCAATAGCTTTTAATTCTGACAATCTAGAGACTGATGTTTCTTTAATAGTTTACCCTTCTTGGGTTTGGACAGATATACTGCATGTAGAAAGTGAAATATGGATAGGTGAAGGAAGCAGCCCTAAGTATGTCATAGGTGAAACTGTGGAAGATGTAGGTGAAGGTGAAGATATCCCTCCTTCATGGTATTTTAAAGCTCCTAATGCATCTGGGGTTCCAATCAATTTCCTTGAATATTATCCTGATGATACCGAAACAGTTGCTAGATATAATTGGGATTTCACTGATGCTACTGTTACTGGGCTCGAAGCCGTGGCGGTGTTTGGATAATGGCTGCTAGACTTGTTAGAGTTAGTAGAACTGAAACTTCTTTAACTTTGTGTATATATGATTTATCTCAATCATGTGATGATTATGAAGAATTTAGGATTACTTGTGATGGAACTACCAAGTATACTTCTTCATGTTCAGTAGAAGGTGATGGTACTCGCAAAAGTGGGAATATAACATTCACAGGATTGACATGTGATACTAGTTATCTATGTAGTGGTGCAGCGTACACAGATCAGTGGTACAGTGTAAGTGATGCAACATTTACTACCGACTCTTGCCCTCCACCTGACACTCCTACTGGGTTAGAAATAACAAGTACTGGAACATATAGTATGAGATGGGAATGGGATTCTGTATCAAATGCAGATGATTATAGATGGATATTATCTGGCGGTACTAGTAGTAGTGGTACTGGTTTAACAAATACTTATCTTAGTGTAAGTGGGTTAGATCCTGATACTCAGTATTGTCTTGAAGTGAGTGCATGTAATGATGATGGTTGTTCTAGTTATACTAGTGCAGTTTGTGGTTACACAGATGATATTAGTAGGCCAAGCAATTGGAGTTGGACTTCAGCTGAGACAGATGCATTTAACAACAAAGGGGAAGTTGACACCGTTACATATTCTAGGTGGAATGATTTTGTTGATAAAGTTGATGATTTTAGAATATATTATAATGAAACCCACGGCACATCTATATCGTTAAATATAGAAGCTTATATGAGTTCTGGTTCTAGAAATTTATCTGATACAAGATTTAATGCTGTTCGTAATTGTATAAATAGTATGAACTCTACAACAGTACCTACAGTGAGTAATGATGATACCGTTTATGGGGCTTATTTTATTACACTTAAAGATGATTTGAACGACATATCTTAAAAAGGAGATTAAGACTAAAAAATGAATGAAATTAAAAAAGCAAAATCGAACATAGCAAAGTGTTTAAGAGAACAGAATATTCCATCAGAAATTATGCAGTTAATATTGCAAAGCTTTATACAAGATATTGAAATAGGAATGTTAAATGCCAAGAACAGAGCTTTACAAGGAAAAATAATTGATTTGGAAAAAGAAGACGAGGAGATTAAAAATGATGAGAAAGAAGAGAATGATGATGACTAAATAAAAGATGCCTTTTATTACAATATTAGTTAAAGGAGTTCAGACATGGGAAATATGATAGAAGTAACATTTAATAAGATAAGTGCAATCCTTACTAAGACTTTTACCAATCCAGCATTATGGACATTTGGTACAATAGGAGGCTTCTTAAGCTATTGGCTAGGAGGCTGGGATATGTCTATACAAACTTTGATGTTATTCATGGTTGTAGATTATATTACAGGAGTCTTGGCGGGGATTAAGGAGATAGGCTGGTCAAGCAAAATTGCTAAAGGTGGTACTGCTGCCAAAGGCATAACACTTCTTGTAATAGTTATAGCGGTACAGATAGACAGATTATTAGCTACCACTATAACTCGTGAAATATTTATATATTTCTATGTAGCAAATGAATTAGGTTCAATTATTGAAAATTTAGGTAGATTAAACTGCCCATTACCACCTATGATAAAAGATATCATGATGGTGTTAAGAAACAAAGGAGGTCAAACTGATGTATCATTCACCGATTTTGACGGGGATGAAGACAAGTGATTTTGGACCTAGAGGTAATGACCTACATCCAGGGGTTGATATAGGTGCACCTATTTACGTAACCCCTGTTATATCTACTAAACAAGGTTGGACTATGAACCATTATACAAGTGGATATGGTAATTATATTGATTTATTTTTTGATGGCGATTATAAACAAAACTTAAGTGCACCATCAAAACAGTACATGGCAAGATATGCACACTTATCTTTTTCAACAGTTTCTGATAATCAATTTGTTGAAAAGGGTGAGGTTATAGGGTATGTGGGCAATTCTGGTTATAGTACTGGTCCGCATTTACACTTTGAATTACATTTACCAGAAATTGGGTTACAGCCAGATGATTGGGGTTATAAACCTTGGCGTCATGGTTGTGTAGACCCGTTAAAATATATAGAATTTGAATTAGATGGAGAGGTGATTAACCCATTGAGTGACTGGCGAGTAGAACAAGGAAAATTAGAATTGCAAAGACTAGTTGATGATGGTCTAATTAGTAACCCCGAGAATTATGATAGTGCTGAACAAATGTTGTCTAATGTACCCTATTGGTTATTGTGGACAATGATGAATAGAACTAGAGATGAAAACGCTATCGCTATTGAATTGCTTAACAAAGAATTAGAGTATATTAAAAATGAATATGAAAAACTAAAAGAAATTTTAGTGGAATCAACCGAAAACATAATTAAAAAACTTAAGGAGGAGTAAAAATGGATTTCACTGTATTAATTTTCGTTGCTATAAGTTTATTGGTGGTTGCTGCTTACTATGCATTTTTCAAATCAAAAGAGGAGTGGCAGTTTGATGAGGTAATCTTCATTTTAGGGTTAGATGTTATGGATGACATTGTCCCACTTGCAAAAATAGTAGCTAAAAAATTAGGTTTACCAGAAGAGGATGCTGATAAGTATTCCAAAATAGCAGCTGACACTTTAGAGTATTTGCGTAGTTTGCCTGATGAGGATAAGGAAGAAATAATTGATGCTGGCATTCAGTATTCTAGAGAACTTTGTATGGAGTTTGGATTAGAAGTAGATGCTGATATGGAAAAGGTTATAGAGTTTACAGTTAAGGCTGCACATTTTCTAATAGAGCAAATAGAAAAAGAAGATGACGACGAAGCGGTTACAACTGCTGTAGCTGGAAAAGTTAAAGCTGTTCACTTGAAGAAATTATAAAAATAAAGCGGGGATTAATTTCCCCGCCTATTTTTTTATTTGTATATTTTTTTTATTTCTTTGATCCAATCAGAAAACCTCATTGTTATAAGCCAATCTTCATAATTTTTTCTATGAGCAACAACAGGTAATATACCATTACTATCATCAATAGCTTGCTTCATAGCTTTACTCACATTTAATCTTTCATTTCTTTTTACTTCAAAGTGATGGGGTAAATTTTCACAAGTTACATCAGATGTTCCTTCGGTACCAGAATATTGTTGCGTTCTTCTAGCTGATTCATACCCATGTTCCTTTAATAAATTAGCAAATTCTCTTTCTCCTACTTTACCTTTATTATTGCTATTAATAGCCATAAATTACCACCTTTAAAATATTTCATCTGTTAACATACAATTTACTAACCTGTCTGCTACTGAATTCAATCCTTCCATGTCTTCTGCTGTAACTATATAGTTAAAATCTGGATAATTGTCAAGGGCTGTTTCAGATAAATGTTCTAATTGCTCTTTTGTTAATTTACTCACATGGTGTGGTCTAATAACTCTTATAGATTCTTGTTTGTATCCATTCTTTTCCCACCATTCTATTTCATTAGGGAATCTACAGTCAGGAACAAAGATAAAATCAGGTTCATCATTAAGCATCTGCAAAACAGCTACTTGCCTTGCAACACTCTCCACCCAAAAATCTGGCATTATACTTCTTATTTTGTCTGTCCCAACATACTGTAATAGGCGTCTCCCTGCCTCGTCTTTTTTGCCATTCCAACCATACAATACTCTACACAAGAATTTTAGATAATCTCCATAATGTAATATAAGAGCTCCCTTACCTGCTAACTCAAGTCTATTTTTTAACATTAAAGCCAAAGTGTCTTTGCCGTGCTCTGCTTTTCCAGAGATATTAACAATTTGCATTATTTGCCCTGCTTTTTATTAACTTTTTTTACCGCTTTAACTGTCTCTTGTTCGAGTTCATTAAAAGCATCTTCAAAGAACTGTTTGATTTCTTTTAATGTTTCTTTTTCCATTGCCAAGTAATCCTTAAGCTGTATCTCTTGTGGTTTGCTTAGTTTTTTATCCATTTCCCACTTTTTCATCTTCTTAACCAAATATTCTATATCATCTATATAGGCAATTTTACCTCTGCTATCCTTTAATACAAATTGATTATTTGAACTAAATTCTATCTTAATATCATCATTAAAAACAATATATGTACTTGTAGACTTCCTTTCCGTCATCTTAATCCCTCCCAAATTTATAGTCTGTTAGCTGATATAACTCTAATATTTGCATTAGTTGAGCCCAATTCTGTGCTTTAATATATTTATCATTAGTATCTTTGTTAAAGGCGTATTCTTTACCAAACAGTATTTTAATCTTAGCATTTGATGTATCAAGGTTTTTTATGTTATCATCAATTATAATACCACCACTCATATCTGGTAACGACTTATCCACAATAGCTCCACTATCATCCGTTTGAACAAGATATATAGCTTGTTTTACTGAAGGTAGGTTATTAGCTATCCATTTAGATTTATGATGAATATTATAATTTGTGCCTATTGTACATATAATAATGTTATAGTGATTTTGTAAATGTTTGATGTAAATAGGAACATAAGCATCTATAAATGTTAAATTATCAAAAAATTCCTTACTATCAAAAACACGAGAAACATCATTTTCTAAAGGACAAATGTCCCGCATATCCCATTCATATGCATTATCTGGATTTGCTAACTTAAACTTGGAATGCTCCTTGTATTTTTGATTATAAACATCACAATAAGCTTTAATTGAATTAACTATAGTTCCATCAAAATCTAAAAATATATTTATTTTTTCTTTCATTCTATTCTCCTAACATAATATTCGTGTAATATTGTTTCAGTGTCTTCTGAGTCTGGTTGACACCACTTTCCATCAATTTGCCTCCACCTTGGCGATTCTTCCGTTTTGTGTATTTTAATAATATCCATTTTTTCGATTGGAGTATTTTTATACACATAAGATTTTATTTTCATAGTGACTTCAGTATTGTCAGATATCCTCAAAAGTATAACAATTGGATTTTTATATTTTTTAATAATATCCGCAACTATATAATAACTATTAGGTATTTGTGGAAAACTATCTTTGATGTACCCTAGATACTCTAATTGGTGTCTTGCTTTCTCAAAAGGGTTATAATCTTGATTAGCCATTAAATCAGACAAATCATTCATAATAGCCAAGTTATTCTCAATTTGATATTGCTTGGGCGTTTCTCTTGAATATTTAGTTACGATTTTTTCTACTAATTTATTGTCAATTTTACTTTTGTTATATTGTTTAGCAGTGGCAAACTCATTATAAACATTAAACATTCGCATAAGTTTTTTGCTTTTACCATAGTCTCTAAAAAAGTCAAGTTTAATTAATGTTTCTATTTGTGCCGAGTTAACTTTAGTTTCATTTTGGATTAATTCAAGTATAGTAAAAAAGCTTGTATTTTTGTCTACTTTTTTTGATATACCATACAACTCTTCACCAACGCTTGAACCGATCCCCTTAATTGATTCTAATCCCTTAACAATGATTTGTTGCTCTTTGTCGAACCTATATCCTGTCTTAGAGACACCAAACTTAGCTGGTTGAATACTAACCCCAATTTTATCTGCATATCTAATTAATCGTGATGTTTTAGAAGATTTACCATCAAAAATATTAAGAGCTGTAGTTAGAAATTCATAAGGATAATAATATCTTAACCATCCTGCCATATAGCCTATACAAGAATACGCATCACTGTGATTCCAACTAAAAGCATAGTCACTTGCATCTATGATAACTTGCACAAAAGGTTTAATGATTTCTTTAGCACTCTCTCTATCTAAATCATATTCTTTGTTCACATTGTCAATAAATCTTTGTTGTATTTCTACTGTAGCTTGTTCTAATAATACTTTGTCGTATTTTTTAGCTATGAGTCTGCGGATATTGTCTGCCTCTGCCATGCTGTAGCCACAAAATTTTGATAAGAAATTCATTATATCCTCTTGCATTGCCACATACCCAAGTGTGTGAGATAAAAACTTATTTAATGGTTCAAATCCATGATCTTTCGGAATTCCATTTGCTACATCTTCCCTAAAACTAGCACAGGCTGGCCTTATTAATCCATTACCAAAACTCATCCATTTAATGTATTCAAAATCTGGGTTATATTGTTTGGCTATTTTAATTGTTTCAGGTGCGAACATCTTTTTGTAAAACTGTTCTGCACTAGAACCTTCCCATTGAAATATGCCTGTTGTATCTTCTCTAATACTTTCCCATACTTTTTCGTCATTCAAATCAATATTATCAGGTGTAATAATATTTATGTCTGCCATCTTGCAAGTTTTATTAATAAGCCATATGTTATCTAGTCCAAGTACATCTATTTTAACATATCCTAAATCTTCGACTATATACTTGTCAAATACACATACGGGGTGTTCTGTACCTGTGGTACTAAACGTTCCTAACATTTCATGTATGTTATGCTCAGTTATAATAACACCAGCTGGGTGATTGCCTACAGATACAATAACGCCTTCTAATATGTCTAAATATTCAAACACTTCTGGATATTTGTCTTCTAGATAATTTCTATCATTATCTATATTTTTTGCAATCATATTGGCTTCGGATGAACTGTAGTTTAGTGCCCTACAAACTTCTCTAATACTCCCTTTTGTTTGAATTGTATTAAATGTAACAATTTCAGAACTGTTAAAATTTTTATTAGTAAGTAAAAATTCTTTAACAATACCCCTTTCTGGATCTGCATAGTCGGTATCCACATCAGCTAAAGATGCCCTATCAGGATTCATAAATCTAAAAAAGTTTAAATCAAACTTTATACTATCCATTTCTGTAATGTCTAATAAATATGCAATATAGGAGCCGTTAATACTCCCTCTACCTGGGCCAGCGTGGATGCCATTTTTGCGTTCATATGTCCTAATGTAATCTTGTAAAAGCATATAATCTATAGTTCCTGTTTTTTTATAAACTTCAAACTCCTCATATATTCTTTCTTTTGATTTTTGTTTAGAATATGGTTTGTTTTTATTTTTATTTGCATAAGCTTTATTAATTTTTTGCTTAAATATTTCTTCTGAATTGTCATATAGCTTAGGGTATTTAGGCGAAGTGTCAACTTCAAATTCTTCAATTAAACGAGCAATTTTATTAGTATTCTCAATAGCCTCTTTCCATGCATACTGTGGAATACTATTTTGCTTTTCATAAAAATTACACAATTCATCATAGCTTCTAAAAACTAAATCCCAATTATCTTCATTTTCAAAATGTATATTTTTAGCTTTTTGCAATACATCTCTTGCTTCAAAATGCCTCTGATTGAGTGAATGAGTATCAGTTGCTGCTACCAAAGGGATGTTGTGTTCTTTGTGCAAATTATACAAATAAGCATTATACTTTATTTGATCGTCAACTAAATGATGTTGTATTTCTAAATATACTCTATGCTTATTTTTAATTAAAAATTGTAAATATTTATTCTTAAAATCTAAGGGAGCATTATTTAAGGGTGATGCTAAACAAGCAGTTGTAATAATTATATCATCTGAAGTATTTCCTAATTCTTCAAAAGTAATACGAGGATTATAGTAAAAATGTTTATCTTCTCTATTATTGGCAACCTCATAGGACATTAATCTATTTATTTCTTTAACACCATCATAATTCTTTGCAAGGAGTATAACATGGTAATTATCCCTTTTAGGCGGGCTTAAGGATTCCGTGAGATAAGCCTCAACTCCGTGTATATACTTTAACCCTTGTTGTTCAGTGTATATTTTCTTGCGATACCAGTCCAAGCAACCACCATGTTCTGTAAAAGCGATTGCCTTCATATTAAGCTGTTTAGCTTTGTCAACATAATCTGTATATTTAGTAACAGAGTCTATAGTAGTAAAAGGATTAGAATAGTCTGTATGTAAGTGTAAAACTGTATAATTATTAGACATTTATATCTCCTTTCACTTTTAGAATGGTAATTCTGCACTACTATCTTTTCTCTTTTCATCATTCACAGTATAATAACAGTTTTGTCTTTGGCTACATAAACAGTTACAATAAAAATCGTTTTCTGTGATCCCATTAGCTGCCCAGTCCATAGGATTATTTTTATCTTTTGATTCTATTTGTTCAACTGTATCTTTAATATAATCTATTGTTTCTTGTATATCTTCTTCTGTATAATCATACCATAATAGACAATCTTCAATCTTGAATTGTCTTTGAAAATCAGTAGGTAAATTCTCTATACTATTATTTACAATACTTTCATCAATTAGTAATTCAATATAGTATTCATCATACCCATATTCAAATAGTAAATCATCATATTTGCCATCATGGTTATGCCTTTCTAGTAATACCTTAGTCATTTCATCATACTTTTTATCATCTATTCTATTAGATAATTTTCTATCACTTTTAGCTAATTTTAATATTTCTTCCTTGTGATTATTAAATAATTTTATACTGGCTTCATTAAACATGTAATCGTTTAAGTATGACTTTAAAACGTTGCTTAGTTTTTCTACCCATCTACCACGACGATACATACTGGTTTTATATTTACCATTTTTAAGTTGATAAGTAATATTAAGATATTTAATCATAAACCATCCTACCTTATCAACACTCTTGCCTTCAGCTTCTTTTGCTAGTTTATAGACTAATAATTGTCTACCAGCTTCTTTTAACCTAGCACCAGTAAATTTAGATGATGTTTTCCAATCAATAATATTAATATTTCCATCTTCACTCTCTTCTTGGTAATCAACATATCCTTGTAACCATATCCCGTCTAGGTTCAACAAAACTCTTTCTTCACTAGCTAATGGAACACTTTCAAGTTTTTTATAATTAGAAACAAAGTGTATCATATCTGACATCCAGTTTTCTTCTGTCTTTTTAGTTGGAAATCTATACCCGAATACTGAACACTCTAACATAAAATCATCAAACTCATCTTGGATATCATCTAAGTCATAAGTCTTTTTCTCATTGTAGATCCTATCTAATATGTCATGTATTTTTGTTCCAGCAAAAGAATATATGTTATCTTCTCTGTCTTCGTGTAGTGAATATGTTAAATAAAATCCGTATTGACAATTATGAAATGTGTTTAATCGTGATATAGAGTATATCATTGTACCGCTGTCTCTTAGTTCTTTAATTTTCTCTTTTACATTAATTGTTTTTCCTCCTACCTATATGTAGTATAAGTGTGATTTACATAATTCTACAAAGGCCTCTTTCCCCAAATCGGTTGGGGACATTTTACTATCATAAGGCAATATTGTATTTTCATTATCATAAACATAACCCACTTGGATATCTGATAATTCATCTTTAACTTTTTGTGCTTCCTGCCTAATTAAATCTTCCTTTAATCCCTCATCAAATGCTATAACTACATTCTGTACTCCTAGCGTTGTTAGTAATGATATATTATATTTGTTTAAGTGTGAGCCGCCAACTGCTAGCCCTATATTATAACCATAAGTCGCTAGTTGCATTACACCTTTAGGTGATTCAGTAATAATACACTTCTTAGTTTTAACAATATTATTATAGTTGTTTGTGTAACCAAACAAAAATTTTGATTTGGGAAATTTAACTATTGATAACCATTTAGGAATATCATCGTCAAAATCTAATTGATTATATCTCCCAGTTATACCTCCAATTCTACCATCTATATATCTCCATGGTACTGTAATTCTCTTGCTAACGGCATCATATCCTATTTGATATTCTAGTTGCACATCATATCCAATATTATCTTCTAAAAACATTTTACTAGGTAATATCATATAATTATTAAGTATATTATCATCATAAGTTTTAATGTCATTATCTTGATAGTTATGAGTTTTATAAACAGTATGATAAAATCCCCCAAATGGAGGAGTATATTCAGCATTTGCATCTATGTTTAATATTTTACCCAAATAATTAACTGTTTGTGGGAAGTTAAGGTTTAACTTATCCTGTATTAATGTGATAATATCACCGTATACATTAGCAGAAAAAGAGGCTGAACTTAAACTTTCCACATTAACAGCAACGCTAGTTTTGTTCCGCCCCTCCTCTCTTGCACATCTTATTTCTTTTCTATGAGGATTATAAGAAATATGGGCGAAACCTGCGTTATTTAATACTTCTTCAATGCCTTCTACATTGTTTGCAAGTTTTTGTTTAATAATTTGAACATTCATTAATAACCCCTATCTCTGTGAACTTGACAAAATCCTAACTCCCTCCATTTATTCCAAGCACTATCCCATTGGTATAATAAAGTTTGCCCTGCTTCATCATTCCTTGTTTTGTTAACAAAAAATACATAATACTTTTTGTCTGGGTCTAGAACAAATCCGTTTTTATTTTTAGGCAAAGGAACTTTAGACCATTTGCCATTTTCATCTTTTTGATGTGTGTATGGTTTTACATCGTATTTACCATCATCATATTCATCTTCCCATAGCTCTCTAAAGTAAACCATTTCAGAAAAGACTTCTTTAATTTGTTTAGAATTGCTTAAACAAGTTTCATCTAAATATCTTTTATTAAGAGTGTGTAAGGCTAATTGGTAGCTCACTACGATAGCAATATCTTCTTTGCTGGCTAATTGAAATAATTCTTTACTGTTCTCTACTAATACACCATAAAGCTTATTTTGACTAGCATCCTCTGCTTTCATAGTATCATAAATAAACAACTCATAACCTTGCTTAGACAATTTCTTAACTATTTTTTTAACTTTATTGATATTATAATCATACATCTTCACAAATTTAAGTTTGTCTTTGAGCTTTGTATTAAGTGCTTTCCCAGCTTCTTCTAATTTATCCCATTGTTCTTTAGAAAAATTACCCTGTTTAAGCTTCTTACGTGTAATCTTATAGTAACCGATTTCATCAGCCAATGCCATTGCCAATAATAATCTTTTAAATTCATTGGACTTTTGTTCATTAGATATTATACAGACCTTATGATCTTGTTCTAATACTGGCACTACCATATTTGCAAGAACCCAAGATGTTTTTCCGACACCACTATGTGCACCCACTAAGTATAAGTTACTTTTTGGTATACCCAATGTAATGTAATTGAGAATTTTGGCTATTTTACCATAGTGTAAGCCTATATCCTCGCCACTGTCACACTCCATTAAAAATTCTTGGTCGATAGTCAATTCTTCTATTTCAACATCTGTCATTTTAGCTAAAGCTGATTTATTAAGGTGAAAATCAACCCAATCATAAAATTCATTAGCTGTCATTTGTTTTAACTTATCTATATTCTCTAACAGATTAGTAGAGGTGTAAAACTCTATAAGCATATTATCTCTACATAGATTATCATAATATGTTTCTGCATTTTCAAGGTTTATTCTTTCAAGAATGACCTTAATTTCGGGATAACCGCCTTTTTTCTCATACTCATGTAATAAGGATTCCTGATTAGATAAATACGTTTTTACAGCTAAATCATCAAAGGTGTTATAACCTTTATTAAACATATCTCTTCCAAGAATATAGTAAAATTTAGCATCGTGTGTTAACAAATCTGTATGTGGGTCTATTTTGTAAATATCAAAAAATTCTGGGTTTTTCCATAGAGAAAAAACAAAGTTACCCTCCATAATTTCTCTATGTGATGTAAGTTTTTCAGGTAACTTTTCTTTCCAATTCTCTATCATATTTACCTCCAATTATTCTAACCATTTACTAATATCCTTTTTCTCTTTAGTATTAGTTCTCTGGTTTTCAAATACATCTTTGTCAATGTCAATTTTCTTTGTTTTAGAATTTTTTTTCATTTGACAAAATTTATATACTTCTGGAATGTTATTTTTAAGAATTGCACCAATATATCGTATCATAGCAAATTGACTATTAAAATGCTTATTGCTTAAAGCATATTGAATATTTTTTTTACAATTTACAACTGTTAAATAAATAACTTCATATGAATAATCTTGATGCAATTCTTTAATAAGTTTTCCTAACATAGGAGGATAACTTCTGAGTTTAAGAAATTCCATTAACAGAGTATTGGTTTTTCTACGAGCTAAGTCTTCTCTTTTATAGTTAATATAAATCTCTTTAGACTTATAGTATCTACCATCTTTGGCTTTATAAAAGTCTTCAGAATCTCCATATTCTTCTGTTATTCTGCACTTTACTCTTCTACCCATTTGTTATCCTCCTTATATTATTTAATTAGAAAGGCAAATCATCATCATCTACATCTAACTCATTTAGTAATTCTTCTTGTTCTTTTTCTAAATCTACAGTATTAGTTTCTGTAACAGTGTCATCAAAAGAATGAGTTTTCCCTAATAGTTCGCTTTCATCAACACTAGCTTTTACTCTACCATTGTCAAATTCATATTTAAGAATATATTTGTCCATAACTAATTCTTTAACATTTGGTCCAGTACTCTTTTTAGCAAACTCTTCTGGTTTTCTTAAACCCAAATCTACCTCTAATTGTTGTTGTTCTGTTAACTCTATCTTCTCAATAACTTTAGCACCATTGAAAAGCTTAACTTCCCAACCCATATGGTAAACTTCATTTTTTCTTATATTTTTAGTTAGAACTTGTAAAGTTAATTCTTTTCTTTTTTGTTCTAATTTATCATCTTCTGGTGGTGTTTTGTACAATAATTGAATTGGGAAATATAAATATTTTTTAGACTGTCTATCATATTGGTTCAAATACCCGTTAACTTTATAAACGCCATCTGTAACAGCCTTAGATTCATCAACAGAACCTTGCATATAATATAAATCTAATAATAGTTTTAAATATCCCTCATCTTCATCATCAGCAAGCCAGATATTCCTAACATTATAATTTAGAGAGTAATTACCATTGTATGCATTAACCTCAATGTCACCTTGAACTTTGAACATTTGATCAGGATTTTTGCTCAATGCCTTGTATAGATTATTCTTAATATACTCTAGATAATCTGGAACATATATAAATTGTTTTCTTTCTCCCATAATATTAGTTTGGTATTTTGACGATGCCATTGCTTTTTTAATGATGTCATTATCATTCTTATCAGAAAGAGGGATTTTTGTCCATTCAACTTTCTTAGCATCTTCATCATATAAAGAAGCATAAAAATGTTTCATATTCTTCCCTTCCCAGCTCAGAAGATTAACAAATTCACTGTTGTTATTGCTTGCTTTTACAGCAAAAGAATATCGCTTAGTTATACCATTAGACTTGTCATAAACTTTGTAGTTGTCATTTTGTAGAAATATTTTACCTACAAATTCAAATGTATTCTGCATATTCTATCTCCTTTATCCTTCGTAATTGTCCCAGAATTCTTTTAGTTTTTTAAGGTTTTCAAGAGATGCATCCTCAAATTTCTTAACACCTAGCTCTTTGATTAATCCCAACATAGCTTTTTGTTTAGCAACGTTATCAGAGTTTTTATACTCCTCTGTTAATGTCTTTACTAATTCTGGTTTAGCTATTTCTTCATCCAATTTATTCTTAATATTTTCTGTTCCTTTGTTAATAGGTTCGCCTGTGCCGCCATTAAACCAGTCTTTAATTAATTCACCAGTATCTATATCAGGAGTGAAATACCTACCATCAAACAAACCAGTTCTATCTTTACTTGTAGAGGCCGTGTGATCAAGTGATAGATCCAACACCACTGTAAATTCATATTCTAGTCCATCTCTTTGCACTGGGGCTAATCCAACTTTTTCAATAGTAGTTTTACCATCTTCTGTATTTTGCACATATTCTGTTTTAGCTCTCATTGTTACTATGATGTGTAATTTAGATTGTAATAATGAATTAACAAGTGCATCGTGTTTAGGTGTTACTTCTCGCCAAGCAGCCCATGAGTTGCCCTTATATTTAGATGCTGATGTAGCTTTACCATGCTGATCTAATATACCACCTTCGGCACTCCAAGCATGTGATAAGCTGTCTATGATTAGAACTTCTAATCCTGCTTGCTCAGCTAAATATATTGCATTAATATACTTATCGGGTGAAAATGGTGGTTCAATAGTCATAACTTGATAGTCGCCAAAATCTGCATATAAATCAGCACTACCATTTTCTGTGTCTATAATGCCAACCTTATCCCAACTGTCCACCATACCACGTGCCATCTTTAGTGCGGAATAAGTTTTACCTGAACCACTAACACCTATAATACCCATTTTTAAGTAACTTTTTTGTCTTTGGGCGGTTCTAAAACCATTACTCATTTACATCCTCCTCATTTTTTATAATCTTTTGTAGAGCAATTTTGGCCCATTCTTCGAGCTCTAATCCTTCGTCTACAATATCACCATTTAATATTAACTTCAATTTTTCTATTTCCACCATGTCACCTTCTAATTTATCAGTTTCTTTTACCTTAACTATGAAATTATCTGTTTTAGGTTCTAGATAATATAACAAACCTACGTGACATTGGCTCACTAAATCTTCATCACTATAAATAATCTTCTGATATTTAAGCTCATATTCACCTTTAATTTTAACTTCTTCATCTAATTCTCGCTTTAACCCGTTCATTAGAGCTATTTGTATTTCGCTATCATCATCAACAGGATTTATGTGTCCACCAATCCCAAGTGACAGTTTGTTATACAATAACTCTTCTCCACTATTTTCTGTTCTTTTTGTCACAAAAACTCTTTCTTTATCAGGAGAAAATATAACTATATAAGGAATTACTTGAATATAATCTGGATTTTGTTCCATTTTATACCTTGAATAATACTTAGCTTGTTGTAATATCTGGGGTATAATATCCTTGTTAAAATTAACTTTATCCTTTTTTATTGATAAAACTCTCTCGCCTTGATACTTCTCTCTTAGTTCTTTTCTCTTTCTCTTACTTACCATAAATTCACCTCTTTAATCGCACTTAGAATAGCCACATATCGGACAAGATTGACATCCACTTTCCATAATAAGCATCCCATCGCACCCTTCCATAGGGCAAGGTATTCCTTCTTCTATAATTTTTGCTTTAATTACTTTTCGTTGAGGTTTCTTAGCATTCTCTGTTTTATTTTTTTCTTGCTTTGTGTTATTCTTTAGTTTATTATCTCTATATTCTCTATTATATCTTTTAGTAAGTTCAATAATAGTTCTCGCTACCATAGATGGACAACATTTCGCAACATCTGTTTTACCCAAAGCATTCCCAACTGCATATGATGGGCAAGTAGGTGTACTATTTAGTTGCGATATGATAACATCTATATGAACTCCCGCTCTAAGTGCAGTGCTTATCATTCTGGCTAATCCCTTCATATAAGCGATACACCCACCAGAACTACCTTTATCCAACCATACTTCTTCAAGTTCATGTGTAGTTGTGTTAAACACACAGTCAATATGCAAGTTTCCACAGCCAGTACGTTTCGTACTTTTAAGCCCTATTAAATCTTCTTGTGGTGTCTTAATTATTTCACCACGTTTAAGCTCATTAGTTTCTTCTTCGTCATCATTGCTTACACTTAGCACTTGACCAAATCTAGAGCCATCTCTGTAAACTGTCATACCTTTGACGCCCAGTTCCCAACCTAGCATATATGCATCCCATATATCTTGTTCAGTAGCTTCTTTGGGCAGATTTATTGTTTTACTAATTGACGCAGATACAGCATCTTGTAATGCTGCTTGCATTTTCACGTGGTCTTCTGGTTTAATTTCCATTGCTGTCTTAAATAATTTTTGATACATTTCAGGCACTTCATCAATGCCACTAACTCTACCTTTATTTTTAGCTATCTTCTCCATTAACTCTTCTGAATAAAATCCCTCTTTTATAGCGATTTCTTCAAACACTTGTTCGCTCCAAACCACTTTTTCTTTAGTTAAATCAGCCAATGTTTGTAATCTCTCATATGCTAATGCGAACACGGGTTCGCATCCTGAACTACTATTGGCTATTTGTGAGATGGTGCCCGTGGGAGCAATCATTGTATTACTTACATTCCGAGTTGGTTTTTCATAGTCACTAATATTGAATAATGGGAATGGACTTTTTTCTTGAGCTAGTTGTTCTGATTCATTACGAGATATAGAGTCAATAAAAGACATTACATGATGAGCAACTGTTCTACCATCTTCAGAATCATATTGTAATCCTAATTTAATAAGCATATGATGTAATCCCATAATTCCTAAACCTATTCTACGCAAACTTTTAACCTTATCTTCAATAATTTTATCAGGATATAAGTTCACATCAATAGCAGTATCTAAAAACCTTGTTGCTAATCTTACAACTCTTTCTAATTCATTAAACATTATTTCGCCATTATCCACAAAATTAGACAAGTTTAATGAACCCAAGCAACAAGCTTCATCCTCATACATTGTAATTTCTCCACAATTATGTGCAATAAATCCATTAACTGCACCCCAATGGCTTTTTGGCTCACTAAAATCGTAAACTTTATGTGTTCCGTTAGGTATAATATCTACAACCATTGGTGAATTATTTATAATAGTAGTTTTTAGTTCTTTGTTAAGTGTTTCTTTTGTAAATCCTATTTTAAGATAATAATTTACTAAAGATTGGTAATCAAGAATATCTATTGTTGTTTCATTATCATTTATCTCATGTTCAATATCATTTTTAGCTAAGACTTGTGATATCTTATGTGTTAAGTCACTATTAGTAATATCAACAAAAGATATACTATTAGACATGAATGACACACTTTTACTTAAAACAATTCGCAAATCAAACAAATTGATATCTTTTATCTTGGTGTTCAATATTCTTTGTTTTGCATTCGCTAATGCTATAGCATTATTAGGAGCTTGTGGATATCTGATGTAGTTGTTTAACATTGGTAATATTCTGTCACCTAATAAGTCAATTGCCTGAACTTTTTGATAATCAGTGTTTAAAAAAGTGTGATCCATTGTACATGTAATAGGTGGTATTTTATTTTTGCTAAATATTAGTTTAACAGTTTCTTTGTCGCCATTATTCCATACTTTACCTGTACTTTTTTCACCATGACAGTTAATGATCTCAATAGGTTCATTGTCTGGTATATCTTTAAATTTTTGATAACCTTCTGTTGTTAATAGTTTCATATCCCCAGTAAAACAAGGATTGCAACCAGTAATGTCGCCCATAGATTCTTGCATTGGATTATTCGCATTTATATTGTCTTGGAATAAAAGTCCAGGTTCTCCTGATTCCCAATTATTTTTAACAATAGTTTGAAATACTTCTCTTGCATTAACTTTCTCTATTATTGGTCCTGTGGGTGACACTAAATCATATTCTTCGTTATTCTTAACCATATTCATAAATTTATCATCAACTAAAACTGATACATTGAAATTTGTTAATTTATTATGGTCGTTTTTATAGTTAATAAATTTCATTATTTCTGGATGGTCATAGCGGAGTAT
>CAYYPI010000017.1:0-18820 GCA_964473565.1 uncultured Gammaproteobacteria bacterium
ATTAACAAATATTAATTATCCACAAAGTGTAACTTTAACTCTGCAACAGTACAATTATTGACCAATACTATAATATATACTAAAATAAATAATTAGTTCTTTAACAATAAAAAAGTGAATTATGAGAAAAGTAATAAGTATTATTAGTTTATTGATGTTTCTATCTCTTAAACCTTTAGTAGCGCAGGAGATTAAATTTGCTAACTACTACTTGTATCCAACTATTGATATGGAACAAGCAGAAAACTTATCCAAATATGACTTATTAATATTAGATCCTAATAATCTCTTTTTAAATAAAGAAGTTATGGATTCAATTAAAAGTCTAAATCCCGAAATTAAATTCCTGGCATATTTTAATCCTATGGAAATATTTAAAAAAGAGTATATTGATAATTGGGGTAATAAACCAATTGACAAGATAATCTCAAAATATTTACACGGGGTAGACATTTGGTGGTTAACGGATAGCGAAGGTAATATTTTTGAATTTGACCGCAGACAAAAAATGTTAAACATGTCTGACAAATCAAAAAGGATTACTGTTAGTTATTTTGATAAGCAAAAAATGAGATACTGGGAATTTATAACTAAACTAGATCTACAGTTAATTCTCTCTGACAAGATCTGGGATGGTATCTTTGAGGATAATTTTGAAACAGTTGAATGGTTAGCAGATTATGATGGCTACACTGGTGTAGACATTGATGCTGATGGCAGAAATGAAAGTAAAGAAAAAGTTGCTAAATCATGGGAAGCAGGTCTTAGGAAAAGGTTAGAATTAATTAAATCAGAACATCCTGATTATTTGGTTTTAGCCAACAAAGCTCTAATCTTTTTACCAGAATTAACACATGGAAAAATGTTAGAAAACTTCCCTGACCACTGGCTAGGAACTTGGCACAAAAATATCGAAAATGCCGAGCAAATGGAAAATGTGATTCTCAATTTTAAGGAAGAAAGATTTGAAATGGCTCTTGCTTCAGCTTTATGGTTATACGATGAAAACAAAACCATCTATTTATCAATTGCTCAGCAAGACAGTTTCAAAAATTATTACCATGACTATAAAAAACTTGGTAAAATTGAATCCAAAAGAATTGACACCACTTACCTTAGTATTACTAGCAAGGGTTTAGTTATAGAAAAAACAGGAGCTTTGTTCGATAGCCTACCGATAAGTCAAAACGAGGGCTCCGGACTTTTCTTTACTACTAGCTACATTTACACAATAGAAATGGAAAATGGAATTGTTCGCTTTAATCCTTATACGGATCCAGAACATCCTAGACTAGAAAACTTTGAAATTGAGTACTATTAATTAAAAAATTAAGTACTAATACAAAACCGGCTCTAAAGACCGGTTTTTTTATATCTAAGTATTTTTAATAATTAAATTACTAATCATTAACTTTTAACATAGCTCCGATCACAAACCACATTGACCATTGCAAAGCTGTGTCATTTAAAACATTATCACCAAAACTAACTAAAGAGATGGCTATAAAAGAGGCTAAAAGGAAAAAGTTCAAAGCTTTGATTTTTCTTAGAGAACTCACTTTATATTTATTATATAAATAACGAGCTGTGCTAAAGATAAGGAGCAAAAAAGCACCCAAACCAATAACACCAGTTTCCATAAAAATCTTCATATAGTCATTATGAGGTTCAGGTGAACCTAATCTATAACTTCTATTATATTCAATTAAGACCGCCGAAGTATCAGCCCCGTGTCCTAAGATTGGCTTTTCTTTAGCAATGCCCCAAGAGTCTTTATATAAATTAAAACGCCAAACTATAGATGAGTCATAATTTTGAAAATTAAAGGTATCATTAACTCTGTATCGCAAAGTTGGCTCTGCACTATAAACAAGTAAAGCTAGTAGAATAGAAACTAATAATAATTTTTTAAACTTTAAAGCTCCTATAATAAAAATAAATATCAGCAGTGCTAACCAAGAGCCACGAGTGTAGGTTAAAATTATAATAACTAAAAATAACAATGAAGCTAAAAGATAAAAATAGCTTAAGACATTATCTTTCTTTCCATGTAAAAAAACAAATAAACTAATGGTAAAAGCAAAAAGAGTAAAAAAAGCTAACATATTAGGATGTGCAAAAGTAGCTGCTAACCTACCATCAAAACCTGCAATTATATCTGCCTTATATAAATACTGCCAAAAACCAATGACTGCTGGCAAAACTGCTGACATTAAAACAACCTTTAAACTTATAGTTAAATCTTTTTTTGTTTTTACAAACATTTGTGCTAATAAAAAAATTGAAACTATACTTAAGAGTCTCGCTATCTCCCTAAGACCTAAACTGATATCAAAAGTAACTAAAAGTGATAAAATATTAATGCCAATAAACAATAACCAAAAATAAAGTATTTTAGAGCGCTTAATCTCCTTATATTTAAAAAGTAAATACCATACAGATAGAATCATTACCATCAGTCCCATTAAGGAAGCGAGGTTAATATTTAAGCCAGCAAAAGAAAAGAGATTGTAATCAGTGGAAAAATCCAGTAAAGGTCTTATAAGTAAAAAAGAAAGTATACCAAAAAAAGGATAGTAAAAACTAATTATAAATATATAGATAAGGATAAATAATAAAAAACCAAAAAATATACTAATCTCAAAAAAGAAACTAAGCACAAAGAAAAAAAGCGTGGCTAGCATTAGTATAAGTAATAAATTCTGTATTTTATTGTTTTTAAAAATATTCATCATCTTTTATTATTTAACCTTAAAATTGTAAATTTGTAAAGGAAGATAATAAGTACCCCTTGACAAAATCTCAATAATAGATTATAATAAATAATTAAAATAAAATTAATTATGACTATAAAAAGTTTTACCAATTTAATAAAGAAAGAAGCTGGGACATTAGCACTTATCCTAGCAATTCTTTTAGCTATAAACGCTATTATTACTTTTTCACAACCTTTACGTTATGAGGCTAGTAATAAACTGCTTATTCAACAAGATGTAAGTAAGTTTGACCCTTATAATGTTTTTAAGGTAAATGAATACTATAATAACTTAATTAAAGAAATTATACATTCAGAATCTTTTTATCAACAAGTATTAAACTCAGATTATAATATTGATGCTAGTTATTTTAAAGATACTAGAAGAGAGCAAATAAAAACTTGGGAAAAAACTGTTGATATAGTAAGTACTGATATTGGGACCTTAAAAATAAAAACATATCACACTGACACTAAAGAAGCTGAAGAAATACTTCTAGCTATTACTGATATTTTAGTAAACAAAAATAGCCAATATCAAAACTTGGATAATAATATTGATATTAAAATAATTAACCAAACTACAGTTTCAAATTACCCTACCAAGCCAAACATTGTATTAAATTTTGCCTATACTATAGTTATTGCTATTTTAATTTCCCTGCTTTATATATATTATAAATCAGAAAAAGAGTATCAGGATATTGACAAAAATAATAATTATAACTATAATGACATGATAATTAAAAATACAGAAAAGAATGAAAAAGATGAAAAGGGTGAAATAATAAATAATAAAGAAAAAGAAAATAAAGAAGATATTTCCAATAAAAAGATAAATACTAGAAATGAAAATGATGATAAACAAGTAAATGATAATGAGAATATTGAGAAAAATATAGAAGAAGGAGAAGAAATTAATCTAGAAGAAGAACTTGAAAAGGAAGCTAATATAAATAATTTATTTAATAAATAATTTAATAATAATTTAAAATTGTGAACATTAAAATTGAATAATAACTTTAAAAACAAGTAATCATGACAAGAAAAACAGAAAGAGTATTACTGATTGTAGCGGCAGTTATAATTACAACATTAGCCGTCATCCTGCTTTTCCAATATTTTGGAAAAGGCGGAGAAAAAGAAGTGACCGAAACAGTTGAGACTGAACAAAGTCAACCAGAAGACTCAGAACAGCTGGCTAGCCAGGAATTAAAACAAGATCTTCAAAAATTAAGTGAAGAAAAAGGAACCGCTGAAACTCAGTCTAAAACTAAAATCACTAGCAGCTCCAAGTCCAAACCTAAAACGGATGTTAATTCTAATCCTTACGGCTTAGAAAACTACAGTTCCTGGCTTACAGAAGCAGAGGCAGTGCCGGCAAGCTCAGTGACCTTTAAACTGAGTCAAGGCAAAAAACCTAACTTAAGTAGTTTAAATGGAGACATGGGAACAATTCTCGTGCCACTAGCAGTTAATTCTAAAAACTACGTTGCAATAATGTACCTCAAGAAAAGGGCTATCGCTAAGATGTCTAAACATGTCAAGGATTTAAATCCAAACGTAGTCCCTATGACAAACAGTCCAGAAAATTCAGGTCAAAAATGGACAATAGACGCATCCGGAGAGGTTTTTTTCTTCAAGGATCAGGGACAACAATTTGTTCCAAACTCGCAAGCAAAAGCTGCTGCGAGACTTGATTGCTACCTAGGAAAGAAACAGGTAAAAGAAAATGGTCAGATGAAAACATATGAAATCTGGTTAGGATGGGAAGTTTCCACTCTAAATGATCTTGGCGTTTTAGAGTTAAACCCCTCGGCAGCTATTCTACATAGACCAGCCGATAATGGCAAGGTCTTGGTAAATGTTTATCAAGGAGTAAGCCTGGCAAAAAAGTAAAAATTTACAAAAAGTAAATCAAGTAAATTAAAATAAACCCCGAAAGCTAAAAAGCTTAGGGGTTTTTTATTTTAATAATTTAATAATTTTTCTAATCTGTATTTAATTATTTCCCATTCATAATTTCCTGCTCTAAACACTGATAACCACTATCATGAAGTCTGTTAGTGCCATATCTCAAATTAGTATTTTCATCATCTAAATTAGAAGTTTCAAAATCTGCACAGAGTTCATACTCAGTTTCTGATAATTTATTATAATCAATATCTTCAAGAGAAACTGTATTACCAGGATAACTATTTAAATTAGTATTAGCTTTTAAATCCTCTAAAGACTGTGGTAATTCCTCTTTATCATTATAATACATATTCACATTCATATTTATATCATCAAAATCTCTTAAAGTTTTTTCATCAATTTTCTTGTCTCTAGTAGTTTGTGGAGATTCCATATGAATTATAGCCAAACCTAGAGCAAAAATAATTAAAACTAAAGAGGCTACAAAAAAGACAGTTTTTACCTTGTCTTTTTTCTTCACGACTTTTTGTCTAATATTGTACAGGTAATAACTAAAGATCATAGCTGAAATTACAAGAGCTGTTAGAGCTTTTAAAATAAATTTAATAGTCATTTCACCATTTAAGAAACTATTTAATATACTAACCAGCCAGACCAACATAACTATAGATGTTACTAGCAATATTAAATATATTAACCATTTTCTCAAAGATGAATCCAAGCTTAACTCTTCTTTTTTGATACTTTTAGAAAGAAGATGAGAGCAAATATAATATATAGGTGTAGAAATAAGGAGAGTTGAAAAAGCTGTCTTCAAAGATTGCATTGAAAAATATGAATTACCCACATCTACAAACACTTTATCTAGAACTTCGAAAATAATAATTCCAAGCCCCAGTGCCATGGCGCCTAAGCTAATAAGTGAAAGCAGATAATAAAAAACAAATTGTGCTTGGTGTTTTTTAGACATATTTTTATTTAGATTTAAATAATGTTTATCTATAAATTAAAATACCTGTAATAATTATTATTTGCGCTATCAACCATAGTATATTTAATATTATCAATGGTTTTTCTTTATGTACAATTGCATAAACAAAAAATGGAATTACTCCAATAGTATAAAAAATCCACATAGCCAATGATAAGCCCCCTACTTCCTGATGTTTAAATATTAACCATATTTGTGGAATAGTAGTTGCGGGCATTAAAACTGAAAATATTAAACAAACTTTATCCAATAAAAGAATTTTATTATCTAGATGAAGATACTCCTCTTTTTCTAGATTAACTCTTTTTCTCTGATGTTTGCGATGATTAGCTACCTGGTCATGCATAAAATAATTAACTTATATATTTAGATACTTTAAATATTTCTATTGAATTAGCTGTAGATTTAGTATCTAAATTATTAAACAAATAAAGAACTAAGTCATTCTTTTTTACCTTATTAATCCTTAAAAGTATTTTTAAAGTTTGTTTAAGTAAAGATACATTAGACATCTTTTTGATGTAATGAGCGCTAACACTGTATGTTAAGGAAAGCTCCCTGACACGTCTCTCGTTAAAACATTTAACTGATACTGGCACAGAACCACGATATGAAGCAATAAGTTCTGCAGAAAAAGCAATATCAGAACTCACAATTATCTCCTTTATACCTAAATCCTGAGCAATGCGCACAGCTGATTGGCAAAGATAGGAAGTGATAGTTTTATCACTTTCGTACAAAGGAATTATATCTGGCAATCTAATACCCTTCTCTGTCTCTAAGGCAATCTTGCTCATAGTTTTAACAGAGGCTAAAGGATAATCTCCAAAAGCAGTTTCTCCTGATAACATTATAGCGTCAGTACCATCTAAAACAGCATTAGCCACATCGCTAACCTCAGCTCTAGTAGGACGACTATTTTTAATCATAGAGTGAAGCATTTGCGTAGCAGTGATAATTGGTTTTTGTCGCGCTATACATTTTTTAATTAGATTCTTTTGCACTAAAGGCACTTGCTCTGCTGGTATTTCTACGGCTAAATCACCTCTAGCTACCATTATTCCATAAACATTATCAAGTATTTCATCGATATTATCTACACCTTCTTTGTTTTCAATTTTAGCAATTATTTTAACAGAGCTTTTATGCCTATCTAGAATTCTTTGAATAGAAAGAACATCTTCTTTATTTCTAACAAAAGAATGAGCAATAAATTCAATATCATTTTCTATGGAGAATTTAATAAAATCTTTATCTTTTTGAGTAAGGGCTGGTAGATTAATTTTAACATTAGGAACATTAATACTTTTTTTACTTTTAATTAAACCTGAATCATAAGTTTTGCAAATTAAAAAACCTGCTTTTTTTTCTACAACTTTTAACTCAATATCACCATCATCAATTAAAATTCTAGCGCCCACAGGAACATCCTTAACAAAATCTTTGTAATTAACATACAAACAAGAAGATGAAGAAACTTTGTCATTGTTTGTGCCTTTAAATTTTATTAAATCTCCTCTTTTAACTGCTACAGCTTCCTCCACAGAAGTAATTCTCATTTCTGGTCCTTTAGTATCTAAAAGCACCCCTATTCTACTAGAAATCTTTCTAACATTTTTTATAACCTTAAGGGCCTCATCAGTTCCTTGGTGAGCAGTGTTTAATCTTACTACATCCATGCCGTTTTCATATAGTTGTCTTAAAAATTTTGTATCACATCTTTGATCTGATATAGTAGCAACAATTTTAGTTTTTTTATCTATCATAATTATATTATTAGTAAAAGTTTGATTTTCTTATAGGTATTTTTAATATAAGAATTAAAAGTAAATTATTTTAACATTTCTTGCCATTTAGAAATTTCATTGTAGAATCTATCTTGATTTTCTTCTTTTATAGGTTCCCCAGGAGGTAAAACTTCTCTAAGAGGGTTAACTTTAACACCATTTTTTACCATTTCGTAATGTAAATGAGGACCAGTAGAAAAACCAGTAGACCCCACATAACCAATAACTTGTCCTTGCTTAACTCTATCTCCGTAACTAACAGCATACTTTGATAAATGAGCATAATTAGTAGTGAAGGTACCATTATGCCTAATACTGATCATATTACCATAACCGCCATTATATCTAGACAAAACAACTGTTCCATCACCAACCGCTCTAATAGGTGTTCCCAAAGCTGCCGCATAATCAATAGCTCGATGTCCTGTGGAAACATTAAAAGCTTCCACATATCTAAGTCCAGTGGTAAAACCTGAAGATATATATTTAAATGCTACGGGAGCCTTTAAAAACATCTTTTGTACAGAATTGCCATCTTCATCAAAAAATCCCTTGTTGTCTTCATTTTCTTCAAAATAATAAAGAGCAATTTCATTGCCCCTATTTACATATTTAGCTGCTAAAATTTGTCCTGGCATTGCATATTCTCCATCTAAATATCTTTCTTCATAAACAAATTTAAAGGTATCTCCCTTTTGACTATCCATGGCAAAATCTAAAGACCACTGAAAAGCATTAGCCAATTGTATAATAGCCCTTTCATCAATACCACTATCTAAAGCTGCCTGATAAACAGAGCTTTCTACTTCAGCTTCCTTAACTACTGTTTTAACATCATAGGGAATTGCTCTTTTTTCTGCCTTCCAAATTTCTTTAGAATCAGTTTCTGCTGCAAGAGCAGTGTTTATTATATCTGTGCTTGTACTGATATTATTTTCTGCTTCTGTATCACCTTTTTTATTATCAACTAAATGTTTAGAGATGTAAATCTCCTCTTCACTATTAATCTTATATAATAATGATTTTAAATCATCACTATCTTTATCAAAAGTAAGTTCTATTTCATTACCAGCTTTAATTTTAGCTAAATCATACTGATCTAAACAGCTTTCATAAAGTTGATGTGAGAGACTAGAATTGATACCTACTTTTGTCATTAGTTCACCAAAAGTAGTTCCAGATTCAACTAAGATTTTCTCTTTTCTATCTGGATTTACTTTAATTGTATCTTTTAGTTCATTAGAACTAATTTCATCATCACTGTTGTAAATATCAGAATTGGATCCAGCTGTTTTGTTATATATTAAAAAAAGCGAGACACTAGAGATTAGCAATAAAATAATTATTGCATATTTAAAGCTTATTAATCTTTTCATATATATAATTTGTATTATTTATTTATAATTATAAAAATAGTGTATCATGACCATGTTCAATTGAAAAGACTAAGCAAATAAATATTGCTAATATTAAATAAAAAACAGCAGAAAAAGTAAATCTGCTGTTTTTTAAAATATACTTTTTAAGTAATATTTATAATAAAACTAAGAACAATCAGCTGGACAATTCTCAGCTGTTTCTGGACAAGGACACCCCTCCCCCATACAAACAATCTCCTGACAAACTCCATCACCACACATATCTACACAAATATCTCCATCACTATCTTCATTGCGTTCAAGAGTGCTGCCTTCAGGTATTAACTCAAAAGAATTAACTTCTACTTGGTTGTTAGCAGTAATGCTGTAATCAAGTTTACCTGTTAAAGCAATATGGCCATCTTCATAATCAACTATAGCCAAATTCTGTTCAGGGAAAATAACGTTTACAATATAAAAGCTACCTCCCAAAACCGGTTCCTCTGGAGATAAGTCAGAAATGTTGTTTTCTAAATAATTAATAACTGCTTCTTCCTCGCTACCATCACTTGCACCTTCTTCAAGGTCCACTCTATTTTCATCCACTTCATTATTTTCAATTACTTCAAAAGATTCGATTTCTACTTCCTCATTATCATATAGATATTCAACTTCAGCCATTAAAGCAATGTGTCCATCTTCATAATTAACAATAGCCTTATTTTCTTCAGGAAAATATACATCAGTGACGTAGAAAGTACCACCCAACACAGCTTCTTCGGGTGATAGGTCAGAAATATTACTTTCTAAAAAACTAATAACATGTCTTCTTTCTTCATCTGAATTAGTTTCAGAGTCATTATCCTCCAACTCTGTTTCTTCACCATTTTGATCACCTACAGTATTCTCGTAATTATTTAAATTACTTTCAGTACTTTGACTCATGATAAGATAAGCCCCAATACCAATTAAGAGAATAACTACCAGTGATAATAGAATTGTTTTTGCGTTCTTTTGGAACATAGGTTTATAGATTAATTATATTTATATAGCCTTACTGTATATATTATAACGTATTTTTATAAAAAAAGTAACAGATTAAAACTAGTTTCAAGTATAATTGTTTATATTTTACGACTATCATATGCCCAATGCAGTAAAGCCTGTCTTTGTTTGGGTCTGCATTTGTAATCACCCTTTTTACAATTATTTTCTACAGCACTCCAGTGCCTTCTAAAAGCTCTCCATCTCTTTATTTGTCTTTCATCATCAGCGTGCCTTCTGCCCATATAATAACGTGCATACCACTGAAACCACCCTTTAGGATCATCTGGGTGTATCCAGCCTTTATCCTGCCAAACCTTTAATGATTGACTGGCGCTAACCTTAAAATAATTAAGATTCGGGTCTTTATATTCATTAATCTTAACACCCTTAAACCAAGACCTAGGAAACTCTTTTTCACAATTGAAAAAATAATAGGCACCGAAAACTCCCAAACGAAGCATTTCCTTTGGACTTAAATCTGGTTGAAAAGAATCATGAAAATTTCTACCACTAGGTTCTGTTAAATAGTATTCATAGTCTGATTGTATTTCATTATTAACTAATATTTTCTTTTTTCTGCTCCTCGACATTTGTTATTACTATTATTTATATTATAATTATAACATAATCATTAATATAAATAATATTATATGGAAAATATATACTTCCACAACAAAAAAAGTGTTGTAGATAAAATAAAAACAATAAAGAGTCAAGGTTTAGATAAATTGCACGTAGTTTCTGATTTCGATAGAACCCTAACTAAAGCAACTAGAAATGGAAAGAAAATCCCTTCAGGTATCGCTCTAATTCGCCAAGGTGGATATTTAAGTTCTGACTACCCTGAAAAAGCTTTTGCTTTATTTGAGAAATATCATCCCATCGAGATAAACGAGAATCTTGATTTTAAATATAGATACAAAATGATGCAGGAGTGGTGGGAAAAGCATCAAAAATTATTAATAGACTCAAAAATGCATAAAAATGTGATTGACGATATTATAGAAAAAAACCCAAAACTCTTTAGAGATGGGTCAAATGAATTTTTTGATTTTTTACAAGAAAAAGAAATACCAATATTGATATTTTCTGCTGGTATAGGCAACTTAATTAAAGCTTATTTAGAGAAAAGAAATAAATTAAGTAATAATGTTCACATAATTGCTAACACTTTTATTTTTGACTCTCAAGGCTATGCTACTGGATATGAAAAAGATATAATACATACCTTAAATAAATCAGAGACCAAAATAGAAAATCAATACTATCAAAAAATGATTTCAAAAAGAAATAATGTTATTCTTTTAGGTGATTCTTTAGGTGATCTAGGCATGGTTAATGATCTAGATGTAAATTGTATTATAAAAATAGGATTTTTAAATAAAGAAATTGAAACTAAGCTAGATCTATATAAAAGTAACTTTGACGTTGTAATTACCAATGATGGTTCTATGAGCTATGTCAATCAGCTCCTTCAAGACTTAGCCAAATAAAAAATATGCTTATTTTTTATTTCTATTAGCTCTAGAGTGAGAAGCGCCTTTAGATCTATGAGCTCTAGATTTACCACCTTTAAATCTAGACTTATTTGACCTGTTAGATCTATTAGTCTGTCTTCTATTAAATGAAGACTTATTAAAACTAGAGTTTCTCTTAAAAGGTTTAGTCATATCAACATTTAAATCTCTATCATGAGAAGCCTCGGAGCCCTGTTTTTCAAGTTGCTCTTTTATCAAGTAGTTTAGCAAATCTTCTTTATCTAATTTTTCTAATTTTTCTAAATAAGCTTGATACTTTTTAGTCTTTTTTAAATTTTCTTTATCTATTGCTTTAACAGTTTCTAAAAAACCTTGCAAGCGTTTTTCTTCTATAGAGCTAACACTAGGTATTTTTTTGTAAACAATCTTTTTACCTGTAATATTTTCTAAATGCTTTAACTTCCTAGTTTCACCAGGACTTAGAATAGATATAGAAACACCGCTATTTTTAGCTCTACCTGTTCTGCCAGTTCTATGGATATAAGCTTCATCATTGTCAGGCAAATTATAATTAATAACATGACTTAAATTATCTACATCAATACCACGAGCGGCTACATCAGTAGCTACTAGTAAATTAATTTGTTTATCTTTAAACCTTTTCATTATCTTAGTTCTCATGTTTTGAGCAATATCACCATGAATTGCTTCTGCATTATAATTTTGTTGACGGAGTTTTTCACAAACCTCTTGAGTTTCTCTTTTAGTTCTGCAAAATAAAATACCATAAACACCATATAAAGAATCTAGAATTCTCTGCAGTGCTTCAAACCTATCTCTAGGCGCACTAACATAATACTCATGACTAACATTTTCAGCTCCAGCACTAGTACCTTTTACTTTAATCTCAATAGCATTCTTTAAATACTTCTGAGAAATATTAAGTACACTTTTAGAAATAGTAGCTGAAAAAAGTAAAGTTTGTCTTTCCTGAGGAGTCTTTTCTAAAATAGCATCAAGATCTTCTTTAAAACCCATATCCAACATTTCATCAGCCTCATCTAAAACTAAAAACTTAATAGCACTAAGATCTAAAAACTTTCTTCTAATTAAATCATGCACTCTTCCAGGGGTACCTACTACAATATCTACTCCAGTTTTTAGATTTCTAATTTGAAATTCAATTTTTTCCCCACCATAAACTGCTAGCACTGAGGTCTTACTTGAATGCTTACTATAACTTTTAATATCATCAGCTACTTGCAAACACAATTCCCTGGTAGGACAAAGAATGATAGCTTTGATTCTTTTCTTTACTTCATTTTTCTCACTATCATTTTTAATCTTATGAATTATTGGCAATCCAAAAGCAGCTGTTTTACCTGTTCCAGTTTGCGCTAAGGCAATTATATCTTGATTGTTTTCAAATAAAAAAGGTATAACTTTTTCTTGAATAGGCGTAGCTTCATTAAAGCCCATTTCATCTAAACTAGTTATTATATCTTTATTCAATTTTAATTCTCTAAATGTTTTCATATATTTTTTATTTTAAGCCTTTATCCATTTTAGCTTTAGCTGTTTGACTTAAATATTCTTTTCTTAAACGAATACTTTGAGGTGTAACTTCTAAAAATTCATCCTCTTTCATTATTTCTAAGCCCTTCTCTAAACTTATTTCCATTGGTGGTGTTAGAATTATAGCATCATCAGAGCCAGAAGCCCTAACATTAGTTAACTTTTTCCCTTTACAAGGATTTACCCAAGTATCTCCACCCTTTAAAAAACTACCTATAACCATGCCACTATATACTTCTGTATTAGGGTGAATATAAATCTTACCTCTTGCTTCTAAGTTCCAAAGTGCATAGGCTAAAGCTTTACCAGTTTCCATGGATATCATAGATCCATGTTCACTTTTATCTATTTGACCTACATATTCCTTAAAGCCTATAACCCTAGTGGTTAAAATGCCTTCACCTCTAGTATCAACAACAAACTCACTACGATAACCTAATAGTCCACGGGTAGGAATTTCAAAAATTAATCTCTGCGAATCTTGTTGTTTTTTAATGTTTATCATTTTAGCCTTTCTTTTAGAGAGCTTATCAATAACTGTACCTGACATAGTTTCTGGCACGTCAACAATCACCTCTTCAAAAGGCTCTTTTTTTACTCCGTCTTCTTGTTTGATAATTACCTTAGGTTGAGAAACTTGCATTTCAAAGTTTTCCCTGCGCATGTTCTCTAAGAGTATTGCAATGTGGAGTTCTCCACGGCCGTATATAGTATAATGAGCATTTACATTATCAAAATGAACTTTTAAACCAACATTCACTTCTAACTCTTTTTCTAGTCTTTCTTTTAATTTACTACCAGTAACATTTTTACCTTCTTTTCCAGCAAAAGGTGAACTATTAACCATTAACTCAATAGAAATTGTTGGCTCATCAATACTAATTACTGGTAAAGATTCTTGCTCGCTACTAATGCAGATTGTCTCACCAATACAAATATCAGTTAGACCTGCTATCATAACAATATCTCCTGAGACAGCCTTTTCTACCTCCATTCTCTGAAGACCATCAAAAGCAAATATCTTATTTATCTTTCCTGTTCTAAATTCATCTCCTTCTCCTTTAATAATAACAGTCTCTCCTTGCTTTAACTGTCCTTGATAAATTCTTACAATAGCCATTCTTCCTAAATAGTTATCATAGGCTAAATTAAAAGCTTGAGCCTTTAACTCCTTATTATTATCTTCTTCACTAGAAGCAGGTTCTATCTGCTCTAAGATTAAATTAAGTAATGGTTCTAAATTATCACTGTCATCCCCCATTTTTTCAAAAGCTTTCCCCTCCTTAGCAATAGTGTAGATAGTTTTAAAATTAAGCTGCTCGTCATTAGCTCCAAGATCCATAAAAAGTTCTAAAACTTCATCGTGTACCTCCTCTACTCTGGCAGCTGGTTTATCAATTTTATTAATAATAACTATTGGTTTTAAATTTAACTCTAAAGATTTTTTTAATACAAACTTAGTTTGTGGCATAGGCCCTTCTTGAGCATCAACTAATAATAGTACTGAATCAATTGACCTTAAAACTCTTTCTACTTCAGAGCTAAAATCAGCATGACCAGGAGTATCAACAATATTTATTTTATTATCTTTATACATTAAAGAAGCATTCTTTGAGTATATAGTAATACCTCTTTCTTGCTCTAGTTTGTTAGAATCCATACTAACATCATCTTTAACTGTATTGGTTTGCCTCATTAAAGCGTCGGTTAAAGCGGTTTTACCGTGATCAACGTGCGCAATAATAGCAATATTTCTTATATTCATATTTTTATTTATAAAATAAAAAAATCTCTGCAAAAGCGAGATATTTTTTAATATATGTTCGTTCTTTTGTGACTATTTAGTTATAGCAATAATTGAGAAAAAAAGCAAGTCTTGTATAAAAATAAAGCTTTAAGTTTTTATTGTTTTAAAATCTCAGTTATTTTACTACCTTTGGTCTTTATCATATAAACCTCACTAGTAATTCCTTCCTCTTTTACACTTATACTCACAGCCAAACCTTCTTGAGTTTCCTTAGAGAAGTATTGATCAAAGATAAAGTTGCCTAAAGAATAAAAAATTGGCTTTTCTTTATATATCTCATAATTTTGTATTACATGAGGATGATGACCAATTACCATGTCAGCGCCAGCATCTATCATTTTATGAGCTAGTCTAACCTGACTCTCTCTAGCTCTACTTTCATATTCAACACCCCAATGAGGAGACACCACTACTATATCACTTTTTTCTTTTAAAGCTTTTATCTTTTTCAATATACTACTTTCATCAATAGCGTTATAGACAATACTAAAACTCAAAAAACCAATCTTTTTATTAGCTCTCTCTAATATTACAGCTGAACAATTACTAGCATTGATTAACTCTGACTTCTCATCTAAATTATTATCATCAAGCACAGGAAAGTCATTAGTCTCTGAGAGAAAAGCATCTTGGCAGCCAAGATAATTATATCCTAAAGAACTTAGATTAGTATAGGTTTCATTTATTCCTTTCTGACCTTGATCAGATAAATGATTGTTAGCTAGAGTAAAAATATTAAAATTATAATCTTTTAACTTAGCAATAATTTCAGGACTAAAAGCAAAATCATATAAATTATCAGGTAAGTAATGGCTACCACCATTTGTTACAGCTCCTTCCAAATTGGCCATAACAAAGTCATAATCAGCAGTGAAGTTTTCTTCATTTAGCTTCTCTAACAAACTGTCTAAACCATTTCTTTCAATTTTAGTACCAACATTTCTATCCAACATCAAGTCTCCAAAAAACAACAATTTTATCTCATAATCTTTGTTATAGACTAAATGCGAGTCAAACTCATATTCTCCCCCTTCCTTATCATTATTTACACTATTATCAGAACTGCTAAACTTTAAATCTTCTTCATTATAATTTGTTTCAGTTAAAGAGCTTTTAGTATTAACTATATTAACTATATTAACTAAATAATTATCTTTTGAAAGAAGAAATATATAAAAAACACTTAGTATTAATAATACTAATAGAGAAGTATATATTATAAAGGTTTTAGATTTCATTTTAACTTTTATTTTAATTAAAGAATATAGGAAAGAGCTAGAATAATTGCTCCTATAAAAGGGAAGGCCCTGAAAACCCCTATAGCAAACATTGAAACTTTATGCCATCTACTACCAAAACTTTGCGCCAACTCTTTTCTAGAAAAAGACCAACTAATAATCGCGCCCCCAACTAGGGCAGAGCCTACCACTAACTGATTAGCAGCAAATAAATCTAAAATCTCTAGAAAGGGTCGTCCCAAAAATTTAAATCCCATAGGGGTAAAACTGAGAGCTGATAAAAAGCCTAGAGGCACAATTGGCAAGAAAGCTATATATGTAGACTTCTTAGTAGAAAAATTAAACTCCTCTTTCACTGCTGACTTTATCACCTCCATGCCAGCAATACAAGAACTAATAGCAGCTAAAAAGAAAAGTGTAAAAAACATCATTGCTAAATACTTGCCAAAAGCAAAAGAATTAAAAACAAAAGGTAAGGTGGTAAAAGCAAGTTGAGTTCCCTCTTGTGGGTCTAAACCAAAAGAAAAAACAATTGGGAAAATAATAATACCTGCTAAAATAGCAATGCTAGTTTCTACTAAGGCTACCACGCCAGCAGCTCTAGGTAAATTAATCTTATTGGGTAGATAACTACCATAAGTAATTAAATAACCCTGACCCACTGCTAGTGAATAAAAAGCTTGACCAAAAGCTAATAACCAAACATTAATATTACTTAAAGTAGAAAAATTAGGAGTAAATAGAAAAGACAAAGCTTCACCGGCATTTTTTAAGGTTAAACCATAAGCAGCTAAAAACAATACAATCACTATTAAAAGTGGCATTAAAATCTTAGAAAGAAGCTCAATAGCGTTTACACCCCTTTGAACAACATAAGCAGTAAATACCACCACCACTGAAAAATATAAAAGAGGCATATAACTGTTAGTAAAGTCAGCAAAAGATTTAATAGAACCAAAGAAACTCTCAACAGCATAGCCTAAAGTCCAGCCTGTTACTGCTAAGTAATAACTCATAATAACAGTAGTAAGAAAAACTACAAACCAACCAAAAGGTGCTGCCTTTTTATTAAGCAAACGAAAAGTTCTTACCGGGCTACCATGACCAATTCTGCCAGCACTAATTTCTAAAACCATCATAGGAACGCCTAAAAGAACTATAGCGATAATATAAGCTAAAACAAAAGATCCTCCCCCATTTTCTCCAGCAATATAAGGAAATCTCCAAATATTTCCTAAGCCTACTGCTGCTGCAATAGTTGCCAAAACAAAACCTCTCTCTGAAGTCCACTGAGATCTACTTACTGATAATACTTTATTTTTTAAATTACTCAACATTATTTATAGATATTAAATTATTAAGAAATACTTAATTATTATAGAAATATATTATGATTATAACATAATTAATTTCTTTTTACATTTCAAATTTAATTATAAATACATGAAAATACATACTTAAAATCTTGAAAATACTAATAAATTAAGCTAGTCTTAAAGGAAAGGAATTAAAAATAATTAAAATAAAAATATGGAGTTTAACATCTCAACTAATGGTCATAGTGATATTATTAATATCACTGAAAAAGTTAAAAAAATAATTAAAGAAGTTAAGATAGAAGATGGCATAGCTACTATTTTTGTTAGTGGCTCCACTGCCGCTATCACAACTATAGAAGATGAGGAAGGTTTAAAAGAAGATTTTAATGAATTAATGGAAAAACTAGCTCCAGAAGATAAAGATTATAAACATCATCAAGCCTGGGGAGACAGAAATGGAGCAGCCCATTTAAAATCAGCACTTATTGGTACTAGTTTAACAGTGCCAATAGATAAAAATGACTTAAGTTTAGGAACTTGGCAACAAATTGTTTTAATTGATTTTGATGAGAAAGAAAGAGATAGAAAGATAATTGTAAAAATCATAAGTTCATAAAATAAAAGAGGGCTTTTTGCCCTCTGTTTTTTTAGCAAGATGAATATTTTTTACACCTGGATTTTAAGCAGGATATAATATTAACTAATCTTTCTTTAATTCTCTATTCAAACAAAAAAAGCGACAGTACTATATGACTATCGCTTGAACTAACTTAGTTCTATCCCAAACTTTTATAATTTTAGGAGTAAAACTTCTGTTGTTCTTACTGGCCACACCTAATTTTTTTTTCATTTGATAAAGTTCTGCACTAAGATATTGATAACAAGATCTAAACTCTAACTGCCAGGTAACGTGTCCTGCAGATACAGATTTTTCTAAAACCAAGATTCCTTTACTAAAACATTTTTTAATACGAAATACCGTAATAGTTCGCACCAAATAAAGTCTTTGGTCTAAGTTCAAACGAGTAGCAACTGGACCAAGTGGTAAAACGCCTTTAGTTAAATTACTAAATTGCATAAGATTAATTTTTTGCTTAATTTCTTGATAAGGCTTTTTGCTTCGATCTTTAAGCTCTAAACTAAACTTACGTCCTTTATTATTAACTCTTAAACGGATACCTTTTTGATATAAACTGGCTTCAGATTGACTCAAACTAAGATCAAAATAATAATAATCAATTATTTTCATGTCATTTGGGTCAAAACGTTGTAAAAGCGCATCATACCTTGTAGAACTAATATCAATCTTAAAAATACAGGGTGGCTTACCGTATTTTTTTTCCATTTGTTAGATTTTAAAATATCTAAGCAAATAATACTACATATTAGATATTATGTCAAGTAAAATCACTAACGCACAAGATAAAGAGTGCAAAATAATTAAGCTAGTCTTAGCATAAATAAGAATATAAGTAACTTTAAATAAAGTCTTCTGTTTTAGGCACACACATATGGCGGATTAAGTATTAAGTATTTTAATCATTTCAT
>CAYYPI010000018.1:0-18587 GCA_964473565.1 uncultured Gammaproteobacteria bacterium
TGGTTCTTTGTTTATTTCTACTGGACTCCATACTTCATCATACTCCTCACCAATTCTTTCTCCATTATTATTAAATAATATATACTTATTATTTTCTTTGTTTTTCACAACTACGCGAAACTCAGAAACTCCATCTATCTCTCCATCTATTTCATCTAAGTTTAAGATTTTTTTTATTTCAAGTTTTGTTTTAAGTTTTTTTTCTTTTTCTATGTTTTCTTTTTTTAAATCTACATCTTTTATAACATACTCATTTAGCTTATCATCTAAGATAATTTCCTTGCTCTTAGTTTTTAGCTCTAAACTCTTTTTCAGCGAAGTAAAAGTTTCTTTTTCTAAATCACTTTTTTGGGTGTTGTAGACAAGATCAAGAGGTTTATATTTTGCTCCTTTAATCATTTTTTCACTTACGGCATCATCTAAATTAGCTTCTTTTTTTATTTTTTCTAAAGTTTCTTTATCTATTAAACTATTTTGTTTTAAGCTTTGGACAAGTTCTTTATCTTGCCCATGTTTTTTAAAATATTTATGGATAATATCACCAACTGGAGCTGAATTTCTTTTTAGGGCATTAAAGTATCTACCAAAATCATTATTATATTGCTCTTTTAAACTGTCAACGCTGTTAAAAGTTTTTTTAGCTATTTCACTTATTTCTTCTTCTTTCTCATAGACTAATGCGCTAAAAGCAATTTTTTCTACTTCACCAGCATAATACCTACCCTCCATTGCTTCTTTGGTTTTAGTAAAATAATCAATTACTTTCTTTTTTTGATTATTAAACACTCGGTGATTTTCAACTTTTTTTAAATCTACATTTTGTAAATTAATGAAGTTCGAATAATAACTATCAATTTCAGCTAAGCTTTGCTTTGCTGGCCATGATAATTTATTATTATCTTTTGTGAGAACAGTTTCTTGTAATCCATCTTTACTTATTTGTTCTTTACCCGCAAAAATATCTTTTTGTTTTTTAAATGACTGAACTACTTCTTGCGATTCCTCTTTATTATCAATATATCTATCATTAGTTCTAATTTTGGAAATTAGATTATCAACTAATTTACTATGCTTTAAATAAAAGCGAGGACTTTCAAGCGCCTTTAATACTTCATCGCGATTAAGGCCGAGCTCTTCACTGTATTTTACTCCATCAGCAAGTGAATGTTCAAATATGCGATTAATTAAAACTTGAAATTCATTTGATTCTAATTCTTTTTTATTTGACTCTAAATTTTGCAATAGATCTTTTTCCAACAAATTCAAATCTTCTAATTTTATACCTGAAGTTAATTCCTTATTTTCAATTTCTGGCTCTATATTAATTTTTTCCAATTTATTATTATTCATAGTTTAGACTGTTCACTTTCAATTTAAAATATACAAGATGTTTACCTTAAATCATTTAAATATATCAAGTGGCCTTTTTTATTACTACAACAAACTCTCCTTTTTGTTCTACTTCTTTTTCTAAAAAATGTTCTTTTAAGTCCTTAGCTTTTCCTCTATAGATCTGTTCATATATTTTTGTAAGTTCCCTGCCAATAACTAAATCTCTATCTCCTAAGTCATGCTCAATGAGTTCATCTAATAGTTTTATCAATCTATGCTTTGATTCATATAAAACTACACTATAGTGATTCTCTTTAATCTCTTTTATCATTTTTTGCCTACCTTTCTTGTGGGGCAAAAAACCCAGAAAACAAAACCTATCCATTTTTAAGCCACTAACTGAAACAATAGCACTAAGCGCTGACGGACCTGGGATTGATATAATTTTTGTACTTGCTAAAGTCTCTGTAAGTCTAGAAACCAGCATTGAGCCTGGATCGGAGATACCAGGCGTACCAGCCTCTGAAATTAGAGCTAATGACTTTCCTTCTTTTAATTTATCACAAATATCTAAAAACTGTTTCTCAGAAGATTTTTGACTGTATTGCCACAGATCTGTCTTAATTTCATAAGCACTAAGTAGTTTTTTAGCTGTTTGAGTATTTTCAGCTAAAATTAAATCTACTTCACTTAAAATCTTTACAGCTCTAAAAGTAATATCATCAAGATTACCAATTGGCGTAGCTACAATGTATAATGATCCCATATAAATTACATTATTTCTTCTTTCTTTTCTTTTACATATTTAGTCCAATCTTCAGCAATTTCAACAAAGACCTTAAATGGAGCTTCAATAATGAAGTCCATAATAAATATGAAGATATTAACTTCTGAAGCTTTGCCTGACAACCAACGACCAGCAGCAACTATAGGCATATAAAAGAAATCAAACAAAAAGTCAGCTAAATTATCTTTCCTCTCAGCTACAATTAATTCCTTAATATTTTTCTTAATACGAACACTAAAGAAACTAACAAAAGCCAAGAAGAATAAAAAGATGACAATACTTACCCAATTAAAATCAATCAAAGTTAATATTTCTACTATAATATAAACTGAGAATAAAAAGGTGATAAAATAAATAAGGTTAAAAATAAAATTAGGTAATGGCTTTCTTTTGGCTGGCTTTTTAATCTTAAAAGGTTTTTGTCTTTCAAATTCTTCATAGCTTATTTCCTGTACACCTTCAACAACTTTATCAAGATTTTTTGAACTTGGCTTTCTAGTAGTTAAAACCATAAAGAAAAGTAGTAATGCTGGAAAAACTATATTGATAAACAAAGAAACGTAGTTTAATTCTTCACCAAACCATCTTATGGCCGGAACCTCAATTAAAACTACAAAAATAGATTTAGTAAAGAAAATATAGACAATACTGCGCCAAGCGCTGCGCCAAAGTTTTGACTTAGCAGTTTTGTAGCGTTTAATATAAGTGCTTTTAACTTGTTTGTAATAAGCTAAAGAGTTGTTTTTTAGTTCATAAAACAACTTAACTGGATCAGAAGATACAACCTCTGTCATGATAGAATAAAAAACAGCGTATTTTCTAGTTATCTTATCAATTTGCTTTATTAGTGGATGTTTAAGCTGTCTATTAATAGCTTGTCTTAAGACATTTATTTTTTGAGAAATTTCCATTATTTTTTCTTCTTCAAGTAAATCATTAGTCCACTCGCGGTTATAATATCTAAACAAAATTAAAGACAACATTGAATCATCATATTTTACATATTTTCTGTATATACTTAGATAAATTTGAATTTTTAAATCTTTTCTTAATTTCTCATCTAAATCACTACTAGCTTGAATATTATTCTCCAGGTCTTCATACATGTTTTCAATAACTACATCTTGCACTAAATCTTTACCTAAATTTTCTTCAATTTCAGTAGCTGCTAAAGAAATTAACCAATTAACTAATTTATTTCTCTCTTTAACTTTATTCTTTATAACCTTAGTATTATCATTTATATCAGAAAAAGTGCTCACCCTTTCTAAAGCATAATTCTTTAACTTGATGTATTTCTCTAAAAGATCAGCAACCTCTTTAATTTTTGTCTCTGGTACTGCATCATTTGCTAAGTAACCAGCTCTGATAAGTTCAGTTAATAAATGAAGTGATATTTCTTCACTTTTAGAAGCTTTAAGTACACCCTCGATAACTATTTGTCTTTTAAGTATTCTTTCGATAGCATTTTTTCTAAGCATGTGCTCCTCATCATAATCAACAGCATTTCTTATTTTTTCATAAACAAAAGCAACCTTAGAAATTAAGGCTGATACATTAATACGACTTATTTCATCCTTTTCACCTTCCTCAGCTTTTTTCTGTTTAAAATAGACTGCCTGAAAAAGTCTTTTAGCTCTGGAAGTTATAGTATACTGCTTGTCCTCCCTTTTTTTAAGTTTTGGTCCTACCATATATTCTTACTTACATCTTAACCTATTTTCACTTAAATGCCAACATAAGTCAAGCTGTTTTTTTTCTGTTAAATTATTTTTCTTGACATAATTAGCTTGATTATATAAACTATATATAGTTAAAAAAAATGGCCGTGGAGGCTGTTTTTAAATACAATAAATAAATGTATGACAAAATTAATAAACTACATTAAAGCGTCAATTGAGGAAATGAAAAAAGTCACTTGGCCTACTAAAAAAGAAACTGCACGCTACACCTGGTTAGTAATCGGACTTAGCCTTGTTATTGCTGCATTTCTAGGACTTTTAGACTTTGTTTTTAATTACGCTTTAGGCTTTATTATTTAATAAAAATATTTATGGCTAAGCAAAACCTACACCAAGGCCGACGTTGGTACGTTCTACACACTTACTCTGGATACGAAGAGAACGTTGCTCAAAATTTACGCCAAAGAATAGAAACTCTAGACATGGAAGACAAAATTTTCAATGTCTTGGTTCCTATTGAGAAAAAAATAAAGATTAAGAACGGAAAACGTAAAATAGTTGAGGAAAAAATCTTTCCTGGCTATGTTATGATTGAAATGGAAGTAACTGATGAGTCTTGGTATATAGTTAGAAACACACCAAATGTTACTGGTTTTATTGGTACAGGTACTACACCTACTCCAGTTAGTGAGGAAGAAATAAAATCATTACAAAAAAGAATGGGTGTTGAAGAGCCTAAATATAAAATTGATGTTACAGAAGGTTCAGCAGTGCGCATCAACGAAGGTCCTTTCAAAAACATGGAAGGAAAAATCACTGCTATTGATGAAGCTAAAGGAAAAGTAAAAGTTTCTGTCTCTATGTTTGGTCGTGAAACACCAGTAGAGCTAGATTTTTTACAAATTAAAAAAATATAATTGTTTTTAAAAAATAATGAGAATACAATTTAGAAATTGTTAGAACATAATCATATGCCAAAAAAATTATTAACAACCATTAAATTACAAATTCCAGCTGGTCAAGCTAATCCAGCTCCTCCAGTTGGCCCTGCTTTAGGTCAACATGGTTTAAATATACAAGAATTTTGTACTAAATTTAACGATGCATCTAAAGATAAAATGGGAGACATTGTACCTGTTGAAATCTCAGTGTACGAAGATAGAACTTTTGATTTTATCATGAAAAGCCCTCCTGCTTCAGAGCTAATTAAAAAGTACGCTAAGATTAAAAAAGGCGCAGCTAATCCTTTAACTGATAAGGTTGGCACCCTAACTAAAGATCAGGTAAAAGAAATCGCAGAAATTAAAATGCAAGACTTAAATGCTAACGATATTGAAGCTGCTCAAAAAATTATTGCTGGCACAGCAAAACAAATGGGGGTGCAAGTTAAATAAAATAACTTATATAACTATATATAATTAATAGTGGGAGCTATATTATAGCGCTAAAACCACAAATACAATATGACAGATAAAAAAAACAAGGAAACAAAAAAAGCAAACGCTGAAGGTGAATCTCAAGAAAATTTAGAATCACTTGAGTTTGATAAATCACAAACATATAAACCGGAAAAAGCACTTGAATTAGTAAAGAAACTACACACAGCTAAATTTGATGCCTCCATTGAATTACATTTCAGATTAGGAATTGATCCTAAAAAAGGTGACCAACAAATTAGAACAGCGGTTAACCTTCCTCACGGTACTGGTAAAGATGTTAAAATAGCAGCTTTCGTATCTAGTGCTAATGAAAAAGCTGTTAAAGAGGCAGGCGCTGATATAGTAGGTAATGAAGAGTTAATTGAAGAAATTAAAAAAACTGAAAAAACTGATTTCGAAGTAGCAGTAGCTGAACCAGCTATGATGAAAAATCTAGGTAAAATTGCTAAAATTTTAGGTACTAGAGGACTTATGCCTTCACCTAAAAACGAAACTGTAACTGATGATCCTGTTAAAGCAGTAAAAGAGCTTAAAAAGGGTAAGGTTAATATTAAAAATGATGCTACTTCTAATGTTCACACAGTAATTGGAAAAGTTAGTTTTGACAATGACAAACTTCTAGAAAACTTTAAGACTATACTAGACGCAGTACAAAAAGCTAAACCTGCTAAAGCTAAAGGGCAATACTTCAAAAATATTGTCTTATGCTCAAGTATGGGACCTGGAGTTAAAGTTAATATATCCTCAGAATAATAAAAAGTATTTAATACAAAAATATAGATTATAAATAAAACTGCCTAATTGGCAGTTTTATTGTTTTTAATATCTATTTAATATTTATTATTTTTTCTTTTTAGTGATTTTCTTAGCAGTTTTTTTCTTTAATTCTTTTTTTGGCTCTTTTTTATTTTCTTTATCCTTGTAATTATCAATAACTTTTTTCAGACCTTCTACTGCCATAATAGAGCAATGAACTTTTTGTTGAGGTAAGCCACCCAAATCTGAAACAATCCTATTCCAATCATAATTTTTAGCCTCCTCCAAGCTCATGCCTTTCACTTTTTCAGTCATGATTGAGGCTGTAGCAATATTTGAAGCACAGCCAAAAGAAAGGAACTTAATATCTTTAACTTTTCCCTTCTCTACTTTAATGGAGAAATTTAACTGGTCTCCACAAACCATATTACCTATTTCTGCATAGGCATCTGCATTTTTTATTTCACCAATATTTTTTGGCTTCAAAAAATGATTTAATGTTTTTTTAGTATAGTTAAGTGCCATATATTTTGACATTAATTGTAATTACTTAATTGGGCTAAAACTTCTTAATCTTTTAACAGTATCTTTTAATTTCTTTACAGTGTAATCTAATTCAGTTTTAGTAGTATTTTTACTCAGTGAGAATCTCACATTACTATTTAGGTATTTAGGATCTATATTTAAAGCTTGCAGTACATATGAAGTTCTTAAATTCTTAGCACTGCAGGCAGAGCCTGTAGATACAGCTATTCCTTGATTTGATAAATCCATAAGTATTGCTTCACCTTCTACACCATTAAATCTTAGGTTTAAATTATTTTCTAATCTAAACTTTTCATGACCATTTAAGTGCACATCTTTTATATTTTTCTTTATTTGCTCTAAGAAATAATCTCTTAGTTTAGCTATTTTCTCTACGTTCTTATTTCTATTTCTATAGGCTATCTCAAGTGCTTTGCTAAAGCCAATAATGCCAGCCACATCTAATGTACCTGCTCTAAGCCCATAGTTTTGCTCACCACCACTAATTAGAGGTTTAATTTTAATACTTCTACCAATATAGGCCATACCTACACCTTTGGGTCCATGAAATTTATGAGCAGAAAGTGTTAAAAAGTCTACACCCCAGTCTTTAATATCTATCTCTAAATAAGGCACAGCTTGCACTGCATCAGTGTGGAAATAAGCGCCACTTTTCTTTACAAGCTTGGCTATTTTTTTAATATCCTGAATAGTTCCAATCTCATTATTAGCAGTGATAATAGAGACTAAAATAGTATCCTCTGAAATCATTTTCTTTAATTCTGATATTTTTACCCTTCCCTTTTTATCAACTGGAGCATATGAAACTTCAAAGCCATCTTTCACAAGCTGTTTAACAGGACCTAAAACACAAGCATGTTCAATTTCAGAGACAATAATATGTTTACCTTTATCTTTATTAGCTCTAGCCACACCTTTAATAATGAAATTATTAGCTTCACTAGCACTGCCAGTAAATACTAAAGTTTGTGGCTCAGTATTTAGAATCTTAGCCACCTTTTCCTTAGCTTTTTCAACATCATTGTATACTTCTTCACCCTGACGATGTATTGATGAAGGGTTGGCAAACTTATCTAAAAAATATGTTTGCATAGTATCTGCTACCACTTTATCCATTTTAGTAGTAGCAGCATTATCTAAATATACCTGCATATGTTAAGAATTTAATTGTAATTTTCAATTTTTATTCTTTTACCAAAGTCACTTCTGTAATTACAGCATCTTCAACTGGTCTGTCTCTAGGATCTGTTTCCAGTGATTCAATGTCTTTAACCACATCCATTCCCTCTACCACCTCTCCGAAAACACTATGTTGGCTTTGCAGAGGTTGCTTGTCAAAGTCTAAAGCTACATTGTCAGCTGTGTTAATGAAAAACTGTGAACCACCTGTGTCAGGTCCACTATTAGCCATGGATATAGTTCCCTCTACGTTAGAAACTCCTTCTACATCCTCATTTGGAATTACATAACCAGGAGAACCAGTTCCCCATTGTTCTTTTTGTTCATCATCCTTTGTTAAAGGGTCTCCACCTTGAATCATGAAACCTTCAATTATTCTGTGGAACTTAGTGTTGTTATAGAAACCGTCTTGAGCTAAGTTTAAGAAATTATTAGCTGTGATAGGGGTTTTATCTGTATATAGTTTAATTTTAATTTCTCCGTAATTAGTATTTAAAACTACATACTGATATTCCTGTGCTAGATCTTCTTGACCTTGAACCGTTCTAGCATTTTCATTACTACTTGTATTAGTATTATTGTTATTCATATTATTTAGATTAGTATTAGTTTGATTGTTTACTGAATTAGAGTTTGTACAAGCGCTTAACACTAAAGTAAGCGCTAATATTAATAATATTTTGGTACTAAAATTTATTTTTTTAAACATAGTATTGTTTTTTAATTTTTTTATCTTCTTTTATATTTTCTTCTTCAATTAAATCTTGAGCTTGTTTTCTTAAATCTTCTAGATTATCGTTTTGCAATTCTTTAGCTCGTTTTAATAAAAGCTTGTATTCATTTAATTTAGGGTCTTCAATTACCTCAGCAAGTAGGACTTCTAGTATAGCGCCTATCTTAGGACTTGGCTCTAATTTTAGCTGTTTCATTAAATCATTGCCATTTATTTTTAAGCTTTTTACTGAGACAGGATCATGCTGAACTTTTTCCATCATATACTCTAAATGTCTCAGTTTATATGGCTTAGCCTTAGGTGTACCAGATCCTAGTCTATCAGCTATGCGTAAATCTATCAAATCTTTTAAATTATCTTGACCTACTCTTTTAATTAAACGTCTAACTGAACTAGCTGTAACTTCACCAACATTATAATAAAACATGTGGTTTTTTACCAAATTAACAATCTTTTCCCTGTCTTCATTTTTAAAGCGCAAACGTTTTAATATTTTATCTGTTATTTTAGCGCCAATATATTCATGATTATAAAAAGTTGCTTCACCTTTAATAATTCTTTTAGATTTAGGTTTACCAATATCATGAAGTAGTGCCGCTAATTTAACTCTCCAATCAGAACTAGGACAATTAGCTAAGGCTCTCCAGCTATGTTCAAAAACAGTATAAATATGATGATGATTTTGACTAACATTCACTCCTGCTTCTAATTCAGGTAAGATATATTGCAATATTTTATTATCATGCAATCTTTTAATTGCTAAATGACCGTTATCAGTTTTAAGCATTTTAATTAACTCATCTCTAATTCTTTCCTGAGAAACAAATTTAACTGAGCCAGCCATTTTAAGTATAGCTCTTTCTGTTTTATTTTCTATAGCAAAATCAAGCTGAGCTGATAATCTTATAGCTCTAAGTAATCTTAAAGCATCCTCTTTAAAACGTTCTATTGGCTCACCTACAGCTCTTATTATTTTTTTATCAATATCCTTTAAGCCACCAAAAAGATCAATGATGTTTTCATCTTTATCCATGGCTAAAGCATTAATGGTAAAATCCCTGCGCTCAAGATCTTTTTCTAAATCACTTTCAAAAACTACCTCATCTGGTCTACGATTATCACTATAACCCTTTTCACTACGATAAGTGGTAATTTCTAAAACATCAAGTAATTGTTCTTTTTCTCTAATAGGTACTAAAACTGTGCCAAATTCATTTTCATATTTAGCATTATCAAAAACCTTGATTATTTCTTCAGGAGTAGCATTAGTGGTAATATCCCAATCATTAGGTGTTTTTTTCATTAAAATATCACGAACACAACCACCAACCACATAAGCTTCAAAATTAGCTTTATTTAATTTTTCTAAAGTAGTTTTTATATATACAGGAAACATAGTTTTATTTATTTTTTTCACTATAAGTAGTGTGCAGTATCTGTTTATCTATTTTTTTAGTTTCTAAGTAATGAAGAGCCTTTAAGACTTGGGTATTCTCATGAGCTTTTCTAAGTTTCTTTTTAGAGTCTATCTTATACAAAGCTTTCATTCTAGCCAGTCTAATCTTAGAATTTGTAGGGATTGGTTGACCGCCCCCACCAATACATCCACCCGGACAGGTCATTACTTCAATATAATCATATTTATCTATCTGGTCAACTATTTTTTGGAAATTAGCTAAACCGTTTACAATAGCAATGTTTAATTTCCTCTTTTTAATTTTTATACTAGCCTCTTTCAAACCTTCCATACCACGACAATCTTTAAAATCAATCCTTGGTAGATTTTTATTTTCTAAGAAATATAAAGCAGTACGAATAGCTGACTCCATTACTCCACCACTGGAACCATAAATAGCGGCAGCACCTGAATGCTCTGATAAGATGTTATTCATCTTTGAATTCTTAAGAGCATTAAACTTTATTTTATTCTTTGCTATTAAAAAAGCCGTTTCTCTAGTTGTTATAACAAAATCAATTAAATCCTTATCCTTATACCTTAGCTCTTTTCTACTTGCTTCATATTTTTTAGCTGTACAAGGCATAATAGAGACAATTTTTATCTTATCTGGGGAGATATTATTTCTTTTAGCAAAATATGTTTTCACCAAACCGGCAGTATGCATTTGTGGTGAGCGTGAAGAAGTTAGATTTTTAATTAGTTTAGGTTGATAATATTCTATATATCTAACCCAAGCTGGACAACAAGAAGTTAAAAGCGGCAAAGTCTTTTTATTCTTTATTCTATCAATAAGCTCTTGTGCTTCTACTATAGTAGTCACATCAGCACCAAAATTTACATCTATAACTGCATCAAAACCTAGCTTCTTTAAAGCTGTGACTAATTTGCCAGTAACTAAAGCACCTGGTTTCAATCCAAACTCCTCACCAATACTAACCCTTACCGAAGGAGCAATTTGTGCCACCATAATTTCATCTTGAGCTTTATTTTTTAAAGCAGATTCTAAGCTAGTAATCTGCTCCTGCTCTTGAGCGGCGCCAACCGGACAATGAAGTGCACATTGACCACAATAGACGCAAGCAAAACCTTGCTTTTGAGCAGCCATTCCAGTTAATAGATCTTTTTGATTTTTAGGAACAATTTCTTGCTTTATGCCTCTACCTTTTAACTCTAAGTGATTAACACCACTAAGAAGCTGACAAGCATCAAGGCAAGATCTGCAGTCAATACATTGACTACCATCAATCTCAACCGCCTTGTTGAACTTATATGTCTTTCTTTCAGATTTTCTTTTAGCAAACTCAGTTACATCTATTTTATATTTTTTAGCTAGTTTAAGTAATTGACAATCAATACTATTAACACAAGTACTACATTTATTGGCATGCTCAGCATATAAAAGTTCTAAGTTTAAATTTCTTGATTTAGATATTTTTGCGGTATTAGTTCTAATTTCCATACCTGCTTGTGCTTTAACAGAACAAGCTCTTACTAATTTTTTAAAGCCTTTAATTTCCACTAAGCATAAGCCGCAATTACCTTTAATAGGTAAATCAGGATGGTAGCATAAAGAAGGTATATCAATTTTATTTTTCCTGGCTATCTTTAAAATTGACTCATTAGCACTACTTAAAATCTTTTTATTATTAATTTTTATATAAAACTTTTTCATATTTAAAGCTCAGGTTTAAAATCAGGGTTAACATTATTTATATATGATTTTACAGGCACTGCTAAGGATGAGCCTAAAGCACAAAATGAGCTATTTTCTAAATTATCAATTAAATCAAGAAAATGAGACCAATTCATCTTTTCTCCGCTAAGCATTTCTTTAAGCCTGTAAGTACCTTCTCTACAAGGCGTACATTTACCACAAGAACTATTAAAGTAGAAGTTAACTAAGTTTTTTATAAATTCAAAATCACTATTATTTTTATAACTATAAATTGTTATAGCGCCACAACCTGATACTTGTTTTTTTAATTGAGATGAGTTTAAAATCTCTCCACTAGCTTGTCCACCATGTTGAACAAAAAATTTGAACGATGGTAAATTATTAGTCTCTTCCAAAATTCTTGCAATTGAATAATTAGCAGGAAGATTGTAGACACCTGGATTTTTCACTTCTCCGTTTATTGTATAAAATCTAGTCTTTTTATAATTTGACTTTGAAACTAAATAAATATTATATATAGTTTCTATATTGTGTATTAAGGTTGGACTATTATTATAACCACTTTCAGTTGGAAACGGAGGTCTAGCTCTAGGCTCACTACGCTTGCCTTCTAATATATTTAACATTGTGCTCTCTTCTCCAGCTATATAACCATGATTCTTATTTTTGTATATAATTTCTATCTCAGTATTAACTAAATCTGCTTTTATTTTTTCACCATATTTAAGAAAATCATGATTTAAAAATATTATACATTTTTTAGTCTTAATATAATTTATTATTAATTTTATACCGCTAAGCAGTTCTTCTAAATGGTGTTTTATAATATACTCGTCTTTTTTTACACCAGGTTCTCCTTCAGCTCCGTTAACAATAAAATACTTCTCCTTAGTTTTTGTCTTTAAAATTAACTTCCATTTATCATATACAGAAAAACCAGCACCGCCCCTGCCCTTTAAATCGTTTTCTTTTATTTTTTTAAGTAAATCCATACTTAAAGATATTTTTTTGAAAGCAATACACTAAGATCAACTAGACGATTACTGTAACCCCATTCATTATCATACCAGGCTACAACCTTTAAGAGATCGCCGTCCATTAATGTGATAAACTCTAAATCAACTATAGAACTATATGGACTGCCAACAATGTCACTAGATACTAGCGGTTCTGTGCTAGCCTGTAATATACCTTTAAATTTCTTTAATTTAGCTGCAGAAACAAAAGCCTTTTTTACTTTTTCTAGATCTGTCTTTTTCTTTAAGATAAAAGTAGCATCCACTATAGAACCTACTAATATTGGTACTCGCATGGCCATACCATCTAACTTGTTGTTTAAAGATTTAATCACTAAGCCAGTAGCTTTAGCGGCACCGGTGCTAGTAGGAACAATGTTGGTAGCTCCTGCTCTACCTCTTCTTAAATCTTTATGAGGACCATCAACTAATGACTGACTAGCAGTGTAAGCATGCACTGTGGTCATAAGACTTTTTTTAACACCAAACTTAGAACGAACAACTTCTGCCATAGGTGCTAAACAATTAGTAGTACAAGAAGCGCATGATAATATATCATCTGATTTTTTTATGTCTTTTTCGTTTACACCTAAAACAATAGTTTTAATACTTTTAGTGTCTTTAGTGGGTGCAGAAATTATTACCTTCTTAGCTCCTGCACTTAAATGTTTACCTGCACTCTTTTTATCTTTAAATATACCAGTACATTCTAAAACTACATCTACCTTTAATTCTTTCCAGGGGAGATTCTCTGGGTCCTTTTCATTTAGTATTTTATAGTTTTTACCAGCAACCTTAATACTATCTGATAATGTTTTAATATCTTTATCGTATTTACCATAAGCACTATCATACTTTAAAAGATTAGCTAAGGTTTTAACGTCACTCAAGTCATTAATTGCTACTACTTCTAAATTAGGATATTCGTTTAAAATTATTTTAAAGGCAGCTCTACCAATTCTGCCAAAGCCATTAATGGCGATTTTAGTTTTCTTAGGCATATGTGTCAAAAGTTAAGTTTTTATATTATGTATAATAACATATTTTTAGTATTTAGAAAAATAATATTTTTATACATATTATTTATATACACGAAAAAAACCGATAAAATATCGGTTTTTTCTTTATACTAAGATTTCTCCTCTGATTTATTTTTCTTTTTTCTTTTTATGTCTATTTAAATCTACTTCAGTAACTGTTTTCTCATAACCGCTACCATTATTTTTCACTCTAAACTCTACGTCAACGCTTTGTTTTAATATATGCTGACCAACAACCACTCCTTTTTGACCATCCACTGTAACCTTTGTGCCAACAGCAGGCATTTTTTTAGCTAAATCTTTGTAGCAATCCTGTTCATAAGAAAGACAACACATCAAGCGATTACACATACCAGACAATCTATCGCTACCCCTGTGTACTACTTGCTGACATTCAGCCATGTCTGAGGTAATTGAAGAAAATTTATTAATAAAGCGCTTACAACAAAGAGGTAAACCGCAAGGACCAAAATCTCCACTAACCTTAGCTTCATCTCTACTTCCAATTTGTGTTAGTCTAATATTACCATTAAAATGTGCAGTTAAGTCTCTAACCAAATCTCTAAAATCAACTCTGCCTTCAGAAATAAAAGCAAAATTTAAACGTTTACCAGTTAAAGAAAAGTGCACATCAACTAACTTCATTGGTAATTTGTGTTTATCAATTCTTTCTTTACAGTATTTTAAAGCTTTTAATTTTTCTTCTCTTTCTGGTAATTTATCATAATCATCGCTTGTAGCTAACCTAATAACTGGCTTAATATCTCTAACCTTATCATCCTTAGTCTCTTCTGCCTCTGTTTCACCTTTCTCTTTGGGTTCGTTTATTACAAGTTCATTTACAATCCCTAGATCTCTACCCAAATCAGTATCAACAATTACATGATCACCAACTTTTAAATCTAAATCATTATCTAAGAAATCATAATCTTTATCCCAGGTGCTAAATTTTATTTTAACTATTTTAGACATATTTAAAATTATCTTAAACTAAGACATTAATCACAGGATAAGATAATGGGTATTTTATTATGATAAGCTGTAGCGAATAAAGTTACTTACTTTAGCATCACCTAAAATATCTTCAACCTTCTTATTTTCATCTTTAATGAATTCTTGTTTCAGTAAACAAACTTCTGAATAATATTTATTAATCTTACCTTCTAAAATCTTATCAATAATATTTTCAGGCTTTCCTTCTTTAAGTAACTGTTCTTTATAAATCTCTTTTTCCCTGTTAAGCTCTTCCTCTGGTACATCTTCAGGTTTGATGTATTTAGGATTTAAAGCAGCAATATGCATTGCAATATCACTGGCAACATCAGCCATTCCTTCTTTATCTAAAGCTAAAATAATACCCATTTTTCCGCCCATATGCACATAAGCTGAAGTAGTTCCTCCACTTAGCTTGTCATATCTACCTAAAACAATTTTCTCTCCAATAACTCCGCTTAAAGCATCAATAGAGTCACTGACATTACTTTCTTCAAAATCTAAAGCTAATAATTCTTCTTTAGTATCTACATTTTTTTCTTGTGCTAATTTCATCAACTTACCAGCAAATTCCTGAAATTTTTCATTTCTAGCTACAAAATCAGTTTCTGAATTTAATTCTAAAATATAGGCAGTCTTTTTATCTTCACTAACGTCAGCAATAATTATTCCTTCTAGAGCCTCTCTATCCATGCGCTTAGATGCTTTTGAGATTCCTTTTTTTCTTAAAATCTCAACAGCAGTATCTAAATCACCATTAGCTTCTTTTAAAGCTTTTTGGCAATCAACAATACCTGCCCCAGTTTGTTCACGTAATTTTTTTAAAGTTTCCATATATATAGATTTAATTATTTTTTATTAACATTCTTAAGATTATCTTTAATAGTCTCTAATATTAATTTAACAGCTTTAGTAGCATCATCGTTACAAGCAATAGGATAATTAACCAACTCAGGGTTAACATTAGTATCACAAATAGCAATGATAGGGATATTCTTTTTTCTAGCTTCAGTAATAGCTGTTTCTTCTTCTCTGATGTCCCAAACAAATAAAGCATCAGGTAATTTTTTTAAGTTACTTAATCCTCCTAATTTGCTTTCCATCTTGTCGATTTCTCTTTCAAAGTCAAGTCTTTCTTTTTTAGTATATTTATCTAATTTACCAGATTCTTTTTGCTCTTTAAGATCTAGATATCTTTTAATTGATTTTTTTACTACCGTAAAGTTTGTTAAAAAGCCACCTAACCATTTTTCTACCACATAAGGCATATTAAGTTCTTGAGCAACTTCTTTTAATGGTTTTTGAACTTGTTTTTTAGTACCAACAAATAATATAGACTTATTCTCCTGTACTAAATTTTGCATGAATTCAATAGCACTTTTTAGCTGTTCTTGGCTTTTTTCAAGGTCAATAATATAAATATTATTTCTTTTGCCAAAAATAAAAGGCTCCATTTTTGGGTGCCAACGGCTTGTTCTGTGCCCAAAGTGCATACCAGCCTTGAGCATCTCTTCTAATGATGGTAATTTTGTCATAATTTTCTTTTTACCCTCCACCTTCAAAGCTTAAATTTTTTAAGCAAGAAATATTAAAAGAAGGTGTGCGTGATAATTATTAATTTAATTAAAAAATGAGGTTTTCCCTCTGTGTATATACTATAATATTATATTATTAGTGTCAACAAAAATAGAGCTTGAATAAGCTCTATTTTTTATAGTTAAATAACAGTAATATTATTTATTAATATTTTCTTTAACAAAGTCCCAATTTATTAAATTATCTAGAAAAGCTTGAAAATATTCTTTTTTCTTATTTTGATAATCTAGATAATAAGCGTGTTCCCAGATATCAAAACTCAAAAGTGGTTTTTGATTATGTGCTATTGGATTATCTCCGTTAGACTTAGTAGTTATCTTTATCCTGTCATCTTCTAAGATTAGAAACACCCAACCACTACCAAAATGACTCATGGACTTTTCAATAAATTCTTCTTTAAACTTATCTAAGTCATCAAAAGCTGCTTTAATATGTTCCATAACTTCAGAATCAGGCTCCCCACCCCCTTGAGGACTTAAACTTTGCCAGAAAAAATTATGATTCCATACTTGTCCAGCATTATTAAAGAGACTTGTTTCATTAGGGTTATGAGCTGTATCAACCAAAATTTGCTCTAAAGTTTTTCCCTTATGCCCTGTATCTGTATTCTCAACAAATTTATTAGCTTTATCAATATAAGCTTGATGATGTTTGCCGTGATGCAACTCCATTGTTTTTGCTGACATATAAGGCTCTAAAGCATCATAAGCAAAATTTAATTTTGGTAATGTAAATGACATATATTTAGGGTTAATTATTAATTAAGGATTTATAGTATATCAAAATCCTTGCTAATTGTCCACCCTTTTAAATTATTTATTATTTATTATAAAAAGAAAAAAGACTACTTCATTTAAAGCAGTCTTTTATTGTTTGCAGACTTTTATATGCCTACAAACGTAATGGCGGCACCATTTGGCAGAGGTATTCTTTTAACCTCATTAGGGTACCTTTTCGGTGTTCCAATTTTGAGCCTTACAGCTTTCACAGCTTGCAAGTCCGCCGGCACTTCATAATAATTAATCACATAAGCAGTCATGCCTTCGTGATTAACTCTTTGCCTGACATCAGCAAATACTTCCATTGTCTCCCCTAAACAAGTTACAGGGAGGTAGAAATTCTGAATGACTTGAACTCCACAGGCACTGGATGATTTCACAAAATGTTTAGGCACTTCCACGAAGGTGGCTCTTTTTTTGCCAAGGTTGCAAATTGTAATCTTTTCGACTTTTCTTAAAGTCCAATCATTCATCGGTGGCACTTTTACCAATACTTTAATGGCTTTTGAGCCCATACAATTATGGTATTTACTCTCAATTACTTGAGCATCACCATATTTCTTAACAAGATTAAAATCTAAATCTTTTAGCTTTTCATGTTCTTTTACTGTGCACATAATTCCTCCTGTTTTAGTTATTATTCTATTTTAATGATCTTTTTACTATATCACATATATGAAAATAAGTCAAGGGTATTAGGTAATGTGCACACACATATGGCGGTTTTTCAAGAAATATGAGAAACTTACCTGGCATGTGTACAAAACTACCTCAATCTCCCTTAGAGGAACGTTTGCGCTGGGTTCTTCCCATTGTAAATAAGGAAATAAGATTAGTTGATGCCGCTAAGTTATTTCCTGGAGGAAAAAGAACATTAGAAAGATGGGTATCAAATTATAAGAAATATGGAGAAAAGGGCTTAGTAGCTAAATCCACTAAACCCAAAAGTCAACCTAACGAAACGCCAATAAGGATAAAAGAGAGAATAATAGAGATGCGAAATGAAACTAAGTTATGTGCTAAAAAGTTAAATTACAAATTAATAAAAGAAAATATTAAAATAGATGATAGAACTATTGGCAAAATAATTAAAAATGAGGGATTGGTTAGAAAATATAGAATTAGAAAATTAAAGTATAAATATATTAAAGTGCCATTGTCTCCAGGAGAGTTAGTAGAGATAGATATTAAATATGTGCCCAGTAAAATAAAGGGTAAAAGGTATTATCAATTCACAGCTATAGACTGTGCTTCTAGGTGGAGGTATCTAAAAATATACGATGATATGGGCAATGGTAGTGCTATAGATTTTTTAAAGAAAGTAATCAAAACAGCCCCGTTTAAAACAAGGGCTGTTAAGACTGATAATGGAAGCTGCTTCACAAATAGGTATGTGGGCTATTTGAAATCAGCTGACCCATTTAATCCCAGATTACATGATTTTGATATATTTTGCCAGAGATTAAATATTATTCATTATTTAATAGACCCAGGTAAACCTGCTCAAAATGGTAAAGTAGAAAGAAGTCACAGAAGTGATCAAGAAATGTTTTATGATAGAAATAGATTTAAAAC
>CAYYPI010000019.1:0-17477 GCA_964473565.1 uncultured Gammaproteobacteria bacterium
TATTATATGAGATCTAAACCCTAAATGTAACCCCAATTGCTGCAATTGTAACAATTATAGTCAATTTTAACTACCTAACTATATACATTCTTTGTGCTGTAGCAGTTTGCACTATCTCATCTTGTTTCTCCACTTCAACATCTACAGACACACGCAGTTCTCCTATTTTTTCAATAAAAGTACTAGTAAATCCACAAACTTGCTTCTCTGGAGAGGTTCTATATGTACAAGGACGATCAGTCATTTCCTTATATAAATACTCTTCATTATTCTCATTTAAATAGAACTGCCAGTCACAACTACATCTAGAGCCATTCTCTAGTCCTAAAACTTGAGCTTGATAATGTCTAGATTGTCCAACTGTAGAGATTTCTCCTTCAGGGCTAATAATTTCTACTTCTATAGGCCCCTGCTCAATTCCTATACCTTCTTCCCTGTTCATACGTTCAATTACCTGCTCAGGAGTCAGCTCGCCATCATCATCCTCTGCTTCTACAAAACTTGCTCCATTATCATCTCCCACTATTTCATTATTATTTTCATTGTCATTTCCAGTTATTAAGCTAATAAATAAAAAGAGTGCTAAAAAAATTACTATACTGATAATAATCTTTTTAGTCTTAGATTTTTTCAAATCTTTATTTTCGTTTTCCATATTTTTAAATTAAATATAATAATTTATTTAATAATAAATATTAACTTATGAATATACTCAATACTCTGCTATACTAAAGTTAAATATAAATAACATTATAATATAAATAGATATTTAAATATATGAATAAACTAAATCATAGATATTATAGGAACTTCCTTTTTGTGATTGGTATTATTGCTACTATTGCCTACAGAGTAATTATTATTTTAAACTACTACAGTGCACTATGGGTAGAGATAGCTTGGTATATTGGAACCATTGGCTTTGTTTGGTACTTCATACATCGCTATAATATAGAAAACAGACGGGATCATCTTATTGAAAATCTTGAACTAGCTAAAAAGATAGAGAACAAAGAGAACTTAAACGACCAAGAAAGACAAGCTACGGTTTATATATTAAAAGGACTAAAAACTAGTTTAGCTAAGTGGAATTATATTGCTATTTTTGTTTTTTCTGCCATTGCTCTAGCCTATGCTCTATATCTAGATTTCTTAGCTTAATTTAAAACAAATACTTTAGTAATATTTTAAAAGAATTTCTATTTATAGATTTTCTTTTTTAATTAATATATCAAGCTTTTTTTCAGCTTTTCTAAGATCAGCTTTATAATTATTAAAATACTTCCAAGGATCCTCTCTAGTCTTTATTTCTTCTATATCTTTAATTGTATAGATATCTGGTTTCAAGTTTGAATTATTTAATTGTTTCCAGGTGATAGGAGTAGCTATACTGGCTTTTTTGGTGTCTCTTAAGCTATACGGGCAAATTGCAGTTTGACCATATGAATTTCTCAAATAATCAATATAGACCTTCTTTTCCCTACCCTTATTAACACTACTGGTGTAGCGAGAGCTGTTTCTTTTCTCTAAAAGCTGACTTATTTTTTTAGCAAAGTCTTTAGTTTTATCAAAATTATAATCTACTTTAATGGGAATGAGTAAATGTAGCCCTTTTTTGCCAGTTAACATTAAAAAACTCTTTAAATTAAGATTATCTAAGACTTCTTTTAACTCTTTAGCTGCCTGTTTGGCTAATTTAAAATTCTCTTTAGGTGGATCAATATCAAATATCAACCTATCAGGAGAATTTATTTTATTATATTGAGAAAGCCAAGCATGGAAAGATAAGCTAGCTTGATCAACTAAATAAATTAAATCTGCTTTATTTTTTAAAACTAACTCTCTTTGTTTAGAGCCTTCCTTAAGCTTAATTTCTGTAACACTAAGCCACTTAGGGAAATAATCACTATATTTTTTCTGATAAAAACCTTTAGCTGCTTGTCCATTGGGAAATCTTTGCAGAGTAAGTACTCTATTCTTGCTATATTTAAGTAGTAAAGGGCTAATTTCTTGGTAATAATCAATTACTTCTTCTTTAGTTATTTTTTCATTATATTTTGGCTTATAAAGAACTTTATCTAAATTCTTCAATTCAATTTTATGAGAATTAGCCTTAATTATTTTATTGTCTAAGGATTTATTAATAGACATTTTATTTATTTAATATTTAACCTGCTTAGGCCTTTTATCTCTTCTTAGACCCAAGTAGCGAGGATGACGCAACTTATGACTACTAGTTTTCTCAGTATAAGCAATCTGCGCAACTAAATGAGGCTTTACAAACTGATTATTAGAACCTGGAACTTTATCAGCTGTTATTTTCTTGTTCACTTTTATTTTTTCTAGTTTGCTTTTTAAATCTTTTAAGGTTTGATCATCAAAACCTGTACCAACCTTACCAGCATATTTAAGCTTATTAGCCTGATAATAACCTAAGAGTAATGCTCCAAAACCAATTCTTGAACCTTGAGCTGGGCTGTAACCTATAATTATATACTCATCCTCATTAAAACATTTAAACTTTAACCAATCACTGCTACGTCCCTGACTATATTTAGAATGTTTATCCTTAGCTATAATCCCCTCCCAGCCTTTTTTGCAAGCTAAGTTATGATATTTCTTTCCTTCTTGATTACGATGAGGACAAAAGCGTAAAGGATCTTTAAAATCAATAATTTCTTTTAAAATCTTCTTTCTATTAACAAGTTCAAGCTTACTTAAATCTCTATCTAGATAATGGAGAATATCAAATAGATAGTAATAGACTTTAATCTTTAAAGCTTTAGCATCAGGACTTTCTTTTTTAAATCTTTTTTGAAGCTTAGAAAAACTAGTCTTATTACCACTAAAGGCAACCACTTCACCATCGATAATAAAGTTTTTAGCTTTTAACTCCTCTAAGGATTTTCTGATTTCAGGATAAGTTTTAGTGATATTTTTTTTATTTCTTGAATAAAGCTTTACCTGCTTATCTTTCTTTATAGCTAGAACTCTCTCTCCATCTAATTTTCTTTCATATATCCAATCAGGACTTGAGAAATAATCTTTAGTTAATCTAGCCAACATTGGCTTTTTAAAGTCTAAAGTTTTTACTCTCTTAGCCGAATTAATTAATTTTTTAATGTCTTTATTCATTTAAATGATTTTACTAATTCATTTCTTTATTAATATCTTCAATTGTTTTATTACTTAAAACAGACTTAGGTTCTGTCTTTAATGGCTTCCTTCTTTTATCTGCTCCCTTATCTTTTTTCTTTATTAACAGCCAATTTTTATTCTTAGTTTTCACTAACACAAAAGCTCCCTTTAATTTCTCTCCTTTTAACTCAAACTCAATAGTGCCATTTTCAAAGGCATCTTCCATGCTTGTATCGCCTTGATTTACATATCTACCCTGATCCCAGACAATAACAGTGCCTCCGCCATACTCATCCTCTGGTATCTTGCCTTCAAAGCTAGCATAATCTAAAGGATGATCTTCGGTTAAAACTGCTAACCTTTTCTCACTAGGATCTAAACTAGGTCCTTTAGGTATAGCCCAAGATTTTAAAACACCATTTATTTCTAAGCGTAGATCATAGTGCAAATTAGAAGCATCATGTTTTTGTATTACAAAAATATCCTTATATTTTTTCTTTTTAGTTTTTGCACCACTGGGTTCTGAACTTTTACTAAAATCCCTTTTATTTTGATATTCTTTTAATTTATTTTTATCCATATTATTTTAGCTTATTACTTATTATTTTCTTTAAACTTAAAGCATTCTTAGGAGCAAAGCCCTTTTTATCATTATTAAAATAAACAAAGACTTTTTTGTTTTCTTTAAGCTTTTTCACTATTAAATCAGCCCATTTATTTAGTCTATAATTAGAATAATCTGAAGCATAGATTTCATAAGGGCCGTGTAGTCTAATATAAGAAAACTTAGCTGAGCTAAGATCTTGCTGAGGATTAACAAACTTATTTGAATGGCTTAAAACTATATTAGCGTGGTATTTTTTTATAATCTGATAACTAGCATCGTTTTCAAGCCATGATTTATGTCTGAATTCAAAAGCTAAAGGTAACTTATTTATTTTAAGCTCTTGCTTTAGATCTTGATAGTCACTTAAAAAAGAATTAAGTGTATCAGTATCAGCTTTATAATTTTCAGGTAGCTGTACTAATATAGAGAGTATTTTGTCTTCAAAGTTTTGGATTGGTTTTAAAAATTTTCTTAAAGCAGTTTTTGTTTGCTTTAATCTTTTAACATGAGAAATATATCTAGAAAGTTTGAGAGAGAATTTAAAATCTTGATTAGCTTTTGTTAGGCTAAGCCAATTATTATATGTTTTACTGCTTGGTAATCTATAAAAAGAGTTGTTTATCTCAGCGCTGTTAAAGTTTTTAGCTAAATAAGTTAATTTCTTTCTTTCACTAAGTGACTTAGGATAAAAGCTCTGCCACTGATAAGACCAGCCTGAAGTACCTAGATAAAGATTATCTTGATATTTGCTGATGGCCATATGACAAAATTATTAATTGTATACATAAATAATTTTAATACAAAACTATAGATTATACAAATAAAAAAATACTCTTGCTCAGAATATTTTAACCTTATTATTTCGCTAATATTATATTAAATAAAGATTAATTGTCTTTTTTAAAAATAAGACTACAGAAAAAAATAAGTGCACCTAAAAGAACTATGCTTGGACCAGTAGATAAATTAAAGTAATATGAAATAAGTAAACCAGAAAAGACTGTTATTATTGATATAAATATAGCTAAAACATTTAAGTGTTTTAATGACTTAGCAAAGCTTTTAGCTGTGGCTACAGGGATAATAAGCAGTGCGCTGGCCAAAATAAGACCCAAAACCTTAATAGCTAAAACTACAGCCATGGATAGAGATAAATAAAAAAAGAGTTTCAAGCCTTTACTGTTTACACCTTGAGCATTAGCTAGTTCTTCATTTAGTGATATCAGAACTAATTTTTTGTAATATAGTTTTACAAAACTAACTATAAGTAATCCCATGAAGCTAATAACTATTAAATCCAGCCAGCTAATAGCTAAAATATTACCAAATAAAAAGCTAATCAACTCAGGTTGATATCCACTTTTAAAACTCATAAGCATGGCTCCTAAAGCTAGTCCTGAACTAAAAATAATACCAATAATAGTATCAGAGCTTAGTCTGCTTTTCTCTTCTAAATAATAAATTAAAAGACCCATGAACAAACTAAAAACTATAGCTGAAACTAAAGGATAAAAAGATGCTAAAACACCAATAGCTACACCTGCCAGTGATGAGTGAGCTATACCATCAGCAAAGAAAGACATTTTCCTTAAAATTACTAAAACACCTAAATATGCTAAAACCACAGCTAAAATTATACCTGTGATTAAAGCTCTTTGCATGAAGGTTAATTCAAAAATCTCAAACATATATATAAATTAATGCGTATGTGGTTTTAACTCAGTATCCTTACCATATAATCTCTCTAAGACATCTTTAGTAATGGCCTTACTAGGATTACCAGAGCAATACATTTCCTGATTTAAACAAATAACTTTATCAGCATACTTATAGATCATGCTAAGCTCATGTGAGCTCATAATAATAGTGGTGCCGTGAACTTTGTTTAAGTGTTCAATAATTTCATAGAAACCTTTTTCACCACTAGCATCAATACCTGTGGTGGGCTCATCAAGGAATAATAACTCAGGATCAGAAAGTATAGCTTGAGCAATTAAAACTCTTTGCTTTTGTCCTCCAGATAGCTTAGCCAGCTTCTTATCCTTATACTGAAACATCTCCACTTCCTTTAAAGCTTTATCAATATCTTTTTCATCTTTTGACTTAGGGTTAAAAGATAAAAATTCGTTAACTGTTAAAGGAAACTCTAAATCAAAACTAAAATATTGAGGCACATAACCCACTTTATATGAACTCTTAGCTTTAGTGCCTCTACCTAATATCTTTATCTCCCCTTTATATGAAACAAGACCCAGCACTGCTTTAATTAAAGTTGACTTCCCTGCTCCATTAGGCCCAACTAAAGCTGCAACTTCACCTTTATCCAAGCTAAAATTAATGTTTTGCAAAACATTTATTCCCGCTAAGTTAACACTTAGATTTTTAATTTCTAGCGCCTTGTCCTTCATATATTTGTAAGACATTATATTCAATTAATTTGATATAGGAGTCAATTTCATCCCTAGCTCCTAAAGGATCAAGCCTTATTATCTGTAAATCTAAATCCTGAGCTAGTGGCTTAATTTGATCTGTAGAAAATTGTACTTCACCATAGATAGTTTTAATGTTTTCTCTAGCTACTGTTTCATACAATTCTTCCAAATGCCTAGGTCCTTGATCATGAGCATCACTAGTCTTTAAGGCTCCTACTACCTCAAAATTAAAATCTTTAGACAAATACTGCCAAGAATTATGATAAACCAAAATCTTCCTATTCTCTATATCCTCAACTAATGAATCTAAGTATATTCTTGAAACTCTCATATCATCAATATACTTATCTAAATTATTCATATAATAATCTTCATTAGCTACATCAATTAAAGCTAACTTTTCTGCTACCTGCCTAGCAATTTTTTCACCATTTTCTAAACTAAGCCAATAGTGAGGGTCCTCACCATGCTCTTCACCTTCGTGTTCATCTTCATGATGATGATCTTCACCTTCTAAAAGATTAACATACTTATCTGTCTTAATTGTTTCCTCTACACCAGCTGATTCTGCTAAGCTTAATATCCAATTATCTAAACCATGACCAATATAAAAGACAGCCTTACTATCACTAATTTTTCTCACATCAGAAACTTCTGGTTCATATGAATGCACACTAGCACCACTAGGTAAAATTTGTACTACCTCCACTTTTTCTTGACCAATATTTTTAACTATATCAGATAAGGGATAAATTGTAGTGGCTACTTTAATTTTTTCATTATTAGTAATTTGTTCATCCTGAAATAACTGTGTTCTCTCTAAAATAAACCAAGCTACAATAACTGTAGCAATTATTATAAAATATACTAAAAGATTTTTTTTCATGTTTTTATTATTTAAATATTTATTTAAATTATATCATAAATCTAATAATCCCTGAAAAAAACAGGTACTTTGACCTGCCTTTACTAATCACTCAAATTGTATCAATATAGTATAGAGGAAATCTCAAACTATTTCAAGAGTACTTATCAACAGATGAATAATTTAAGATGTGTCAAGCGTAGTAATATATAGAATATGCATATAGATTTACAAGCCGGAGAAAAACTAGATGACAAGAACTTACTTTATAGACAGCAATAATATTGGTCTTTGTGACCACATGGAAAATATTGAATTAAATTAATCAAGTATCAATTAAAGTACCTTTGACCTATTCAGTATTATAATGTATACTATACATCCCCAATTAAAAACTAACTTAATAATTTATATCTATGATCCCAAATAAAACTTTTAAAAATCATCAGAATATAGATCAGTTAGGACTAGGAACCTGGAAAATGACTGGAGAGGCTTGCGTAGAGGCAATAAAAACAGCCCTTGAGCTTGGCTACAGACATATAGATACTGCTTTTGCCTACAATAATCACAGTGACGTTGCACAAGCTTTAAGTGAATCTAATCTTGAACGTGAAGAGATTTTTCTCACTTCAAAGATTTGGATGAAAGAAGGAGATGTAGATAGCTTATATGAAATATACAAAGAAAATATTAGTGACTTAAATACTGATTATTTAGACTTAATATTAATACATTGGCCTGATAGGAGTGTTAAGAACTGGGAAAATGTATTTCTTGCACTTAAAAAAATGCAAGATAATGGTTTGGTAAAAAGTATAGGTGTTAGTAATTTCACTATTAATCATTTAAAGGACGCTTTTGCTATTACTCAAAAACATGGAATTGAGATTGTAAATAACCAAGTGGAATATCACCCTGGATTGAATCAAGAAGAACTTCTTAGTTTTTGTTCTAAAAATAATATATTAGTAACCGCCTACTCTCCTCTAGCTCAAGGAAAGATTTTTGATAATAGCACTTTAAATGAAATTGCTAAAAAATATAATAAAAGCGTTGCCCAAATCTCTCTTGCTTGGCTAGTAGATAAAGGTTTAATAGTTATACCTAAAGCTAGCTCAAAAGAACATATTAAGGCTAATCTAGATATATTTGATATTAATTTATCACCTGAAGAAATTCAGGCAATTGACAATCTAGGTAATAATGATCGCTTAATCACTCCTTCTTTTGCTGACTTTAACTACTAAGAGTTTATAAATATTAAAAATAAATATATGACTAATAAGGAAAAGCTTTTAAAAAGTTTAAAAGAGCAAGGTTGTGATGATGAAATAGTTGAAGCTTTTAAGAAAGTTGATAGAGAAAAATACTTAAGTGAAGACAAAAAAGAGTTTGCATATGAAGATGTTGCTCTTCCTATAGGTTATGAGCAGACTATTTCCCAGCCCAGCACAATTGCTTTCATGTTAGACCTTTTAAATTTACACAACAAACACAAAGTCTTAGAAGTTGGGTGTGGTAGTGGCTATCTTTTAAACCTTTTAGCAGAAATGGGGTATAATTTAGAAATATATGGCACTGAATTATTAAAAGAACTAGCTGATCTTGCTAGTGAAAGATTAAAAGAATACAGTAATGTAAAAATATATCACACTCCTAATTCTTTAGGTTTAAGCGATAAAGCTCCTTTTGATAGGATTATAGTTAGCGCAGGCAGTGATAAAATACCAAAAGAGTTATTTAACCAACTAAAAGAAGGCGGAGTAATGGTTATACCTATTAATAACTCTCTATATAAAATTACTAAAACAGATGATAAGAAACAAATAATTGAGTACCCTGGTTTTCAATTTGTACCCCTGAAATATTAATAAAATAAAAAAAAGGCATTTTTTAATAATACCTTTTTATTTTTTTGATTAATTTTTTGAGTAAGTAACTCCGATTACATGGCCATGCTCACAAACATTATCACCTTCAGGAATATATGTTCCACAGATATTGCATCGGTTAGCGAAAGGCTGACAAGTTCCTTCTTTTTTTAAAGAGGAATTTTCTTTCTTTTTTTCGCTTTGTAAATTTCCAGATATAAAATACTCTTCATCTTGAAAATGCCCGTTAGCACAAACACCGTCTTGGTCAAAAAAATGACCACAAATACATTTACTCAAAGAGTTTGTAATTTTTCTTACATCTCCTTTGCTAGATCTAAGCTGTCTTTTACTCATTTTTAATTTATTTTTTTGTTAAAAACCAATTATTTTATTAATACTATATTAACAATTATTTAAGTAAAAGTCAATAGTCACCCATTCTTCCTCAATTACTTATTCTTGATCTTCTTCCTTTTTAACTCCTAGCTCCTCTTCTATTTCTTCTACTTCTTTCTCTACTTCCTTAAACTGCGCTTCTGTCATAGCAACACCTATAGCAAAGAATAATAAACCAATTAAATAACCAACAACTACATCACTTGGGTAATGGACAGTTAAATAAACACGACTAAATCCAACTAATATTATTATTAAGCTTATAATAGCAAAAATTAATGCTTTGTGCTTAGGATTACCAAACTTTATCAAAATATAACCTAGATAACCATAAAATCCAATTGCAATAGAAGCATGAGCGCTAGGAAAAGAAGCGGTTAAGTGCTCCGTGGGTATAAAGGTGGGTCTAGCGCGACCAAACCAATCTTTTAGAAACAAAGTAGCACTTTCTGTACCTAAAACAGAGACAAGTAAAGGCAGTAATAATTTGTGCTTACCCTTGAGAAACAAAATGGTGATAATAATTAAAATAAGGGGCATAAGAAGCTTCCAATCACCTAATAAACTAATTGCTTCAAAGAAACTCACACCAAACTCGGTTTTATTTTCAAAAAACCAAGCAAGCACTTCTTTCTCAAACTCATTTGAAAATATTTTTTCTAATAATTCGTCCATAATAAAAAAATTATAAGAGATATATATTATAGCAAAGTTTTTCTATTTTTAAAAGTCTAACAATATAAACACCTTTTTTATTACTAACAACAAGTACTATTAAATAAATAATATTTAAGTATATAATCTATATATTTATGTATTAAAAAAGGACTGCGAACTAGCAATCCTTTGTAAGTTTTTTCAGTTAATTACTGATTTGTCTGTTTTATTTATTCCAAGCTACACCTAGCTGCAGTAACTGCTCTGAATTCGTAAAGTCATAACCAACATTGGTATATAGAGCAATGTTTTTTGTCATTTGATGTTGATATGAAACTCCAACAATATGTTTAGCTGGTAATTGCATAAATTTCACATGACAATAATAAGTTTTAAACTTCCAAATTTCAACATCTACGCTATTTATTAAAAATAAAAAGCTAGGTTTAAAACTTAGCTCAGCTTCAGGCTCACCAAAAGCGTATCCTGCCCAATGTAATGTAGAAATAAAGTCAGTGGGTATAAATTTTGCAATAGCTCCAGCAAATGGAACATTTTTGAAATAACCTACACTAGGTCCTAATACGGATTTAATTTTAGGCACAGGATAAACGTGGTTTAAAAACACTTTATCATCCTTAAGAGTTACTAATGTATTTGCATTAGCAGACTTAAAGCCAAGCCTTAAGGTATAACCACCAGATAAAAAACTTTTACCAGCAGCCAAATCAATCGTTTGCAACTTAAAGCGTGTTGAATCTTTTTTACTTTCACCAAAAACAGAACTAATCAGCGCAGACAACAATAAGAACAAGAACAACTTTTTCATTTTATGGTTTTTTATTAATGAACATTAAATAATTATATCATTTAATATATATTTTGTCAACAACAAAAAGCTTATAATTATTTAAATTAGAATAATTAACAAAAAAAATTATAAGTGAATAAACTTATAAATTTATTAAACAAAATAATATAAAAGAATAAACTTAGCTATTCAATAATAACCTCATAATCACTAAGCATACTGGAGACTATTAAACGAATCAGCTTAGCACTATCTTCTTTTGCTGTTTCGAAAATAATTTCATCATATTTCACCTGACTATTAGCATTTTCAATTAAAGTTTTAAGAGCTAAATTATAGTCTTCATTATAAGTATTTTTCAAAAGTCCTTTTAATTTCTCAACAATTGATTTGTCTACTTCCAAATCAAGCTCACCTGAAAGAGAAGAATCTAGAATTTCAGCTTCAGGTAAAATAACTGTAACAATCTTATTTTGGGAATCAATAATAATATTTTCAGAGCTCATATTTTGCATATCCACACCCACGTCAATACGTATTAATCCATGAACTGTAATTCTTTTGCCAGTAAATAAATCTGTCCAAGTATTATTTTCTGGTGTTTCTATTTCTGCCTTGCTATTTACAAACACTGTTTTAGTAACCAAAAAATACTGATCAGTAATACGTTCTAAAATAACTTGAGAATTAACAACTGGTGGTCTATTTTCAAGTTTACAAGCAATTTTACCTTGATAGCGACCATAAAAAAAGACAGCTACTAAAATTAAAAGTGCAAAAACAGCAAATATTAAAATGATTTTAATACGATTCATGTCTGTAAATGTTTAACTATTAATTAATTAACTATAACATTAAACTATTAAAAAATCTAGTTAAATAAGAAAAAAGACTTATTTTAAATAAAATAAGTCTTTTTCTGTAGATAAATTACATACTAATCATATTAGTATAAATCATCATTTAAACTAAAGTCTCTATTCTTGTTCTTGTTCTTGCTGATTCATATATTCTTCAACTAATACTTGCCCAAGCGCTTGAACTTCTTGCATTTTAGCTTGTAACTGCTCTGGCGTACTTTCATCTGATTCTAGTAAAGCTTCTAGCTCATCAACCTCTGTATTTAAGTCTTCCTTAGCCTCTTCATTTAAACCTTCGCCTTGTTGCTCTAAGAATCCACGACTCTGAGAAATTAAAGACTGTGCTTGCTCAGGTACACTTAATTGCTCTTGATTTTCAACTGGTGGAGTTTGACCAGTCTCATCTCCAAGTCCCTCTTCAGGATTATCCATATCTATAGCTGTGGCAAAAAACTTCTTACCATCTTTAGTCATATAAGACTCAATTTCTTGACCACCAACATTAACTATTAGTTGATACAGGCCACCATCTTCATTAATTTCTGTAATTTCAGCTGCTTGCTGCCCTTCTTGGATTAAGTGTTCGTTAATAAATGAACTAGCCTTATCTTTAGCTTCATTCTCTGGCATAACATTTTGGTCAAATTGACCACTCAAACTACAACCAGCCAAAAATGGTAATAGCACTAAGATGTAAATTAATCTTTTTTTCATAATCATATATTTAATTATAAGAAATAAACATTAGTTAAATAAATATTAGTAAAAAATATAAAACTAATTATGTTCACTATATCAACTATTTTTTCTATCGTCAAAAAAATATTATAGAAATATACTATAGTTTTTTTAATATAAAAAAACCCCAAAACTTTTTAGTTCTAGGGTTAAGCTTGGTATTTTTTTATTTACCAATCATACTTAATATTGCCGGTTTGAAATTGCCGCCAACCAAGATAATTCCTTTTGGGAATATAAGCATCCCAAGTTACAATTTTAAAGCCTTTTACAGACTTTGATTTAAAAACTGTGCCAGCACAAATGGTGCTATAGGTAGCCTCGGGAAAAGTTTTGCGAATTTCATCTGCAATTTTTTGAAAATCTAATAAAGTTCCTTGCACTCCATCAACTAAAATATGAACATTGGCATACATTTCTCCTTTTTCATTCTTACCCATGTCAGGACGCCAATAAATGTACTTAAATTTTGACATAATATGAATTTTAAAGTTCAAGATTTACAATTACTCATGTTCATAAAAGCTGTGTACAACGAATTGTCCAACTTCTAATAAATCCGGAAAAGCACTACGTACTTCAATGAAAAAATGTAAAGGATTAGCTTCATCCTTGCCTTCTCGAAGCACAAATGACATAGATAAATCATCATTAACTGAGACTCGGCAGTGCTCAACTGTTTCTCTTTTAACTACATATTTACCAAGATAAGAATCATCAACAGCAAATATTAAAACTGGATCATCAGCATCAAAGGGATGACCTTTGTACCAAGCTAGCCACTCTCCTGGTATAAGGTGGGACAATCTGCACTGACCTTTAATATATTTTAAAGGCGATCTGTTAACTGCATTTCTAATAGCATCAATTGTTTCCATTTTATAAATTTTAAGGTTCAATATATTATTTTAATATTCATTGAACTTTAACTTTTAATTTAATTTTTGTCAATATCATAATTTTTATAAAATAAAACCCCACTAATTTTTTGTAGTGAGGTTAATGATTTTAAAATACTGGCCCTACCAAACCGGATCAACAAAGATTAAGGTTCTGATAACAGACATAAATCTGGCATCTTCCATTACTTGATCGGTTATCTGCAGGTTAGACCATTCTTTTGGTAAAGACTCTGAATCCTGTACCATTTTATCCAGTTCACTATTTAATGTATTTTTTTCACCATGATAGTGATACTCAAAACTTTCTGAATAGATTTCCATTTTTTTAATTTTAAAGTTCATATTAATTTAATTATTAAAAAGTATATCATAAAGATATACTTTTGTCAATAACATCAATTCAAAACTGCGTAAATAGCTTAATTTTAGTCTATATTTTTGATAGCCTCACTTATCATTTTAGGAACTTCCCTATCTAATGGGTTTGGTAGTATATTATTAATGTTAAGGTCTGTTACAGCAGAAGCAATTACTTCAGCTGCTCTAATAAGCATATATACTTCTACATTTTCAACTTTATTATCAATAAGTCCCCTAAAGATACCTGGGAAAGCTAAGACATTATTAACTTGATTGTTAAAATCACTTCTTCCAGTAGCAACCACGAAAGCACCAGCACTTATAGCCTCATTTGGCATTATCTCTGGTACAGGATTAGCCAAGGCAAATATAATTGGCTTATCTTTCATATTACCTATCATTTCAGGACTCAAAGCTCCAGAAACACTAACACCAATAAATATATCAGCATCTACTATGGCATCCTCTAGTTTTCCTTTAATATTTCTTGAATTACTAATTTCTACTAGTTCTAATTTATTAGAATTTAGTCCTTGTCTATCTTTATTTATAATCCCTTTACTATCACAGATTATAATATCTTCAAAACCATAGTGTAAGAATAATTTTAAAATAGCAGTACCAGCTGCTCCAGCGCCGTTTATAACTATCTTTTCCTTTTTATCTAATGAACCTCTAAGCTTTATGGAATTAATAATACCAGCTAAAACCACAACTGCTGTGATATGTTGATCATCATGAATAACAGGAATAGATAATTCCTCTTTTAATCTAGTTTCTATTTCAAAACAACGAGGAGCAGAAATATCTTCTAAATTAATAGCTGCAAATGAAGGAGCTAAATGTTTTATTGTCTTTATTATCTCTTCTGTATCTTGAGTGTCTAAGCAAATTGGAAAAGCATTTACCCCTGCTAGCTCCTTAAATAACACAGCCTTGCCTTCCATTACAGGTAAGCCAGCTTCTGGGCCAACATTACCCAAACCAAGAACCGCGCTACCATCGCTAATAACAGCAATGGTATTACCTCTAAAAGTATGAGTAAACGACTTAGCCTTATCTTTATTTATTTCTTTACAAACCTCAGCTACTCCAGGAGTATAGGCTAAAGAAAGATCTTTTCTGCTCTTTAATTCTACTTTTGATTTAACCTCTAACTTCCCTTGCTTCTTCCTGTGCAAATCAAGAGATTCACTGTAAATATTATCCATATATTTTAATATTATTTGATTATAATAAAGTAATGTTAACACATATAAAACATTAAAAAAAGAATTAAATAGCTATTTCATTATAAAACGATTTAATTCTGTTATTTTTTATTCATCTCTCACTAGCATTTTACCAACAGACAAAGGATAAATATAATCATTAGCTTCATATAGAAAATTTATTGTAATATAACCATCTTTCAGTTCTAGTTATAGAACTGTTAGAGTGTTACATCCTAGAGCCATCATCCTTGCGGAAGGTGATTTTTTTATTTCCCCTGTTTTTTAAATCATTACCCCAAATATCATAATTTTAAAACTTTTAAACAATAAAATAAAAATTAAAAGCGTTATTATAAACTATTTAAATCTACACAATAACGCTAGAACATGACTTTAAAATCTTATTTCAATGTTTTAATTACATTTAAATCAAAGATGTCTTGTTTTATTTTTAATTTTTTTAATAAGTTTCTGGCATTTTCTTCTCCATCAACATAAACAAATAATTTTCTAATATTCTTTTTATAACGTCTTTCATCTAAATCACCTAAACTTTTTAGCAATAAATCAATGTCGGCCTGTTCTGGCTGTTTGAATCCTATATGCATAAATCGCATAGCGGCAAATAAGTTAGCTGGATGACTTAATTGATTTAATTTTAATCTTTTTTTCCTTAAATCTAATAATGAGCCAGGTAGAGATATTAACTTATCAAACCAATCAGCTCGAAAAATGTGCCTTAAAGATATAGTAGAGCCGTTAATAGTAAAATTAGAATTATCTTTTAAATTTTTTAATGGGCTTTTTTCTTCTGAAACATGAATCTCTAAATATAAATAGTCTTTAAAGATATGTTTAGGTTTGGGGATTCTTTTGATTTTAAGAACTACCTGATGTTTTCTGTTAATTTTACCATAAACAAAACCCTTGGCTCTTAAATTTTTCACAAAAGCATCTTTATCACCAATTAAAATGACATCAAAGTCTCGTTGAGGTAATTCTTTTTTAAAGTATTTGTAATAAATAGCATTTCTAATAGCGCCACCAACTAAATATACTTTACTGTCTTTAGGAATAGAAGCAATCACTAATTTAAATATTTCCTTAGTTTTTTCATCATGTAAAAATAAAGGCAAGTTCTTATCAATACTCATATTTTTAATTGTTATACTTAAATTATAGCATAAATGATTAACTAAAGGTAAAAAGCCTGAATCACCACTAAGAAATAGCTGCATTTACAAGTATTTTAATATTGCTCAGAGCTTGGAATAAAATTCATAAAAAATAATAACATCTTCCCCGCACTTCTGAGCTCAGGCGCTTCTCTTGAGCTACGATTACGTGAGGTTTCCTAATAAGGTATTAAAAAACAACTATTAATTTTTTCTTAATAGTTGAATTTTATAAATAGTATTTGAATATAGTGACTAATATTTTTACCTTCTTTGAATACTTCTTTAAAGTTTTCTTTTAGCCAAGTAGTTTTTCCTGTCCCACGGGGACCAAATAAGAAAAAACTTTATTTTGAATCTTTAGGTATTTTTAATCTTCTTTTATGAATATAATTGTTTTATTATGGAATTGATAATTCCATTATTATACACTTTTTGGAAACATGCAAGTCATACATTGTTACAATTTATCAGTAATTGTGTCTTTTTCTTCCTTACTACTATTTATTATATTTTAACCTAAAAAAGTGTAAACCCCTTTGCAGGAAGGCTGACAATGCTTTATAAGTTAATCTAAGTCACAATAGCGTCACAATTTTATATAAATGGAATTTAGCCCGCGTCTTTTTCAACAAAAAATAGGCTAATATTAGCCTATTTGATGTTTGCTCCCCAGATTACCTGTTTTCCGAACTATTCAATATATTTCCTGCTATTAAAATTAGTTTAAACAAATTAAAAACCCTGAAACTGTTTTAGCTTCAGGGTTTGTTTTTTTACGAAACAAAATAGGTGTGCAAATAGTGATCCTTATCATAGAAACAATACGGCAACTGACCACCGTCCTCACTGATAACATCGGCCACATTTTTCATAGTTGCGTTTGATTCTTTTAAAATTTCCGTAATAACGGCTATTGCCACCGTTACATCTTCTTCTGCTTTAAGGCCAGAAACTGATGCTTGCAAGGAATAAGGGCTGTCGGTATGACCATAAAAATGATACATGCCAACTGTCACACTTCCTGCAAATTGCATAATTGAAGCATCTTCGCTGTTTTGTGAAGCATTTTCAAAATAAATATGGGAGCGAACAGCTTTTTCAACTGCGAAAAATTGAGCAGCCTCAGAAGGTTCTTTAATAGAAATTAAAACAAGATTTCTGGTACCCGGCTGTCTTACCAAGACCTTAATACCTTTTCTTACTTTAGTGTCAGTACGAATACTTGTTGGAATGCTTGTAATTTCGTCAAACATTCTAGTGGCCACAGAGATAATACCTGCCCTTTTTTCATTAAGATCAATCATTTTAAATAATTTTAAAGTTCAACAATATTTTTTTAATCAATAAAAAATTATAATATTATTGTATTTTTTTGTCAATAGTGCTCGGTAATGTGCACACACATATGGCGGTTTTTCAAGAAATATGAGAAACTTACCTGG
>CAYYPI010000020.1:0-14974 GCA_964473565.1 uncultured Gammaproteobacteria bacterium
TATTATATGAGATCTAAACCCTAAATGTAACCCCAATTGCTGCAATTGTAACAGTCTAAAGTCAATAACAAAAGACCCCCTATCATGGAGGCCTTTTGTTTATAATGTAATTTGAAGCTTTAAGCTACTGAATCCTTAGCTGCTTTTGAAAGTCTGAATTTAACAACAGTCTTAGCAGGAATCTTAATTTCTTCACCAGTCATAGGGTTACGTCCCATTCTAGCTTTTCTCTTAACTTTAACTAATTTACCAAAACCTGGTAAAGCGAATTCACCATTCTTTTTTACTTCTGTGTAAGCTAAATCAGCTAAAGTGTCTAAGACGTTAGTAACGTCTTTTTTACTCAACTCAGTCTTTTCTGCTAAAGCAGTTAAGATTTGAGATTTGGTCATTTTGTTTGCCATATCTTTTTTTAAAATTAACCACTACCTAAAGGTAGGGATAAATAAATAAATTAAAGGTCAATTACCTATGTGTATTATATACTATTTTTAAAAAAAAGCCAAGTTTTAAAGGGTAATATGTATACTTGACTTAATTATAAAAATATAGTATACTATCTGTGAACCTTAAAATAAAAAATTTAAGCAAAATGAATAATGAAAACATGAATAAACAAGTAAGTAAAAAAAAATGTTTTGGTTTATTACTCTGACTCCTTAAGCGAAAAGATGTATGAAATTTGGTCAAGAGATCTCAATGTCTCTATTGTTGATGGATACAAAATACTGGAAGGATCAGAGGATGAGATTGATAAAGTAAAGCAATACCAAAAAGTTTTGCTCTTTGTCACCATGAGACAAGCAACCAAAGACTACATTACAGAAATTGAGAAGCTTGGGTTTAATGAGGATAACATCATCCTCTTTACCACTCAAGCAATGGAAAGTGAAGTATCTCTTTATGCCAGAGAGAAAGGCATAAGAATAAATATGCTTCCACTTTTTCAAAGATCCTTTGAGGATTTCCTGTAAAAGTGAACCCTCAAAGCAAAAGCCCTTAGTATAAACTAAGGGCTTCTTTTTTTATATTAAGTAAAGATAAGAAAATATAGATACTAAAATAAAATATAGATACTGTAATATTGATACTAAAGTTTATTCTCTCTCCCCTAACTCTAAATCTACAGCCTTCTCTTCTCCTTGGCTTAAGACTTTTAGCTCTACTATCTCACCAGGGCTGTACTGTGATATTAAATAACTAAGCGGTTCTTGACTGTCAACTTCTTCGCCATTAACTTCTAAAATAATATCATTCTCTCTAAGACCTGTTTTATCTGCAGGAGAACCAGGGATTACAGCTAACTGTTCCCTGCTAGCTCTAACAATAAGAGCACCATAATCTACACTTAAATCATTTTGTTTAGCTATTTCTTCATTGATAATAATATATCTAACACCTAACCATGGTCTAACAATCCTACCTGTTTCATAAATACTTTCAATAGCAGACTTAACTTCATTAATAGTTATTGCAAAACCAATATTTTGAGCACGACTAGCCATGGCAGTGTTAATACCAATTACTCTACCACTACTATCTAAAAGAGGACCTCCTGAATTACCTGGGTTAATAGAGGCATCAGTTTGAATAACATTAACTAATTTCTCGGTATTTCCTGCTCCTCCAGCTATAACAGTACGAGAAAGACCAGAGATAACACCAGTTGAAACTGTATTAGAAAACTCACCTAAAGCATTACCAATAGCTATAACAGTTTGTCCTACCTCTAAATTAGAGCTATCACCTAATTCAACTGTAGGTAGAGGTTCATCAACTTCAATCTTTAAAACAGCTAAATCAGTAATAGTATCCCTATCTACTACCGTGGCTGTATATGACTCATCATCATTTAAAATCACACTATAATCAACATCTTCATAAGCAACTACATGTTTATTGGTAACAATGTATCCATCTTCTGAGATAATAAAGCCACTACCAGAGCTTAACTGTTGAGTTCTAGTATCACCTTCAGGACTAGGCTCTACTCTAAACTCATCTCCAAAAAACTCTCTAAAAAACTCATCTTCAAAAGGTGAAGATTGATTTTGCATATCAGATAAATCTCTGCTAGCAAGAACTGAAACTACAGCTGGGGAAACCTCTTTTACCGCACTAACAACCATCTCTTCCTGGCTGAAAAAGTCCTTACCTTGTTTATCCATTTCTTTCTCTAGCTCTGTATTTACAGTTTCTTCTATATTTTCTTGTCTAAAATCCTTATTAGTCTCGAAATATAATTGCGCCCCTACATAACCAAAAAGTGCAGAAAAAATAAGCACTAAGAAAGAAATGAGTACTAAATTATAATAGTTATGAAATTTATTGTTGTTCATAGCAATTATAGGTTATTATTTTTATATTTATAAACTATCTTATATTTTACTCCAATGCTTCCATGTTATCAGTAACTGACTGACTGCTATCAAGCATTCTTAGAAACTCTTGATATTCAGGTGAGTTAATATCTACTGGTGGCATATCTAGATTATCACCACTGCTGTCAAGCTCATTATTCTCACTGCTTTGACTTTGTAGACGACTTCTATTCTCTTGCTGTCTTTGTATGTTTCTATTTTGACTAGCCTCGTTAGGAATATCTTCAAATTCCTCTTGAAACTCTTGATTAAATTCCATCATATCCTGTCTGCGCTTTTCTAAAAATTCCTTTAAATCACTATTATTACTAGTATTTAAGTTGTTTAGCTGCTCTCTGTTTCTTTCAATGAAATTCTTTCTATTTTCTCTTCTTTGTTTCGCTTTTTGAGCTTGACCTTGAAAGTCTTCCCTTAAATAACCAGGGATCTCATTATTAATAGATAAGTTTTTCATGAATTCTTCTTGCTTACTTTCAATTTGCTCCCTTATCCTCATAAAGCCCTCACTGTTTTCAACAGCAATATCAGATTCTAGATTTTTCCAAACCTGAGCTTTATTTTCTTGATGAATTAAAATGTTTTCTAAAATCTTTTCCTCTCTCTCACTTACTTCCTTAAAAGCATGATTAGATTTATCTGCTATTTCATTAATATACTCATCTGCTTTAGCGCTAAGCTCAAAAGCTAAGTCTTTTTTCTCCTGAGAATCTAGAGTACTTAAAGTATTAGCCCACCTAATTCTTTTCTCTGCATATTGTAATTTCTTTTCAATCTTTTTCGTTTCATCAAAGGTTAAAGCTAAATTAATAGTATCTTTTAGGTTGTGCCAAAATAATTGCAACTTATTAACCGCCTCAGTATTTTCAGCTTCAACTTCAACAGCCATATCCTTAAATTCTCTTAAATCAGCTGCTTCATTTCTTTCCTGAGCAAAGCTTGTATTAAAAGCTAAAAAACTAAAAATAAGGACTAGTATTATTGAAAATATGAGACTGTCTTTTAATTTCCTTATATTCATATAGATTAAGTTTTATTATTTTGCTTCAGTAGGCATAAGTAGTGCTAAAAGTATGTAGATAAGAAGACCTCCGCCTCCAGCAAAGGTTAAAATAATAAACCCTACCCTAAACAAAAGAGGGTCTACCTCAAAATACTCACCCAAGCCACCACAAACACCAAAGATAATTTTATTTTCCGTTGATTTAGTTAATTGTTTCTTTTTTGCCATATTTATAATTAATTAATTATTTTCTTTATTTTTATCATCTAAATTTTTACTCTCATTAATATCAGTACTATTATTAATTATCTCTTTCACTTCTATTTTTTCTTTTAAAGCTTCTTTTAATTTTTCAGGATTTTGTGTTCCTAGTAATAAATCGCTTTCCTTATCATTGAATTCTAATTGTAAACCCATGTTACCACGTACATTTAAAGCTCTACCTCTACCAGCTAAACCAAATCTTATACCATAACCACCATATTCACTTAAAGCGTGATATTTACGAATATAGGCAGTTTTAATTCTAGAATATGGAATCACTCTCCATTTATTATATATGGGTCTATATTGATAATAGATACCGACATCTCTTATCTCTAGCTTTAAAACCATGTTTTTAATTAAAAGAAAGACCAGTAATAATAGTCCTGCATTTAACCACATAGTGGTAGCACTAACAGGCTCATTGCCAACTGGTTCATTTAAAAACTCCTGCATTACTACAGTATAGATAAAAATAACAAACAAAACTAAAAATATCATCCAAACCCAAGCTGGTTTTCTGTGTTGTTTTTCTGAGTATAGAACTTTAGTCATATATTTTATTATTTAATTTAAGCATAATAATATTATACTACTTATCAATTATACTATATTTTCTTAAAAAGAAAAAGTGACTGTATAGTGACTTTTTTAAAATCACTTTTTTATTTTTAAAAGTTCAAGTTTATATATCTAAAAAAACAAGCATCTTAATATACTTGTTTTTTCTACCATACTCATCTTCTTTTTTTCTACCTTACTCATCTTCTTTTTTAATCTGCTCTTTTTTCTTATTTTCTTTATACTTGAAATACTTTCTAAGACCTGTTGCTAAAATTATGCTTAATGTGAGAACTTTCTTTATTCTTTTAATTTTTCTTAAATTCATAATTTTAAAATTATATTTATATTAATATATTAACATGGTTTAAAATAAAATCAAAGTCCATATAAGACTTTGATTTTTAAGATATTTTACTGTGATTATTATCAATTATACTACAAATTACATATCATCATTTTCATTGAAGTCTGCTAAATCAGTTTTTAAACCATTGTCTGTATTCATTGCATCCCAAATCCTTTTTAAATCTTCCTTTGCTTGAGCGGGGTCAGTGTATTGACTTAAAACCTCAAGGCATTCTTTAACAGCATCTTTATCGATATCAAAACTGTGCTCTACAGCGTAATCATATAATTCAGGTACTATTTCCTCAAAATCTCCTGAGTCAATAACAGGCTCTTGGTTTGGAAAACTTTCAAAATTCATAATTGAAAATAATTTAGTCTTTATAGAATGAAATGTAATATAGTATTAAAGGAATAGTTATTGCTACAGCAGCAATATTGCTAGCTAAAGTCCTTGTACCTGTGATTATATCAGCTATAAGTAGTCCGTCAAGTGTTAAAAGTAATAGGATAAATAAGGTTAAAATAATTCTTTTCCACATAGATTTTAAAGTTAATATATATTATAAATTAAGGATATTGTTATTATAACAAAAATTAAAAAATATAAAAATACCTATAAGCAATAAACTAAACTCTTATAAAATAAGTACTTAATTAATGAAATCCATACAAATAATCACCGAACTTAACACCAAGATCATACCCCCAAGGGTCAACATTCATGTATTCATTTTCACTAAGTTTAATCTTTAAATATTGATGAGGCACCATGTAATAAACACAGCTAAATTTTAACTTAATATCTTCTTCTGTAAACCATTTACTTTTAACCAAAAGCATGCGCAGTAAATAGTTAACTTGAAAACAATACAAAAACTTTTTTTCCCACATCTTTTCAGGATCTTTAATAAACCCTCTTTTGCACATTATAAGTATTTTAAAACGTGAACTTTTAAATCTAGTTGCTACGATTTGATGCGCTTCTCTTAAGGCTTCCTCCTTATCATCAAAGGAATTTAAATGCTCTACTATGGTAATAAAGGTGTGATTTAATTCTTTAGGTAAAGGCTCTTTCTTAAAAAAATTAGGAAACATAATTTTTTGTCCTTATATTAATAAAATTTATATAATTTTAAAATAAATTAATAATTATTTCTACACTTATATTTTATCATTTTTATTTATTTATGTATAGATAAAATATAATGCCTATATAATGGGATAAAATGAATCTTTTTTCTGTTATAAAAATAAAAAAAGCAACTTTTTTTAGCTGCTTTTATGATAAGGATTTTTTAGCTCTTTACTTTTTTCTTCAGAGAAGCAAAAGTGAATTCCCTGGCCAAGCTATTTTTTCCTTGCTTTTTATAAACCCTATACCTTAAATGCAAGTCATCTTTACTCGCATTTAAATTAGTAATAAAAGCATGATCAACTTCATAAGCCTGATAAGATTTACCAATATCAGTTTTAATTAAAACTAATTCTGCACCTTGTAGTTCCCTTTGAATTACTTTGTTGGTGTGAGAGTTTAACGGTCTTACATACCATCTTGTTTTTTCTGGCATAATACCTCCTTTATTAAGTTATTAAAAATCTATTTATTTCTTTACTAAATTATATTTTTTTATTATTTTTTATTCTACGTCTTTTTTTAGATGCTTGCAAGCAAAATCTGTGAGCCTCTTCTCTGAGCTCCTGTAATTTTGGTTTGAGCAGTTTAATTAATTCCTTTACATTTTTATTAGTATTTTTCTTAAAAACTAAAACATCACCACCATACTTAGATAGTCCCACTAGAGGAATAGTAATATTATTGTCATCAAAATAACGACTAATAAAGTCAACCTGAGGTCTACCTCCATCTAAAAGAATGATATCTGGTTTAGGCCACTCTAAGTGTTTCAGCCTTCTTGAGATTACTTCTAACATTGAGTTGAGATCATCACCACTATTTTTTTCACTAACCTTAAATAGTCTATACTGACTCTTATCTATTTCATTATCAGAAAAAACAACCATGGAGCCATAGGCTTCTTTAGCACTAAGGTGTGAAATATCATAAGCTTCAATTCTGCTAAGTTGAGGAGTTTCTAAGTCCTTTTCTTTTTGTAGTAGACTAACTTCTTGTAAATTATTTAATGCCTCAACCTGTAAAGGATTATCTTTCTTTAAAGTCTTAATCAATCTAGTTCTATCACCTTTTAAAAGCATAAGTATTTTATCAATATTTTTCTTATACTCCTTAGAATCTATACTAGAAATACAAGCTCCAGGGCAAAGTCCTATTTGATAATCAAAACAAGCCTTGTCAGAGTTTGGCTGACAAGTGCTGTAAGGAAAAACCTGTCTAATTAACTTTAGTGCTCTTCTAAGTAAATACTGAGATTGATAAGGACCAAAGACCTCAACCTTATCTGAGATAAACTTCTTCAATTCCCTGCCTCTAACAATAACTAGCTTAGGGAAATCTTGCCTTTTATCAATAATCAAATAAGAAAAAGACCTATCATCCTTATCTTTAACATTATACTTAGGCCAATATTTTTTAATTAAATTAGCTTCTAAAATAATAGCTTCTAAAACTGAGTTAGTTTCAATATATTCAATATCTTCTGCTAAGATAATCATTTCTTTAATTCTATCATCAATTTGCTTTTGAAAATATTGTTTTAACCTAGAGCGCAAACTAGTAGCTCTACCTACATAAAGGATATCCTTATTTTTATCAATATATTTATAGACACCTGGTTTATTAGGTGCTTTTTTAGCAATTTCTAATAATTTCATAAATAATCATATAAATATTTACCAGTTGCACTATTTTTATCACCAGCTAAATCTTCTGGACTTCCTTTAGCTACCACTTTTCCGCCTTTGTGCCCACCTTCAGGACCTAAATCAATTAAATAATCCATGGCTTTAAGCATATGCAAATTATGTTCAATAACTAAAACTGAGTTTTGCCTATCAACTAATTTATTGAGCACAGCTAGTAGCATTTCAATATCATAATAATGCAATCCTACTGTGGGCTCATCAAGTAAATAAAGAGTTCTTTTTCCTAGTACATGACTAAGCTCTCTAGCTAGCTTAATACGCTGAGCTTCTCCACCTGACAAAGTGGTAGCGCTTTGACCTAGCTTTAAATAACCCAGTCCCACTTCTTGTAGTACTTTTAGCTTATCAGTAATTTGATACTGATCTTTAAAAACAGGCATAGCTTCATCAATAGTTAAGTCTAATACGTCTGCAATGCTAAGTCCTTTATATTTTACTTGCAAGGTTTCTCTATTAAATCTATTACCATGACAAACTTCACATTCTACCATTACCGGTGGCAAAAAGTGCATTTCAATAATATTAAAACCAGCGCCTTGGCAAGCTTCACAGCGACCACCAGCTCTATTAAAAGAAAAACGAGATAAAGTATAGGCTCTTTCTCTAGCTTCAGGTAAGCTAGCAAAAAACTCTCTAATTGGAGTAAAGATACCAGTATAAGTAGCTGGATTAGAACGCGGAGTTCTGCCAATTGGTGACTGATCTATTACTATCACCTTATTTACATATTCGCTACCAATTAATTTACTTAAATTCTTAAAATTCTTATTTTTTCCACGACTATTTTTTAATTGCGCTAAGTTTTTATACAAAACATCATAAACCAAAGATGATTTACCAGAACCAGAAACACCACTAATTCCTACTAATTTTCTAAGAGGTATCTCTACTTGCAAGTTTTGTAGATTATGAGCTCTAGCTCCTAGCAGTTTTATCTTTTCAGTAGTTTTAGATCTTCTTTTCTTAGGTACAGCTATCTCTCTATTCTTTTGCAAATAATCTAAAGTTAAAGAATTGCTAATATTTTTTTCACTTATTAGTTTTTTAGTTTCTCCGCTAGCAATAACCTCACCTCCCAAAGCTCCTGCATATAATCCCATATCTACCAAATAATCTGATTCTAGTATAGTTCTCTCATCATGTTCAACCACTACTACAGTATTTTTCTTATCTCTAAGTGTTTTTAATGTTTCCACTAGCCTGTCTGTGTCTCTTTCATGAAGACCAATAGTTGGTTCATCTAAGACGTAGAGAGTTCTAGAAAGTTGAGAACCAATTTGTGATGACAGCCTAATTCTTTGAGCTTCACCACCTGACAAGGTACCTGCCTCTCTTTCAATTGCCAGATAATCAAGGCCAACTTGCAAGAGAAAAAAGAGTCTATCTAATATTTCTTTAACCACATTATCAGCAATATCTTTTTGCCTTTTAGTCATGTTTTTACGATAAGCTGAAAAGAAGTCATATAAATCCTCAATAGTCATAGTACTAACTTCATGTATGTTTTTATCACTAATCCTTACTGACAAAGCTTCTCTATTTAATCTTTTACCTTCACAGGTAGGGCACTTAACTGCTGATCTAAAGCCAATTTTACCTATACCATGACAATCAGCACAGGCGCCTTGAGGACTGTTAAAAGAAAAGAGTCTAGGCTCTAGCTCTGGAAAAGAATAGTTGTCATGTGGGCAGGTCCAATTTGAAGATAAGAGTTTAGTTTCTTTACTTTTAGGATAACCTATCTTCACTAAGCCTTTACTATATCCTAAAGAATTCTCAACAGCTTCAAAAAGCCTAGATTGATCCGTGATACTTAGCATATCCACTACTAAATCAATGTCATGTTTTTTCTTAGGGTCTATATTAATTTTTTCACTTAGTTTTCTGCGTTTGCCATCAATAATGGCTTCACTATAGCCTAAAGAAAAGTAGTCATATAAAGCTTGATAATACTCGCCTTTTCTAGATCTAACAATAGGTGAAATTATCTCTACTTGTGACTCTTGTTTTTCTTTTGCACTTAAGATAATAATATCAACTATTTCTTCTAAGCTTAGTTTTTCAATTCTATTTCCACATAGCGGACAAAAAACCTCTCCCAATCTAGCATATAATACCCTCATGTAATCATATATATCTGTTAATGTACCTACAGTGGAGCGAGGATTGTGACTAAGTGCTTTTTGGTCAATAGATATTGATGGAGCTAAACCTATAATTTCATCAACCTGGGCTGGCTTTTTTTTGCCTAAAAATTGCCTAAAATACGGTGATAAAGACTCCACATATTGTCTTTGGCCCTCTGCAAATAAGGTGTCAAAAGCTAGGGATGACTTCCCTGACCCTGAAACACCAGTAATTACTGTTAGTTTATTATGCGGAATTTCTAAATCCACATTTTTTAAATTGTGCATTTTAGCACCTTTTATATATATTGAATTATCCATATAGTTAGTTTATTGTTTCTTTTATACTTCTTTCTTTTTTTATTTATATTATTTCTTCTTTTTCTTATTATCTTTCTTAAAATCACTAAAATCTAAAAAGTCCTCAATATCTTTGATAATAGTTTTTGGTTCAATGTTGTGTTTCTTGTTGTATGCTTTTTGTTTCTTCCTTCTTCTTTCAACTTCAAAAATAGCATATTTCATAGAGTCAGTAATTTTATCAGCATATAATATAACCTTTCCTTTTACATTTCTAGCAGCTCTACCCATAGTTTGCATAAGTGAGGTCCTACTACGCAAGAACCCTTCTCTGTCTGCGTCTAAAATAGCCACTAAAGCCACCTCAGGCAAGTCTAAGCCCTCTCTGAGTAGGTTTACCCCAACTAGCACATTAAAGTCTCCCTGTCGGAATTTTTTCAAAATATCAGTCCTATCTGCTAACTTCACATCTGAATGTAAATAATTTGATTTTATATCTTGATTATCTAAATAAGCTACTAAATCTTCCGCCTGTTTTTTGGTTAAGGTATTAATTATGACTCTCTCTTCTTTAGCGATGTTTGTTTGCACCTCATTGATAATATCATCAATTTGGCTATAGTTTTTTTCTTTAACAAATACTGGTCTAACATCAATAGGGGGGTCAATAAGGCCTGTCGGTCTAATAACTTGCTCAGCAATTACTTTAGACTCTTTTAATTCATAGTCTCCTGGGGTAGCGGTGGTAAATATGACTTGATCAATTCTATCTAAAAACTCATTGAATTTAAGTGGTCTATTATCTAAAGCAGAAGGCAGTCTCCAACCAAACTTTACCAAAGTCTCTTTCCTACTCCTATCCCCTGCATACATTCCTCTAACTTGAGGCACAGCAATATGAGATTCATCAATGATAGTTAAATAATCTGGTTTATTATCCTTATCTCTTGGAAAATATTCTAAAAGTGAATCTGGAGCTTCTCCTGCTAACTTCCCGGTTAAGTGTCTAGAATAGTTCTCAATGCCATGACAATAGCCTAAGGTTTTAAGCATTTGCATATCATATTTAGTTCTACGCTCTAACCTTTGCGCTTCTAAGTATAGCTTTTTCTTTTTAAAATAATTAACCCTTTCTTTTAACTCATCTTTAATATCTTTTACAGCCGCCTCAATTTCAGGTTTTGTAGAAACAAAGTGCTTAGGTGGAAATATCAGAACCTCTTTAGGGTTAGCTTGTATTTTAAGGGTTGTAGGTGAGATAACATTAATATCTTCTATCTTTTGATTTTTTAGCTCAATACGATAATATATATCTTCTGCTGCAGGCATAATTTCAAAAACATCCCCTCTAATTCTAAACTTACCTCTCTCAAGCTCACCAGTAGTTCTTTCAAATTGAATTTTAATTAATTGTTTAATTAAATCACCTCTAACCAAGTCTTGCCCAATAGCTAATCTAAGTGAAGATTCTAAATAATTAATTGGCACACCAAGATTATATATACAGGAAACAGAGGCCACCACAATCACATCATTTCTACTTGAAAGCGCTGAAGTGCTTTGATGCCTAAACTTATCTATCTGCTCATTAATCATAGCTTCCTTGTCTATATATGTATCAGTGATAGGGAGATAGGCTTCTGGTTGATAATAGTCGTAATAGGAAACAAAATAATTAACACTATTTTCAGGAAAATAGTTCTTATATTCCCTATATAACTGCGCAGCTAAAGCCTTGTTAGGAGCCATTACTAAAACCGGCCTTTCAGTGCCATCGATAATATTAGCCATGGTAAAGGTTTTACCTGAACCAGTTACACCAAGCAGTGTTTGAAACTGATTACCTGCTGACAAACTTTTTTCTATAGCAGAAATCGCCTGCGGTTGGTCCCCCAGGGGTTTATACTTTGATTTTAATTTAAACTTTCTCTTAGCCATATAACAAAAATATCTAAATAGAAGCTATATAGTAGCATGATGTTTTTATCTTAGCAATAGTAAAATATTAAATAAATAAAAAAGCAGACATTTTCATATCTGCTATAAAAAAATTAAACTCTTTTTTTATGACGCTCATAAGTTTTTAAATTTCCCAACATTAAAGATGATTGCACAATTTCCAAAACTTTTTTCATATTATCTTTGATGTTGTTAGAAAAAATTATCCTATTATGATGATTTTTCCAAGCATCTAACGTTCCATGTTCCTGTTTTTGGGCTTCACTAAGCGTTTCAACTCTGTAGGGATTAGTGGATACAAAATGATTATATAAGCTTGGATTCAAGACTGAAAGACTAACTAAATGAATCACTTGATTATACCTCATTAAAGCTTGTTTTTCGTTTACACCAAACTGCTTAATCAGCTCAGATAAACCGCCCTCTAAATATGCCGCAGGATCAAGCATGCCTCTATCGCAAATAATTAATTTAACATCCTCCTCTCTAGCTTGAATCTTAGCTTCATCCTCAAGTTTTTTCTGTCTAGAAAGTATAGCTTCTTGCAATGAATAATGCCACTGCAAAGTCCATTTTTTAGGTCTTTTAAATTCATTTGCAAACAGCAAACTAGAGACCTCTGGTACAACAATAATTTTTTCTTTAAATATTCCTTTTAAATTTTTAATGATCGTTGTTTTACCTCCTAAAGTACCGCCTGTTAAAACTAGTATTTTCATTATTTACCTCCATTTCTTTTATTTAATACTTTTCTTAATAAAACTCTAAAATTATCAAATAATTTCATATTTTTTATTTCTTCATATTCAAAAAAACCAATATCACTAGATTCATTCTTATTAAATTTAAGCTTACTTTTTCCTTTAATTTTACACAAATAAATAAGGTCATTGTGATAATGATCACCCACTAGCTCACATAAAAAGGCATAGGGTAAATGCAATGAAGTTACATCATTATTAGTATCAGAGAGTAATTCATCTTTATCACTAATCACTTCTATATCTAATCCTGTTTCTTCTTTAACCTCTCTAAGTAACGTTTCATCCGGATTCTCATTTTCTTCAATATGCCCACCAGGATACAACCACACATCTAATTTTTTGTGATACACCAACAACACCTTATTGTTCTCTACTATAAGCGCTGATGCTGTAAAATGTTTTAAAACATTATTATTCATTTATATTATAATTATTAATAATATTTGCCATATAGTTAAGCTCCTTTTTTTTAATACCAGGATGCACTGGTATAGTGGTAATGTTTTGTGATAATTTTTCAGAGTTTTTGCATTTTCTTAAATATTTTTTAAATAAAGGATATTTATATAAAACTTTAAAATTATATCTTTTTATATCAGAAGGTATTCCGTACCTATCTAAATAATCCATAAAATGCTTAGCATTATAATTATTAGTAGTAAGTATAAGGGTATAGTAATTTGGTAAACCCTTTTTAATTATTTTGAACTCACTAATTTTTTCATTATTTATTTTATTTAACAAATAATGAGCATTTTCTGATCTTTTTTTTAATTGTTTAGATATAAAGTTTATTCTATTAATCCCTACACCAGCTTGTAATGCAGCTAATTTAAAATTTAAACCATATTCAATACCATTCATACCTCCAAATTTAATATAACTTTGCATTTTATTATAAAGATTTTTTTTATCTGTTAAACAAAAACCTCCTTCACCTGTTGCTAATATTTTTCTATCATGGGTACTAAAACAAGATATATCACCATAATTAGATAGATGTTTATTATTAATTTGGGTACCATGAGCTTGTGCTAAATCAAGTAATAAAGGAATATTATTTCTTTTCAAATATTTATTTAAATCTATTACATTCGTTGGATAACCCCACATAGGAACTTCAATTACAGCTTTAACTTTTGGTGATATAAGCTTTTTTAAATCATTTAAATTTAAACCAAAATCATTTTCATTAGTATCACAGAAAACTGGTTTTACCTTTAGTTCCATGATTGGAACAACTGACATTAATGGACAAGCGGAAGATATAATCACTTCGTCTCCAGCTTTAACACCTAAAGCATATAAAGCAACTTGTATAGCTGCTGTACCTGACGAAACAGCAACAGCATGCTTAGATTCAAAAAAAGAAGCTAATTTTTGTTCATATTCTAAAACAAAATTACTAGTACCAGATAATTTTTTACTTTTAATTATCTCAGTAACAATTTCTATATCTTTTTTATCATAAAAAGTATATTTATCGGAGATTTTCATAATATTTTTTTAATATTTTTTAATCACTTTACCACCACCTTTTTTCCAATAACATCCCACTAACTGACCATAACTATTAACAGTATAAACTTGCTTTTGATCAAGGCAATTTTTTGCATTACAATACTTATTGAAACCAACTAAAATAACTTTTTTATCATTTATATATTTATTTTTAAAATCTTTTATTTTTTCTTGATAATCTTCTTTAATTTTATCATTTATAGCAACTTTTTCATAATAAATAGAGCTAACCACTATTTCACAATTAAATTTTCTACAAAAATTAATTGTTTTTTCAATGTGATTAATATTGTTTTGATGTAAAGTAATATGAATAGATAGATTTCTATTATTTTTTTTTAATAATTCAGTAAAAGTTAAAACTTCTCTTAAAGCGCCCTCTTTACCACGAAAAGAATTATGAATATTTGATAAATGAGAATCTATACTAACTGTATAAGTATCAAAATTTAAATTAATAATATTCTCTATTAAATTCTTATTTTTTATTACTCCATTAGTACAAAGTGTAACTTTTTTTATTCTATATTTAGCGTATTTAGCAATTTCAACAAAATCTGGGTGAATTGTAGGCTCACCACCAGTTAGAACCAACTTATTTATTCCATTTTTCTTGAATTTATCAATTAAAATAAAAGCTTGTTGTTTTTTTAAAAAATGACTTGAATTAAATTCTTCATTATTTTGATAAAAACAATGTTTACAATTTAAATTACAAGCAGTAGTCAATTCAAAAACAACTTTTTTTGTAGAATTTTTAATATTCATCTTACAATCTCTGTACATCTGATAAATATTTAACAATAATATTAATAGTATATTGTACAATAATATTTAATTATAGTCAATTTTTGTACTGTTGCAGAGTTAAAGTTACACTTTGTGGATAATTAATATTTGTTAATG
>CAYYPI010000021.1:0-8918 GCA_964473565.1 uncultured Gammaproteobacteria bacterium
ATTAACAAATATTAATTATCCACAAAGTGTAACTTTAACTCTGCAACAGTACAATATTTGTTTTTTTATTAATTATATTATATAATATTATTAATCAAGTAGTTTTTGTTCATTTGAATTTACTTACCTTTCTATTGGTGATGGTGACACCAGCTATATTTTTCGTAAAAATTACGAATAAGTTTATTCATTAATAATTAATTTAATGAAAAATTCTTATATATAGTTGGTGTCTTTTTTTATAAAAAACCACTGTTATTTAATCAGTGGTTTTCTTATATTCTCTATATTTTTAGTATCTAATTAAGGAAGGTAATCTAAAGGATTAACTGGGATACCTTCTTTTCTAATTTCAAAATGTAAGTGAGGTCCTGTTGAAAAATAACCTGAACCAGCAGTGCCTGGCATACCTCCAGTTTTTCCAATTACTTGTCCTTGGAATACAAAATCATCCGCTTCTACATTAACCTGAGAAACATGTCCATAAACACTAGAATAACCATCAGCATGGATAATCATAATATAGCCATAACTTCTAGTTCCATCGAATTTAACTTTAGCAACATAACCTGAAGAAGTGGCCCTTAGTGTGGTTCCCTGAGCTGCTCTTATATCAATAGCTGAATGTTCACCAATTAAATGTCTAAAAGGATAACTAGGATCATGAAAAGTTGAAGTGATGTAGTTTTTAGGCACGGGCCAAGCAAAGTCACTATCTAGTCCCTCCAACTTATTACCTTCAAGTTCCTTTAATCTTTGTCTAACAGTGTGTTCTAGACTTACTATTTCTTGAGAGGCTTGCTCTTGTTGTTTTTTTGCCTCTGAAAGAAGGTCTTGGTATTTTTCTTCTTTTTCTTCTGTTTGCGCTATTAAATATTCTTTATTATTCCTTTCATATTTTAAAGAATCTCTTTTTCTTTCTAAATTCTTTTTCAGCCTAACTAGTTCTTCATTTTTCTTAGCTTTATTTTGTCGACTAATTTCTAGCTTCTCTTTATGTTTTTTTAGATCATCCACACTAGAGTTAATTTCTTTATTTGTATCTTCTAAATATTTTACTTGATTTAAAAATTCAGCTAAGGAGTTGTTTAATAAAAGTACTTCAAGAGTTGAAGCTTGATTTTGTTTATGAACCATTTTTAACAAACTAGCTAAGTGCTGCTTTTCCTTTTCAATCTTCGTATCTTTAGCTTGAATATCTAAACCTAGTTTTCTAATTTCTAGATTAAGTTCATCAATTTCAAGTTCTAGTCCTGTGATATCTAGCTGGGCTTTACTAATCCTGTTCTCTAAAATAGCTACCTGATTTTCCAAGGTGCTTTGTTCGCTTTGAAATTCTTCAATTAATTTGTTGTATTTTTCCTGTTCTTCTTTAATAGCATCTAATTGCTTCTTTTTAGCAATTAGTTCATTGTTTAAGAGTCTCATTTCTGCAGTACCTTCATAATCATTTTGTGCAAAAACCTGACCAGACATTGAAGCAACAGCCAAGATTATAAAGAAGAGGATAATTATCTTAAATTGTTTATACATACTTATATAATAAAAGATTGTTTATATAATAAAAGACTAATTATATTATAGCATAATTAGTCTTTCCTGTTAATATCTTTGATTTTATTGAATAATAGCTATGGCTTTTTCTATTCTTTTTAAGCTAGTTTCCTTTTTTAAAATAGCAGCGACCTCAAAAGGTCCAGGGCTATTCTTTTTCCCAGTTAAAGCAACTCTCAGCGGCCACAGGTAATCACCTAGCTTCTTGTTATTATTTTTTAAGAAATTAATTATAGTTTCTTCTAGATATTTTTCACTCCAATTATCCGCCTCAATCTTATTTAAAAACTCATACATTTCTCTTAAGTATAATTTAGTTTCTTCTTTTGTGCTTTTTTTCCAAACTAATAAATCATCTTCATAATTTAGCTCGTCTTGAAAAAAGAAATCAATTAATTCAGGTAATTCATCTAGTTTTTTTATTCTGTTTTGTTCTAATAATAATATTTTTTGCAAATAAGAGTCATCTTTTAAGTGATAATCTTTTAGATGAGGCTTAGCTTTTTCAAGTAATGATTCAGGGCTTAGTTGTCTTAGGTAATAAGCATTAAAATAATCTAATTTCTCCCTATCAAATACAGCCGGTGAAATCTGCATGTCTTCAATTTTAAAGGCTTCTATAATTTCCTCCAAGCTCATGATTTCATTATCACCTTTAGGATGCCAACCAAGAAGTATAGAAAAATTTAATAATGCTGCTGGTAAATAACCCTGATCTTTATAATCTTCAACAGCCACATCATTTTGTCTTTTACTTAATTTTCCACCTTCCTTGTTTAAAATTAATGGCAAATGAATAAATTTTGGTACTTCCCAATTAAAGGCTTGGTAGAGCAAAACATTTTTAGGAAAACTTGGTATCCACTCTTCCCCTCTACTGACATGACTAATCTCCATTAAGTGATCATCTACTACAGAAGCAAATTGATAAGTAGGCATTTGGTCAGATTTAATAAGCACTTGATCGTCAAGATCACTAGCTTTAAAGCATATTTCTCCTCTAAGTTCATCTTTTACCTTCACTTCCCCTTCAAGAGGCATTTTTTGCCTAATTACATAGCTTTGATTATTAGCTATTTTTTCTTGCACCTCTTCCTTACTCAAATCTCTACAATGCCTGTCATATCTAGGAGCTTCTTTATTTTCTTGTTGTTTTTTTCTCATTTCAGCCAATCTTTCACTGCTACAAAAACAATGATAAGCATGTCCTGATTCCAATATCCTGTCAGCGTATTTTTTATATATATCTTTTCTCTCACTTTGAATGTATGGCCCATAGTTGCCAACCTTATGAGGACCCTCGTCAAAATACACACCTGACCAAGTTAGTATATCTATTAAGTGTTTCTTAGCACCTTCAACTTCCCTGGCCTGATCAGTGTCTTCTATTCTTAGAATCAATTTACCATTTTGACTCTTAGCTATAACATAGGAAAATAAAGCCGTTCTTAGTCCGCCTATATGTAGTGAGCCAGTTGGTGATGGAGCAAAGCGTAATCTTATTTCTTTCATATTTTTAAGTATTATTTGTCTAGATTTATTATATCAAAGTATTTGTTCCTGCCAAGTTTATTATTCTTTTTTAATTGTGTCTTTAAATTTATCTAAGAAAATTTTAGTAGCTAGTTTTCTGTGTTTGTGCACTTTAGCGATTAGTTTATCTTCATTAATCCATTGCCAATTTCTATGATCAAAATAATTAATTCTTATATCTTCATCATTTCCTAAAAATCTAAAAATAACTAAATTTTGCTTCTGTCCTTTATATCCTGACATTGCTTTAATTTTTCTAGTTAATTTTTTAGGTAAATTATGAACAGTGTATTTATGAAGATTTTTATATATAGCCACTCTTTTATGAAGTTCAGGCTTTAAATTCAACTCTTCTTCCATTTCTCTGCTAGCAGCTTTTTCTAAGTTCTCACCATCTGTGCCTCCTTGTGGTAGTTGCCAATGATTTTTATCATCTTTTCTCTCAACAATTAATATTTTATTATCACCAGCTTCTGTTTTTTTATATAAGAAGCAAACTACGTTTTTTCTATATTTAAAGGGATGAATAAATTTCCATTTAAAGAGCTTAAAGCTAAAAACAAAGACCGCTCTAAATATACGTTTAGATCTTTTTTTAGGTTCTTGATAAAGTCTCCACAACCATTCTATGCCAAGTTTTCTTATAGCTCTAGGAGCTCTTTTAATTTTCTCAGTCAAGAAATCAAGCGCGCCTCCAATACCAACTGCTATTTTTAGATTTTTAAATTTATGCTTATTAAGATAAATAAATCTTTCTTGATAATAGGCGCCAAAATTAATTAATAGAATCTCAGCTTGAAAATCATTAATTTTTTCCCAATCCAAATTTTTATTAGTCTCTCTTTCTGTATTTAAAACTAAAAATTCTAAATTTGGGTATTTTAATTTAATAGCTTTTTCAATTTCCTCTTTGGTGGACAAACTTTTTGTCCAGTTTAAAATTAAAACTTTTTTCTTTTCTTTTTTTGCTAAGCCTAAGAGATCAAGACTTAAATCAGCTCCTGTATAGCGTTCTATTTTTTTCCACATTAATCTAGCTGCTATTTTTAAACCAAAACCATCAGCTAAAGAAATATCGGCTTTATTTAAAATATATAAAAATTCTTCATTTTCTTGTGCTTCTAGGATAATCTCTGGGTTAGGGGTGGTAATAAAGCAGGTAGTGTTAGTATTAAAACAAGTAGCAATTTTTTCTTTTGCTCTTTTTTTATCAATATTGTCTATTTTTACTCCTAAAATTTTAATCATATCTTTTAGTATAACACTTTCTTTTTTTAGTATAAAGTCTGTGCTATAATATGCATATAGAAATAATTTAATTATATTATGTCTAAATACCAAAAAATAAGCAATAAAATTGAGAAGATTATTATTAATAATCCCAAAGATGAATCAAAAAAGGTGTCTTGGTATAATATTGTAAATGCAGGCAGAAAAGAGCTTGAGTATTTAAGAAAGAACTTTAATTTTGATTTGGCCCACCTACAAGCTTCCACTGCTAAAGTAACCTCTCAACGTCCTATTACTGAAGTAAGTAGAGATTATCTTTTTGTAATTTTACACTTCCCTACTTATGAGAATAATAGTGTTAAACAAATAAGAGCTGGTGAAATAGATTTTTTTGTTGGTCATGGTTATATAGTTACTCTACATAATAAAAACATTAAAGTATTAGATGATTTTTTTAATTCTTGCAAAAAAGATGGAAATTCAATGCTTTCATATCAGTTAGAGTCTTCAGCTATAGTATTATATGAAATACTAAAGAAATTAATGAGAGAAAACTATAGACTGTTAGATGCTAATAGTGTTGAAATAGAAAAAGTTGATCAAAAGATTTTTTCTGAATTAGCACAAAAATTAAATTCAGAGATACTTAGCTTAAAGAGAAATATTTTAAATATTCGCAAAATTATTCAAAGTCATAAGAATATATTAAAGAGATTAATGTCTATGAAAAGCAGTATTGTACCTAGAAATGAATTAAAAAAATATTATACTGAATTAGTTGATCACTCTAAAAGAATTTGGGAGATAACAGATAATCAAAAAGAACATATTGATGCTTTATATACCACCAATGAATCAATGATGAATTTTAGAATTACTAACATCATGAAAATACTTACTATATTTTCAGTTGTTGTTTTACCTTTAAACTTATTAGCATCTATTTTTGGTATGAACTTCACTAATGGTATGCCTTTTATTGGTATTGAAAATGGTTTTTGGTTGGTAATTATATTAATGTCTGCTAGTTCCCTGGCTATTTTATTATATTTTTTCAAAAAGCGTTGGATTTAGAGTTAAAAAATTAGTTTTATTGTATAAAAAAAAGAGTTTTAAATTAAACTCTTTTTTTTGTTATTTACGTTATATAGGTTGACAAATATCTAAAACTTTAGTAGAATGATAAGAAATGTTTTTTACAATTTAATAATCAAAAAAAAGCGTATTATGAAAAAGTTAGTGTTTTTATTTATTGTTGTAATGCTGTTTTCTTCTTGCGAGGAATATGAATTCCAGGATGAGGAAAAAACAAAGCCTTTGTACACTGAGATTAGTCTTAAAAGTGGCCAGGGTGAACTTACTGGTATGGATACAGTTAATGTAAAGGCTGATATCCAGGTAGTTTTTAAGGCCATTACCTATAATGGTAATCCTACTGAATGGCATTGGGACCTAGGTGATGGTAATTTCGCCAATGGCCAGCAAATCGATCATATGTACACTGAAGAAGGTGTATATGATGTAAGTGTAACAGTCACAGATGGTAGTTATACTTATAAAAGTGAGATTGTTGTAATTGTTGGTGATATTGTTAAAGGGGCTGTATTTAGTCTTTATTCTGCTGACCCACCAAACAGCGAAGGTAAAATCAAGTATGTTATTAGTGGAGCAAAGGGATATGTTCCTAACCCACCAGTACCGGAAACCGGACCATTTGGATATCAAGGCTCGAATCCCGGTAGTGATTGGGAGGTAATTGAACTTACTTCAAGCACTGAAGATGATAGAGTCTATTGGGAGCTTGTAACCTATAATGAAGTCTATTCTCAGGCCTATGGAGGTTTCAATGACAAGAATGAATTTATCTGGGCTGTTATGGACGAATCTAGATTTTATTCAGCTGAGTATGAACATCCGAGGATAGGATTTCTTAATGGTGAATTAGTGGAGGAAGAGGACTTTTACGTTGAACTTTTAGGTGACTCAGGAGATGATGGAGATGACCCTGAAATCAGGTTTGAAGTTGATGAAGCTCAAAATCGAGTTAATGTATTTGTGAATATTGCTGATTATGCAACTACAATTGATTCCCCTAAGGTACGCTTTAAAGTGTACAAAGATGATTCTTGGTCAAATCAACTAAACTGTGAATGGGCAGGAGGTACTGGGTATATTAAATTTAGTGTCGCGCTTAATGAAAACCAAACCTATCGCCTTAGAGTTGAGCCTGATTATTATGAGCCTGGTGTTTACACTAACATGAGTGGATCTGATTTTTACAAAGCAGATGAGAATTGCTTTGTTTGGCAGATTGTAGGGGTTGACGGCGAAAAAAGCGCCCAAATTCCTAAATAAAAAAAATAAAGTCTTGGAAAAAACCAAGGCTTTTTTATTTCCCTCTTGACAAAAAGTTAAATATATCATATAATGAATCATTAATAGAAGATAGATTAAATATATGAGAATAGCAATAATAGGACAAAAAGGTATTCCTTCTAAAGGTGGAGGAGTTGAAAAACATGTTGAAAATTTAGCAGTTTATTTAGTTAAAGCTGGTGAAGAAGTTTTAGTATATAATAGAATAAATTATAGACCTGAAAAATTAAAGAATTATAAAGGAGTACAAATTATTAACTTACCAACTATTGGCAGTAAACATTTAGATGCTATTGTGCATACCTTTTTATCAATTATACATTTAAGTACTCAAAAAGTTGATATTATTCATATACATTCTATTGGCCCTGCCCTTTTAAGCTGGTTAGTTAAGTTAATTAAACCTAAAACTAAACTTGTCTTTACTTTTCATTGCCAAGATTATTATCATCAAAAATGGAATAAAATAGCTAGATATATGCTAAAGCTTGGTGAAAAAATTGGGCATAAATATGCAGATGAAGTAATTGCAGTTTCAAAAAGTTTACGAGCCTATAGTTATAAAAAGTATGGTAAAAATGTTACTTACGCACCTAACGCTGTAGAAAGCGCTAAAATAGTACCTGCTAATATAATTAAAGAAAAATGGGGTTTAGATAAAAATAATTATATTGTTAGTATTTCTAGATTAGTTAAACATAAAGGAATACATTATTTAATTGAAGCTTACAAGAAATTAAATACTGATAAAAAGCTAGTAATTGTTGGTTCAAGTTTTCATACCAATGATTATGTAAAATATTTACATAATTTAGCTAAGGATAATAAAAATATAATTTTTACTGGCCTACAAAACGGAGAAACATTGCAAGAGTTATTTTCTAATCCTTATGTTTTCGTGCAACCCTCAGAAGAGGAAGGTTTATCAATTAGCTTGCTTGAAGCATTAAGTTACAAGCTACCTGTTATAGCATCTAATATACCCGCTAACGCTGAAGTGCTTGGTGATACAAATATTTTATTTGAGAATAAAAGTGTAGATAACTTAAAGGTAAAACTTGAGGAATTAATTAATAATCCAGATTTAGCTTTAACTTGCGCTAGTAAAGGTAAAGAAAGAGTTGAAAAATATTTTAATTGGTCTAATGTAAGTAAAGATATAATTGCTATATATAAAAAGGCTTTAGCTTAAATACAAAAAAATACTAATATTTTTTTCTCACATTAATTTGTGAGTTTTTTATATAAAAAACCCCATCCTTTTTTAGACGGGGTTATTTTTTTGAAGTAGATTTTTAATTATTGAATAAATTAAAAATATCAACTCCTGCGCTACATTCAATGTAGCTGTTTTTGTTAACACCAGGATCATGTCTGTAAATAACAGACAAGTCTACAATGTTAACAAACCACTTGCTAAACAAATCAATACCTAGTCCAATTTCATAGAAATTGTTCCATTTGCTGTTTGTGTAACCAAGAATAACTTTGGGCGCTAGGTTAAGCTTTTGGTTTAGGTAAAAGTTGTAGACGCTTTCTTCAAATTTAACTCGAAAGTATTCTTTCACTAAATTTGAATCAACATTATAACTTATATCAACAAACAGTTTGTGCCGAAAAAAGAAGACAGAGTACTCATCCATAACATGACTATACATAGTCATATCAAGGAAGTTTTTTTTAAACTCTGGGAATTCATCTGTTCTATTCCAGGTCACATGTTTAGATTCTCTGTAGCCAAGGCTGATGTTGTTGTATACATCATAATTTAACCAGTAACTAGGAATAAAGCCAAAGGATAAACCGCCTCCAAAGCTGTTTATCTTTTCCATACTGGAACCACCATAGATTCCATTCCAATAATTATACTTAGCGTATACACCCAGAGCAGTAGTTCCTATCCTATTCTGAATAGGCTTATAATCAAAGTACCCATAATAATAATGACCGCGGTCATAATCATTATTGTACATTTGTCCCACACCACTAATTAAAAGTGGGTTAATTTCTTGGCTCATTACACTGGTAGTGCAAAAAATCATCAATAGCATTACTTGATATTTCATAATTCCTCCTGTTTTTTTGTTTTAAAGATCTATTAATTTAATATATAAATATAACATAGTTGAAAAATAAAGTCAAGGGATAAGCTCTCTATCTATTGACAAGTATTGTTACAATTGCAGCAATTGGGGTTACATTTAGGGTTTAGATCTCATATAATA
>CAYYPI010000022.1:0-6696 GCA_964473565.1 uncultured Gammaproteobacteria bacterium
AGGTAAGTTTCTCATATTTCTTGAAAAACCGCCATATGTGTGTGCACATTACCTTAATCTATTGACATATATATAAATATATGTTATACTATAATTATAGAAACTAAAGAAGTTTTTATCCCAGGTGTAGGGTTTACACCAATAATGTGAACTTTAAAATTTAATAAAAAATGAACAAAAGTACAAAAACTGCCTTGCAAGTAATTATCGTACTTGCCGCTATTCTTTTTGGAGCCGCTGTCGGCCAAAGTCAAAATTCTGATGAGATCGTGAAAATCTATCGTAAAGCACTGGAACTTAACGAAGGAAGATTTGATGATCCAAACTTAATTTATGTCGGTGACACTGTTTTATTCCCTAGCCGTACCGGCAACGGAATTGAAGCTTGGATCGCTGATGAACCAAGCGAAGGTCAACATGATTCATTCTGGGTGCTAAGTGAAAAATACCTAGCTGGTGAAATCGAAACGATACCTGCTGACACAATGCAGGTTGTAATTAACACGCCGGAAGAAGTTATTGAAGAAGAAGAACCTGTAAGTTTTTCTCCTTGGTGGTGGATTACTCTTATCATCTTGATTATTGCTATATTACTTTATGCAGCAATTGGTCATTATAGATCTCTAAGAAACCCGGATAACTACAAACCGGTTGGTGGAGATATTGATGTAATGACTAGAGAACAAACTCTATCATTCGTATTCAGTAATTACCTGAAACCAGGAGACCGTATTGTTAGCTTTAGAACAGGAACCCTGGAAAACAGTGGTAACAAGAAAAAGCTGGCTGTTGAAATGCAATTTGGTGATTCTAAACTTAGAACAGTAGACATTCCTGCTGGTGAGAGAATTTCAGAGGCTGTTATTGAAGACAGAGATGGTAATCGTCGCGTACTGTATTTGCGCAACGCTTGTTCAAACGGATTCAGTAATGGTGAATTTTCCTACCTACCTACTGGTTGGTATATTAACTACCAAGAAAGTGAAGAAGAAGGAAAAATTGAAATGCAAGAAGACGAAAAAGGAGAACCAATTTTTGTAATCAAAGAAAAAGTCGCAACAGAAGATGCAGAAACCAAAAACACCGCCAAAAGCAACTTAGGCGATCTCGTTGAAGTTATCAAAGCTTTAAACATTAAAGGAAGTAATATTGATATTAACTTTATCGAAAAACCGGAAGAACTAAGTTTGTCTCTGAAAGTAAGTCAGAAAAAAGGAGGCAAGAAAAAAACAAAGAAGGCTTAAAAAGCTATCACAAAACAACAAAGGCTATCAAAATTGATAGCCTTTTTTTTATTTCAGTTTTAACTATAAAAACTATTCTTCACTTAAAAACCTCTTTAAATCTAACCTATACAACTTATCATCATTCTCAGCTGGATCTCCCCTGCCATCAGTATTGTTAGAGATAAAATACAAAATACCATTATCTGTAACTATTACATCTCTTAGTCTTCCAAACTCATTTTCAAAGTGCTTAATGATATTAATGTTATCTATATCTTCAATGTTAGCTTGATATAAAGTATTACCTCTTAGTCCTACAAAGAAAATATTATTATTATAATAAGCAGCTCCTGATGGTGCCCAGGTTTCATTAACTCCAGAATGAATAATAGGTGTTTTCATGCCTTCTCTTTCTTCACTGCCAACAATAATTGGCCAACCATAGTTAGCACCCTTTCTAATTAAATTAAGTTCATCAGTGGCTGAGCGACCATGCTCTGTAGCCCATAAATTACCTTCATTGTCCCAAGTAATACCTTGAGGATTTCTATGACCATATGAATACACTTCATTGTCAAAAGGATTGTCAGTTACTATATCGCCATTTTCATTCAGTCTTAATATCTTTCCTCCTAAAAACTCAGTGTCTTGAGCCTCAGCTGGTGTTTGTGCGTCACCAGTTGTAATATACAAATTATTATCAGGACCAAACTTAATTCTTCCACCATTGTGATAAAGTGCTCCAGGAATATTATCAATAATTGTCTCTATCTCAGTAAAACTATTATCTACATAATTAGCTCTAATAACTTTATTTATTGTTTCCGCTTCTTCATTCTGATAAGTATAATAAAGATAAATTAAATTATTATCTTCAAACTGTGGATGCAAGGTCATACCTAGCAGACCACCTTCACCGCTTTCCCTAGCTTCATCGATTACTTCAATTACCTCAGAATTACCATTTGCTTCAATTAATCTAATTTGACCTTCTCTTTCAGTTAAGAGAAAACTACCATTTGGTAATTTAACTATTGACCAAGGTGTTTCTAAATTATTAGCCACCACACTTAGTACTGGCATATCAGTTTCAGCCTCTTCATCTAAAGGCTCTTCATTTTGATAATCTTCTTCATTTATAGTTTGAATTGGTTCATTAATATCTTCTGCTCCATTTTCTCTAAAGAATAAAAGCCAAGCCAAAACTATAATCACTAAAATTGTTATAATTGTGAATATTTTTTTATTCATATATTTATTGTTAAATCTAATTTATTAATTATTATAAATGAACAATTTTTATAGCAATAGTAACTACTATCTATACTTCACTAATCACATCAAAACCTTTGTAACTACCTACAACTGAGTATCCAATAACTTTTATATCTTTCTTAGCTATATGTTTTATCTTCCTAGCAGTTTCGTTTAATGTTGCCCCAGAGCCAGTAGCATCATCGATTATTAAAACATTAGAGCTTATATCTTGACTAGGACTTACAGCTATAGTTACTTGTGCATTTTCTATCCTGTCCTCTAATTTCCTTAATGTCTTTTGAGCTACTTTAGCATCTGGTATTTTAAGAGCCCTAATCTCTACTAAATCCAGTTTCAGCCATTTTTTTAACATATTCATAAATTGTACTTTCCTGTCTATTGTTGGTGGAACAAAACATATCATCTTAATATTATATTTCTCAATCAGTCTGAGTATGGCTGGACGTACTAATTTAGAAACTTCCATAATTAATTTTTTGTCTTGTGCTGATTTTCCTAAATAAACTAGTTGCCCTAATTTTGTTTTACCAAAATGGCTAAAAGTATAGAAATCACTAAAAAAGATATCATCTAAATACATATTCTTTTTTCCAGAAAGGATAATCTTTTTTGCAGAATACAAATCACTCTTTTTTTGTTTCTGCATTGATTCTAGTTGAGATATATATAATTTACTTTCTTTTTTAAAATCAAGATTATTTTTTAAACACCAAGTATAAAAACCAGCAAGTCCCCTAAGTATTTCTCCACTAGCTGAGACATAAATATAGCTATCTTCAATTATATTATTATCATTATAATTGTATAAAGGAAGAGAATCCCTAAGCACTGATACATTGATGGAATAAAAAACTTTTGGAGTTGTTCCAGCTTTTTTTATCAGCTCTTCATCAAGTAAAATTGATAAATGCTTATATATTGTTTTTGTAGAGACGCCAAGTATTTTTACAAGTTCACTAGATCGTATAGGACCATACCTTTCAATCGTTTCTAATACTTTTTGTGCCTCTTTAGAAATATTAATCATATTTATATTATAGCAGGTGAATATTAACCTGTCAATATTAACCCCTCCCTTCTCTCATGTTGTTAATTTTAAATAGTTAAAATAAAAAACCCCCAATAATTTATACTGAGGGTTTTAATCATTTAATAGTCATCACAATCACTTGGGCAATCGCAATCTCCTTGTCCGCAATCACCATCACAATCACAAGCTAAATTCATATTTGCCTCAATGCCCTGTGAATTTAATGCAACAGACGACACAGAGAAATACTCTCGTTTAGCGTGACCTAAAATTACAGTCTTCATTTTTAACCTCCTTTCTCTTTTTTTAGTTTAATACCTGGAATGCTTTCCTGAGCATTACGTGAAAACCAAATTAAATTACACCCACCATGACACTTATTCCATAAAGTACAATCAACACACTTAATACTAGGCGCATGAGTGGATAAAAATTTCTTTTCTTCCTTCTTTTGTTTAAATAAACTCTCAATTGCGCCTTCATCATTTATATTACCATAATTTAAATCTGGCATATGATTACATGGTAATAAAAAACCTTCAGGATCAATGGAGACAGAATCCGTCAACAAGCTACAAGCAATCTTTAATCTGTTTAATTTTATAAGTTCTGGCCATATGTCCTGATCATAAACGCATAGTGGTATTAAAGCATAAAAGCATACAAAATTATATGCCATACCAATACGTTCTACCACGCGAGCATATTGCTCAAAACTAATAATAACCTTTTCTTCATCTTCAATATTATCGGGCTGAGATGAACACATATTAAATACTGCTCGACGCGTATTAATTTCTTTAAGCGCTAATAATAAATTATCTAAATAATTTATATTAATAGTACTAACAGTAGTTATACTGTTTACCGGAATATCTGCTTTTTGGCAGTTTTGAATTGCCTGGAGAGCTTGATTAAAAGATCCAGGGATTCTAGTAGTCCTGTCGTGTATTTCTTCTGGCCCTTCAATAGAAATTGAGCAATACTCTAGTCCAGCTTCTTTTAATTTTAAAACAAAATCATAAGAAGAAAGCTTGCGACCATTAGACATCATACGTACACTTAAACCTTTGCTAGTAGCATAAGAGATAAGTTCCATAATATTAGGATAGATACTTGGTTCTCCGCCAACTAAAACACAAGTTTTAGCACCAGCTTTAACCATCTTATCAATGAAAACCTTTAGGTCTTCTAATTTCGCTTCTTTTGATAATAATAACTCGTTCCAGGCGTAACACCACCTACACTTATTATTACATTTATAAGAAGGAGATAACCAAAAACTCTTTACTCTTTCCATTTTAAGATATATTAAAGTTTATATTATTCATTTTATTTGTTAAAGAACAATCATATTTCAAAAAATTATACCAATAAATAATAGTTTATGTCAATAATAAAAAATTAAATATAAAGCAAATAATATTGTTAGAGAACAAAATGACTTTGATGAACTAAATTGGAATATATTATATACATTCCGGGATCTTGAATTAGATAGTTTCACTGCTCAAGTTAAGCTCACCGAAGCTCTCACTAAAGACGGCATAGAAATATATTTTAATATTATTATATTTATTTACCTATATATCTACCAATATTTTTGCCAATATCCCATCTTAAATAAACTTCACCGCTAGCATTTGCATGTCTAGCACCATTTAGCATTTTATTAGTATCTATTTTACCGCCAACTGTTAAAGGCATACCTGTTACATCGCTTAAGTCTCTTTCAGCCCTTAAGGATAGGTTCAAGGAAGTGTTTAAGTAGTTGGTAGCAGCCATTGCAGAACCTTCTAAAGTAGTTTTACCACCTTTATCACCAATTATGTCATGCTTAACATCTAAACCAATTTCAGCTTGTGGAACTGGCATTACCCATTTATTATCAATAGCTCTTTTAACTAAATCTAAATCCTTGCTATCACCAGCTAAAGCGTCTGCCATTTTAAAGAAGTTCTCACCATCAACAATCTTATAATTATTTCCCATACCATCACCAAAACCTAAGCTCATATCTTGAAGTTTCATAAACTCTACATTAACACCACCTAAAGCTTTTAAGACAGTACCTCCTTCATTGTTATTTAATAAAACTTTGGTTGCTATCATACCAATGCCACCATAATCTTTGTACTCTGCTCCAGCATTTATGTGTTCCTTTCCTTCAGTGTCAAAAACGTTTACATAGGCTTCTTTGTCTTGGCTTTGCTCGCTTATATTAGCATTAGCATAAACTATAAAGTTAGTTCCCTCTGGATTAAGTTTCTTTGAAAAATTATAATACATCTGAACCTCATCTTCAGATATAGTCATACCTTCTACAGAACCATTATTGGTAGCATTAATAATACTCATAATTTTCTCTGTTGGTTGTTCTAAGAATTGAGCACCTAATTCAGCTCCTGCACGACCTACAAAGTCTTGTTTTAATTCATCAACATTCTTACCCCAAACATTTTCACAAACAAAGTCAGCTTTATTATCACTTTCTTTATAACCATCAACAAAGTTTTTATCAATAGTAATTTTACCTAAATCATTTCCTAAAGCACTAAAGAAAACATCGAGCTTATAAACACTGCTAGCAACATCTGGTTTACCTATTAACTTAAAATTTTCAGCCAAAGCCTTGAAGTCGGCGCTAACTTGCCAATCTTCCATTTCAATTTCACCTTTTTCTCCAACTCTACCAACTAAATCTCCAACTTCTGAAAATATTTCAGTTTTAAGCTTAAGACCTTCATCAATTAAACCTTCAGCATTACCTCCTTCAATTAAACTAACGAAACTTTCTGCTTTATCAGCTATTCTTTGTGAGGTCTCATTAATATCAGTTCTATATTCAGCTAGAGTTTCTTCAGTTATTTTGCTTTCAACATTACCAGTATTCATTTCAATAAAGCCTCCCATAGCAGACAGTCCAACTTCTACATCTGGAGAGTCAAGCATTACCTCTGCACCACCGTAAACAAGGTTATTGATAAAATCTTTAGTTTCCATATTTTGACCATTGACTTTAGTATAAGTCTCAAATCCGCCTTCATACTTAGCACCTTGTCCTTTAGAGTCAAGGAAATTAAAGTTACCTTCTGAATCCTTAAAAATACGATAATCATTATAGAAGAAGTTTTTACCATCGTACTCTATTTTAGTAGAGCC
>CAYYPI010000023.1:0-6002 GCA_964473565.1 uncultured Gammaproteobacteria bacterium
AGTGATGTAGCTGGTAATAATTTATCATGTTCAGGTGAGACATTAAACGCTACTGACACCAACACCAATGCCGCAACTATATGTAGTAATGGTTATTTCTTAAATGGTGATGGTAGTTGTGATGCTATAAACACTTATGGTGGTTGGGATTTATATAATAACGGCACCTATGAAGATAGAATATCAGAATATGAAAATGTAGATTTTAACTCTAGCACCGGTGTTAATGTAAACTTTGATGGAGCTGATGGCCTTAACTTCAGTTTTGATTGTAGTGATGTAGCTGGTGATAATTTATCATGTTCAGGTGAGACATTAAACGCTACTGGAGATATTACAAGTGTTACAGCTGGAGCAGGTTTGAGTGGTGGAGGAACAAGCGGGGCAGTGACAGTAGATTTAGATATATATAGTTTAGGTACGAGCGGTTTAACGGGAAGTGCAAGTTCATGGTATATACCTATGGTTTATTCGACCGGCTCTCCTGAGAAAATATCAATATCTTCTTTGTCAAGTTATCCATATTGGAACGCTGGTCAAATTGATGGTATAAACGTGATGGGCACACCGACTAATGGTGAAATAATGTATTATGATGGGTCAGATTATCGATTTACAGATATGCCTTCTGGTGGTCAGTGGTCAGAAAATGGTTCATCTATTTATTATAATAGTGGTAATGTTGGTATTGGAACAAGTAGTCCAGGCAATAAGTTAGAAGTTTATGGTGGAAATATAGAAATTACTACAAACAATCCTGAAGTAAATTTTCATGATACTTCTGGAAGCACCTATGATGGTGAGTTTAGATATGTAGATAATACTTTACAATATATTTGGGGTGGTGGAATAAAGCATAGATGGACACCTAATGAATATTACATAGGTAATGTAAGCACTGATTATGTGAAACTTTCCACAGGAACTTCATGGTTTGATGGAGGTAATGTTGGGATTGGTACAACTAGTCCAGGTGAAAAACTAGAAGTTGCGGGTAATGTTAAAGTTGTTGATGATATTATTATTAGTAATGGTGGCATTTATGCTTTTAATAATGAGTGGAGTTACTGTGCTTGGGTTACTACAACTGCAAGTTGTGAAAATAATTGGCAATTAACGTGCCCCACTACTAGATTTATGGTAGGTATAGAAAATGTTGGTGGTAGTAATTCTTGCATTAAAGAAATATATTGTTGTGGTATATAATTTTTAATTTATTTAAAGTATGTTTAAAAAGAAATCTTTTTGGTTGATTGTTGTTTTAATTATTTTATTAACTTTAATAACAGTTTATATAGGCGTAAAAGAATATAATAAATATATAGAAAGAGTAGAAACTAAGGCATACCAGCAAGGAATGGAAGATATTATTTTGAATATGTATGAAAAAGGGGTTAATTGCCAGTTGATTGGTTTAACTACAGGGAGTGATAATTATGTAGAATTAATCTCTCTTGATTGTTTGGGGGAAAAACAAGAAGAATAAAAAAACCGCTTTAATAATTATCAAAGCGGTTTACTAAAATTTAAAACCAATACTAAATATCATTTTTTGTTTTTTAGAATTGGTTGACTTAAAGGACGAGGACAAAAACATTTCTTTATTTTTTAGAAACGTTTGTCCGAAAGTGACATCGATACCGTAAGTGTCTATAAACAAGCTTTTTTCTTTGAAACCTTTGTTGTAATTTTCGTAAAAAGACCTTATATCAAGGTATCTTTTTTTTGTTCTGTAATTACTTACAACATCAGCTCTTGTGGAAGCTTTTTGCATTTCGGCTCTAACGTAATATGCTAAACTTTCTTTTTCTGTTTCATGCTTTAAACCCACACTTATCCAAGGAACACTACTTACCTTATTAGCTTTTGGTATAGCAAAGTACATCGTTCCTTCTAAACCAGCCAGTAAAAACTTTTTATTTTTACCGTTTTCTTTTCCCCAACCTATAAAAGGAGAGGAATAGAAATTGATGTAAGAGTTGTCAAATGGATGTTTGAATTTTAAAGAATTTATTTTTTGGCTGACTCTGGAAAATCTACTTAACAAACCAACAGTTGAATTATTATTGAAAGAGTATTTCAAATAATTTTCTGCTGTTATTTGAGTATTCCAAGAGTGGTTTGGTCCAGAAACCTTATTATCTGATATAGATTTTAGGCTATATATACCAAGATTAAGGAAGGTTTCGTGGTGGAAAGCATTTTCCGGTTTAACATTTTTCCATGGAACAAAAGCAATATTAGCCCCGTAGTTATTAACTAAAAAACGATTATATTCGTTGTTTTTGCTAACTCCGTAAAACTGTACACCAAAGTTATCTTTTCCCAAGGAAATTCTACTTACCCCTTTTTCATTAATATACGAAAAAAGAGATGATTTTTCAGAAAGTAAAAAGTTTCTTGTTCGGTCACTGTTGTCACGGTTTTGCAACTTAGACCAAAATCCTGAAAAATTATTGTATTTATTGTCATAAACAACAGAGTTTTTTTTGGGATCTATTGTTAGGTCTCTTATTTGGGGTATCCCAACAACTCTCATGCTTATAACATCAACATCATCTTTGGTTTTTAATCTATAACCATTAATGTGGCTGTGAAGGCCACCGTCGATTAAGATAATCCCTTCTGGAGTTAGGAATTGTGTAATAACATGTTCGTGTCCGGCAATACCAAGAGCAGAGAAGTTAAAAGCCTCTTCAGCTAACTTAGCGGTAGCAAAAGCAAAATCCCGGCACACTCCATAGTAATTGGGATTTTCATATTCCCAATTTTGATAATCAGCCATTTCAGAGATAAGTTTATTTAAGTTAATATCTTCTTTGGCGTTGTTATCCTTAGGATCGTGGTGTTGATATGCTGCAGTATTAAAGTATGTAATAGCCCCTAAATTATATAATAATTCTTCATCTTTAAAGGTTTCTTTTACCTCAGAAATAAACTTATTCCAAAGGTTATCATTTTCAAGATCTGCCATTGAGGCAATTAGACTTCTCATTCTTAGTTTAGCCAGCATAAAAGGAATATTATCTTGGCTTAGATAAGCAGTTTGTTCTGGAAGGTTACTTTCTTCCTTTTCGGGTCGGTGCAATACAGTTGAAGCTATATTGCCTTCTACTGTCAGGGTCCACTTTTTCTTTTCTTTGTCGGGTGGATTGTCAGCAATTGCAGTTATACTAAAGACTGCTAAAATCAATAATAAATAAAACATCTTCATTCTTTTCATGACTATTAAGTTTTAAGGTTCGTTTTAAATAAGATAACAAATTTTAGAGCAATTTTCAAATTAAATGTCCTACATTCTACTTCGAACCTTAATTTCTAAAAAAAGAACATCTCAGCTGGTATAATAGTTATGTGAATAATTATTAACCAAAACTAAGATGTCCTATACACATTTTACATCAGGAAACAAAAATGAGCTATCTATTTTGTTAAGTGCTGGTTTAAATCAAAATAGGATAGTTAAGTTACTAGGTAAAACACCTAGTGCGGTTTGTCAGGAGATAAAGAGAAATCCAGCTAATACTAAAACAGGATATAGTGCTAGGATTGCTAAAGAGAATTATGCAAGTAGAAGAATTGAAGCTAATAAACGTTTTAGAAAAATAGAATATAATTACTGGATTAAAAGTTATATAATTAGAAATACTAAGAAATATTGGTCAACTGAGCAAATAGCCGGTAGGATTAAAAAGAAATGGCCAGATAAAAAAGAAAGATATATTAAAAAAGATAGTATATATAAATATACCTATGAAGAACGAAAAGATTTAGTCAAATATCTAAGGTGTCAAAAAGGTAAATATAGACGTAGATACGGCACTAGAATACGTAAGAAAGAGCGTGAGAAGCTCAAGAAGATAAAGAATAGATATTAGACCAGAGATAGTAGATAAAAAAGAAAGAATTGGTGATTGGGAAGGAGATACTATTGTGGGTAAAGAGAAAACTATTCATATCTTAACGCATGTAGATAGAGTTAGTGGACTGGCTCTAGCTAGTAAATTAAATAGAGCTAATGCTAGAAATACCTATTTAAATACTTTAGAGGATTTTAAAGGTATTTCTAGAGATAAAAAACATACCATTACCTATGATAATGGAGCAACATTTTTTGATTATGAATTAGTTGAAAAGAAGGCTAAGGTAGATATATATTTTGCTAACCCTTATCACTCCTGGGAAAGAGGTTGTAATGAAAATTTCAATGGTTTACTTAGACAATTCTTTTCTAAAAAATCCTCCTTTGCTAATATTAATGATATAGATATTAAAAAAGCGGTCAGATTAATTAATAACCGACCGCGTAAAAGACTTAACTACCTTACTCCAGCTGAAGTGTTCCAACAAAAAAATTAAGCTTTGGATTAGAATTTAAGTGTTTCTATAATGCTTGTATTTTTTAAATATTTGTATATAATAATATAATAATTAATTTTTAATTATTAAGAAAATAGGATTTTTGAACGTTAACAATAAAAGAACAGGTAGGGAGGCCTGAAGTTATGAAAAGTTATAAGTTATTTTTATGGTTATTATTTATCATCCTAGCTTTGAATGGATGTGAGGATTTTGAACTTGATTCACAAGCAAAAGATGAAGCTCTTACTGAAATGAACTCAGATGTAGTTTTGAAGTCTGCTAGAGATCTAAATCGCATTGAATCATCATCAGGTGAAAGCTTAAAGATTACTGAGGTCGGTAATATTTTGGACTTACCTGAAACATCTTTGCCAGGAAAAGCTCATTCATGGTATTTACCTATATCTTTTTATTCAGGCAGACTTGGTAAAATATCTGTAGGCAGTTTAGCTGGTTATCCATACTGGAATGCCACAAAAATTGATGGCATAAATGTATATGGTTCGCCTTCTGCTGGTGAAATGATGTATTATGATGGAAGGGATTATAGATTCACACCTATACCTTCTTGTTTGTGGACTGAAAACGATTCTGATATTTATCATGATGGTGGTAACGTAGGTATTAAAACAACAAGTCCTTCTTCTTATTTAAGTGTTGGGGGTACGGGTCATGTAAATTATGCTATTCATGGTTCTGGTAATACTTATGGTGTTAAAGGTATGGGTAGTAGTATAGGAGTTCTTGGTGAGGGTGATAATGCTGGTGTTTATGGTTTTGATTCTAACTCACATTCAGAAGGTTATTTGGCTTTTGGTGATTATGGTGTTCATGGTATAGGTATTACAGGTGTTCAAGCTAATGGAAGCAGTTATGATTTCTATGCAAGTGGCTCAGGAACAAACTATGGTCCTTTTACTGGAGGCCATGAGGTTAAATTATCTAAAGGTTCTCCTAGGAATGCAGACATAAGGCCAGGAATGATTGTTTCAGTTACAGGAGAAACGCAGCTAAGAGAAGATGATATTGAAAGTGCTTCTTTATCTTCAACTCTTCCAAGCGTAGAACTAGCAAATCATGCAAATGACAAAAAAGTCTTTGGTGTATTTACAAACCTAGTTCCTTTATCTGAAGATCATTGGTTTTATGACAACATTAAGCCAGAAGATAGATTTGCAACAGTTAACTCTCTTGGTGAAGGCAGGGTTCTAGTTACAGACATAAACGGAGAAATTGAAGCTGGGGACTATATTACCACTTCTAATATTCCAGGTTATGGCATGAAACAAGATGATGATTTACTCCATAATTATACTTTAGGTAAAGCAATAGAGGATGTTAATTGGAGTGAAGTTGAAGAGCTGGTAGATCATGACGGAGAAAAGTATAAAGTTTTCCTTATCTCTGTTGTTTATACTAGTGGTTAGTCCCAGTTTACTTGCTTATCTTTTAACTCATAACCTTAGGATTATTTAAATTTATTATATAAAATAAGTTTATTTAATTCCTAGGGTTTTTTATTATTAAAACTTTTATTAATAAATATTATTTTTTATTCCTTAATTCAAATTAGATATATTAGACTTATGTATAGTTAACACCATAGGGTAACACTTGATATAATTAAGGGTAACAAGTGT
>CAYYPI010000024.1:0-5911 GCA_964473565.1 uncultured Gammaproteobacteria bacterium
GACTAACACCCCAAGAAAAACTAGAAAGTGTTACCCTTGACTGTTAACTGTACAACTTATTGTGTAAATATATCCTTTTGTGTTATAATACTCTTAGTTATAAATAATTAATTATTTTTAAGTCTATGAAAAAAGAACAATCATTCATGCTCGTAGTTGGCATCATTGTAGGTATCTTAGTTATGCTATTTATCTCTTTTCAACTACAACTTTCAAACGTAGTTCAAAGGACTACTGCTTTGGAACAAGCTGTTAATCAAAACTCTCAGACTTTAGAGCAAGTAGTTAACTTCTTAAATCAAGGCGCAGAGCAAGCTCCTGAAGGACAACAAGCTCCAGCTACTGAATAAGACTTACTTTAAAGACTGCCCTCATCTAGAGGGCAGTTTTTTTGTACTCTTAATTGTGATATAATTAAAGAATAATAGTGATATGTTGTATATTTATATGATATATTTTTATATAGAAATAGATAAATATATAGATAAATAAAATGAATAAAGAGGAAGCTAAAAAAAGAATAGAGAAGCTAAAAAGCGAGATTAAACATCATCGCTATCTTTATCATGTTTTAGATAAAGAAGAGATTAGTGAAGGAGCGCTTGATAGTTTAAAAAATGAGTTATATCAATTAGAGCAAAAATATCCTGATTTAATTAGTCCTGACTCCCCTACACAGAGAGTAGCAGGTGAGCCTTTAGATAAATTTAAAAAGGTAAGTCATAGGGAAAGGATGTTATCACTTTTTGATGCTTTCTCTAGCTCTGATATGAAAGATTGGCAAGATAGAAACATAAAGGTATATAAGGAAAATACAGGTAAAGATATAAACAGCTTTGAATATTACTGCGAACTAAAACTAGATGGTTTAGCTATAGCAATAACATATAAAAACTCTAAGTTTTTTAGAGGTGCCACCAGAGGTGATGGTAAAGTAGGTGAAGATGTTAGCTCTAATGTTAAAACCATTGATAGCATACCTTTAGAGTTTAGAGAGATAAGTGAGAAAGAGTATAAGGATTTAGGCTTTAATGATAAAGAGAAAAAGGAGATAGAAAAATATATATATGAAGATAGTATTGAAATTAGAGGTGAAGCAGTGATGGCAAAACCTGTGTTTGAGAGTTTAAATAAGAAGTATAAAAAAGAAGGCAAAGCAGTTTTAGCTAATCCTAGAAATGCAGTAGCAGGCTCAATTAGACAACTTGATCCTAAGATAGCTCACTCTAGAAAAATGGATTTTTATGTCTATGGCCTTAGTGCTAATTCTAAGTTAAACGAAATCTGTAAGACTAGAGCTAGACAGGACAAGCTTTTAGCGCTGCTTGGATTTAAAGCACTGAAAGAAAACAAGGTATATTCAAACTTAGAGGAGGTAGAAGATTTTCAAACTTATGTGGAAAAAAATAGAAATAATTTAAATTTTATCATTGATGGTACAGTAGTTAAAGTTAATGATTTATCTTTGTGGGATATTTTAGGTGTGGTAGGTAAAGCCCCAAGATATATGATGGCCTATAAATTTCCAGCAGAGCAAGCTACCACTAAAGTTCTAGATGTGATTTGGCAAATTGGTAGAACTGGCACCTTAACCCCTACGGCCGTCTTAGAGCCTGTTAAGGTTGGTGGAGCAGTAATTTCCAGGGCCACCCTACACAACATGGATGAGATTGAAAGACTTAGCTTAAAGATTAATGACACTATTATTATTGAAAGAGCAGGAGATGTTATCCCTAAAGTAGTAAAGGCAATGGAAAAACTACGCACCGGAGAAGAAAAGAAAATTAAAGCTCCAAGTACTTGCCCTCAGTGCGGTTCCAGGGTTGAACAAAAGGAAGGTGAAGTAGCTTATAGATGCACTAACGATGATTGCTTTGCTGTTAAGTTTAAAGCGCTGAGTCATTTTGTATCCAAAGGTGCTATGAACATAGATGGCTTAGGAGAAAAGGTGGTGGAGAGATTAATGCAGGAAGCACTTATTAAAGATATTAGTGATTTATATGAACTTAGTGTTGGTGACTTAGAAACACTTGAGCGCTTTGCTGATAAATCGGCTAGTAATTTGATTAGAGCAATTGATGAGAGCAGGGAAAGGGATTTATACCGCTTTATCTATGCTCTTGGTATTAGGCATGTTGGTGAAGAGTCAGCGCAAATTTTAGCTGATGAATATAATTATTATGGTAAGTCTAAAGATGAGAGCTTTGTTGATATTTTAAAGATGTTAGAGTTTTTTCAAAAATACAGTATAGAGGATTGGCAGAGACTTCCAGATTTTGGTCCTAAAGTGGCTGAAAGTATATATGAGTTTTTTCATGATGAGAAAAATATTGAACTAATTAAGAAATTATCCAAGCTTGGGTTTAAGTTGAAAACTAAAGATTTAAACAAGAAAGATTTGAAGTTAAAAGGTGAATCATTTGTTTTAACAGGATCTTTAGATAGTTTGACAAGAGCTGAGGCTAAAGATAAACTTAAAGAGCTAGGAGCTAAAGTAAGTGGCTCTATTAGTAAAAATACTAATTACTTAGTAGCTGGCTCTGATGCAGGTTCTAAGTATGAAAAAGCTAAGAGTTTAGGGGTAAAGATATTAAATGAAAAGGACTTTTTAGATTTAATTAAATAGCTGTGATATAAACATCTATAATTATGAAAATAAGTAAGGATACAGTTGAACACATTGCTGATTTAGCTAGGTTAAAGCTTAGTGATAAGGAGGTGGAAAAGTACCAAGACGAACTTAGTGCTATTGTTAGCTATGTTGATAAACTAAAGCAGGCTGACTTGCATAATTATTTAGCTACTGAGCAAATTAGTGGTCTACACAATGTATATAGGGAAGATGAGGTTGTTGATATTAACAAAGAAGAAAGATTGAGGCTTTTAAAGTCTAGCCCTCACTACAGTGAAGATGATAAGCAAATTAAAGTAAAAAGAATTTTAAAATAATGAAAGATTTAAACAAATTAACAATAGCAGAATCTAGACAGTTACTGGATAATAAAGAAATTAGCTCCTTGGATTTAACTAAGGCTTGTTTGAAGCAAATTAAAAAACTAAACTCCAAGCTAAATACTTGTCTTAGTGTATCTTCTGAGCTAGCGCTTAAACAAGCTAAAGAAGCTGATAAAAGAATTGAAAAGGGTGAAACAGGTGTTTTGCTTGGTATACCTTATTTAGCTAAAGATAATTTATTGACCAAGGGACTTAAAACTACAGCTGCTTCAAAAGTTTTAGAAGATTACATAGCTCCATATAATGCTACTGTTATTTCTAAACTAGAAAAAGCCGGGGCAGTACTTCTAGGAAAAACTAATCTAGATGAATTTGCTCATGGCGCTTCTACTGAAAATAGTGCCTATGGTGTAGTAAAGAATCCTTGGGATAAGGATAGAGTTCCAGGTGGTTCTTCTGGAGGTTCAGCAGCAGCTGTGGCAGCTGATATGTGTATATTTGCCTTAGGATCGGACACAGGGGGTTCAATAAGGCAACCAGCTAGCTTTTGTAATGTGGTTGGCTTAAAGCCTAGCTATGGTCGTGTTTCACGTTATGGTCTAATATCCATGACTTCATCAACTGACGTTATTGGCCCTATAAGTAAAACAGTAGAAGATTCTGCTACAGTGCTTGCAATTATTGCTGGTAATGACAAAAAAGATAGTAGTACTAGTGAGAAGCAGGTAGATAATTATATAGACGATATTAATAAACCACTAAAAGGAAAAAAGATTGGGTTTGTAAAAGAATATTTTCCTAAGACTTTATCTAAAGAAGCTAAAGAATCTATCTTAACAGCTAAAGAGCGCCTAGAAAAACTGGGAGCAGAGTTTGTTGAAATATCACTTCCAGCTACAGAATATGCTATTTCAGTATATTACATTATTACCCCAGCAGAACTTAGTTCTAATTTAGCTAGATTTGATGGTATTAGATTTGGCTTTAACTACAAAGAAGCTAAGAATATTAAACAATATTATTTAGAGTCACGTGGTCGCGCTTTTGGACCAGAAGCTAAGCGCAGAATAATGTTAGGAACATATGTCTTAAGTTCAGGATATTATGATGATTATTATGTTAGAGCTCAAAAGTTTAGAACCATGATTAGCAGAGAATTTGAGACTGCTTTTAAGAAAGTTGATGCTATCTTAGCTCCAACTGCTCCTACACCAGCTTTTAAAATAGGTGAAAAAACTAGTCCTTTGGATATGTATTTAGAAGATCAATTTCTTAGCGCTCCCTCACTAGCAGGAATTTGTTCAATTTCCATCCCTTCTAAGTTTGTCTCTGGTTTGCCTTTTGGTGTGCAATTAATGTCAGCTCGCTTTGAAGAAGAAAAACTATTAAATATTTCTAATATATTATTTAACAGCTTAAGTCAAGAAAATAAAAAGCTTGATTTATCTGCTTAAAATTATGAATAACTTAAATAAAAGACAACGTAAGCTACTTATTATTTCAATACTTATTATTGCTATTTTAGCAGTAGCTTTTTTAGTGTATAGAAATAATAATAATGAAAACAATGATAATAATTTAGAAACAGAAAACTTAGATGAATTAAAGGCTAATAATCAAGAAAGTATTGTTAAAGCTCAAAGCTATAAAGCGCCTAGCTTAAGAGATATTGATGATAGCGATGTCTATGTTGGTGATTTAGATGCTAATAACCTTGAAATAGTTGTTTATGAAGATTACAGCAATACTTTTAGTGCTGAGTATAAAGAAAGTTTAGATAGATTAGTAGCAGAATATGGTGATGAGGTGGTCTTAGCCTTTAGACCTTTCTCTGTTAGTAATAACGGTTTAAGCAGTGAAGTTAATCAATCATTATATTGCGCTAACAATCAAGATAAGTATTTAGATTTTAGAGAAGCTGTGTTTTCTAGATTAAATGAAAGCAATTTGTATGAAAATGATTTATATATTATTGCTAGTGATTTATCTTTAAATGAGGAAGAATTTTCTAATTGTTTAAGTACTAATAAATATTTAGATGAAGTAAATAGCATGAGTAAAGAAGCTAATGACTTTGGTGTCTTTGGCGCTCCAACTACTTTTGTGGGTGAAGAATTAGTGATTGGTGCCAGAGATTGGCAAGACTCTGTTGATTCTAACAGTGAACAGATAGAGGGTTTGAAAACTATCATTGAAAGACATTTATCTAAATAATATTTAGTAAAGAAATACTCTAGTATAGAAAAAAACTTTTATATTATTTTCTTGTATATATTTAAATAGTTTGTATAATAGATAAATAATTATATTTTAAGTACTTACTTATATATAGTTATTATTTAATTACTTAAAAAAGGGAAGGGTGGCCGAGTGGTCGAAGGCGCTTGCTTGGAGTGCAAGTGTACCAGAGATGGTACCCCGGGTTCGAATCCCGGTCCTTCCGCAGATAAAAAACAGTCTTTTAGATAAGAGCTGTTTTTTATATAAAATTTATAGAAATTTTATCTAGCTTTTGTTATAATGACAATATGAATCAAGATGATAATAAAATTATATTATTTAATAATAAAGAGGTTCGTCGTTACTGGGATGAAGAGAAAGAACTTTGGTATTTTTCGGTTATAGATGTTATTAAGATTTTAACTGAATCTACTGTGCCAAAAAGATATTGGAGTGATTTAAAAGTTAAGTTAAAGTTGGAGGGAAGTGAGGTGTACGATAAAATCGTACAACTGAAATTTAAAGCTAAGGATGGTAAGTATTATGCCTCAGATTGTTTTTCAACGCAAGATTTGTTCCGTCTAATCCAATCAATTCCTTCTCCTAAAGCTGAGCCATTTAAACTTTGGTTAGCTAAAGTTGGTTATGAAAGAGTAGAAGAAACTGAGGATCCGGAGTTAGCAATTGACAGAGCTATGCAAACTTATCTTAAAAAAGGTTACTCTAAAGAATGGAT
>CAYYPI010000025.1:0-5903 GCA_964473565.1 uncultured Gammaproteobacteria bacterium
GTTCATTTGGCAGACTATATAGCGAGTAGAGAATTTATAGATAGTAATTTATTTAAGGAGTGATAAAATATGCCTATGCCAAAACCAAGAAAAACAGAAGATAAAGATGAATTTATATCTAGATGTATGGAGAATGAAGTCATGAATGAAGAATACCCTGATAGTAAACAAAGATTAGCAGTTTGCCATGATTTGTGGAAAGAAAATAAATAATAGAAAGGAATATAAAAAATGAAAATGGAAGTTATGAATACTATAAACATACCAGGACTAAAAATAGAAAATGATGATTTTGGTAATATATGGGGAGATTTAGAGCCAACTTTGCTTAACGAGTCTCAGGGGTTAAAGATGGAATGGTGTGAGCATGAGTCTATAATACCCAAATTAACTACTGACAACATTAAACAAGTAATATTTAATCCACCAGCAACAATAGTGATATTTGATGATGAGACCAAAGGAGTTAGCAAGTGCCATCCTAATGATGAATATGACAAAATGATCGGTTTTGCTATGGCTTTCACTAAAGGTGTTTTTGGTAGTAGCACAAAATTAAGAGAATTTCTAGCAGAATTAGATAAGGAAGATGAATAAAGTAATGTTGTCTGTTGTAAGGACAAGTGGGGGTGGTATTATTAATCGTAATGATTATATAGAAATAATTGAAATGAAAATTATTGATAATCATCTCCATTTGAAATGCTTAGATATTGAAGATAAAATGAATAATTTATTTATAGTAGATAAAATGCCAAAAGTTATCGAGAAAATATTCGACAGAGTAATACATAAAATACCAACAGAGATAATTTTTGATATTAAAAATAAGAAGATAGTGAGTGTTCATGATGTCTAAAAAAGAAATTATAATATATACTGATGGTGGATGTAGGGGCAATCAGTTAGACAAAAATATAGGTGCATGGGCTGGGTTGTTGATATTTGGCAACAAAGAGAAAGAAATATATGGTACTGACATAAACACTACCAACAACAAAATGGAGCTTACTGCTGTTCTAGAATCACTTAAATGTATCAATGACTACAGTTACCCTATTACGTTATATAGTGATTCTGCATATGTGTGTAATGCCTTCAACAAAGGTTGGCTACAAGATTGGATAAAAAGAGGTTGGAAAACCAAATCAAAAAAACCTGTTAAAAATCAAGATTTATGGAAACCAATAGTTAATATTGTATCCCAAATCCCTGACATCAAATTTGTTTGGATTAAGGGCCACAATGGTGATAAAGGCAACACAAGAGTTGACGAGCTAGTCAACATAGCTATGGATAAATTGTAAAAAGGGATAGGAGGTTAAAATGAATAAATACAACTTGTTAGAAGATGACACCAAGAAAATTATTGACAGACTGCAAAAAATGAAATTGATAACTAGTTTTGAAGCTAGTGATATAGCCAATATATTGATTAGAAAAGAAGAACGTTACAAAAATACAAAGCAAGAAGATTTGTCTGGTGACATATTACCTATTTTATTTTCATTAGTTGCAGAAGAAAAACTTAAACTTAAATATATAGCTTTTTGTCCTTCATGTAACATCCCAATGAAAGAAACAGCTGATATGGAATTAATGGCAGAAACATTGGAGTGCTATCAATGTGGTGAGGAGTATGGTTATGGTGGTGAAAATCCAAAAATAATAGAAAAATTTTATTTTACATCACACAAGATCATTAATTAGGTGTTGACAACTCTCCTATGTTGTGTTATAATGTTTACAAGATAATAAAAGGAGAGATAAAAATGGACATAGAATTAAAGAAATTTATGACTATATTATATTTAATACTTATAACGGCTATGTTAATATTAGTAACTATTTTAATCACAAGTATTGTTTGGGAAGAAGAAATAAATTCTATGAAGATGGAATTTAATAATGAAACTACAAGATTAGAGCAAGAGTTATCTGAAGCATTTGACATTGTTACTGGATATAGAGATGAAAATGCAAGGTTAAAATTGAGACCAGTTATTTTGAAAAATGAAATTAAATATTGGCTTAATATTATTGAATATACAGGATTGGATATTGATTTGTTATTATACATACAAGAAAAGTGTATTGAATATGATGTTAAATTAGATGTTGTACTAGGTTTGATCCAAGTAGAAAGTAATTTTGATAATAGTGTTATTAATTATAATGATTGGAATGACACTTATGACAGAGGATTAATGCAAATTAATAGCGGCTACGAAAAGTATTATTGGAATTTGAGTAATATCGATAAAGAATTTGATGGCAAACTTGTATCTAATCCTTACTATAATGTTGAATTAGGGATATCATATTTAAGATATCAATTAGATAACTTTAATAACTACTATATTGAGGCTTTAGGGGCTTATAATAGGGGATTAGAAGGGTATAAAGAATATGTCCGAATCAATAACACTAAAATGACCGAATACGCCTCTAAAGTATTAAAATTCTCTAACCAGTTTATGAAGGAGTGATTTGATGTTAGAAATAGGAGATAAAGTGCAAATTAAAGATTTGCAGTTATATAACATAACATTTGAGAATGACGAATACCAATATGAGTCTACTGGGCTTCTTCCAAGTATGTTACAATATGGCAACGCCATAGGTGAGATAGTCAACAAAATAAGTGATGGACATGAAGTTGGATATATATTAGATGTTGATGATGAAACATATATTTGGTTTGAAGAATTTTTAGAGAAAATTGAAGATTAATGTTATATAATACTTGACAAACTCTCTAACTTATGTTATAATGCATATAGAAAGTTAAAGAGGTGAAAGTAATGGATATTAACAAAGCAATAGATAAATTCATAGATTTTGGGGTTAATGTTAAAAATTATTCTAATACTACTATAGTTAATTATAAAATTGATTTGAATATTTTTAATGAATTCTGTACTAAAAATAACATAACAGATATTAAAGATATTAAAAGAAATTTAGTTGAAGACTATATGGTATACATGAACAAAGAGCAAGGTTGGGCTGATTCGACTAGACGACGAAGGTTAAGCTCTTTAAAGAAATTTATGTCTTATTTAGACCAAAGAGAATGGATAGATAGAGCACCTAATCTTGATGATTTAGCACCAAGAAGGGAAAAGAAACTTCCCACCTACTTGAATTTACAAGAATCTAAAAGGTTATTAGAATCTCCAAGAGGTTTTAGCGAGCACAGAGATAGAGCTATAATAGCAACAATATTATATGCTGGATTACGTGTTAGTGAATTAGTAAATCTTAAAATTGATGATATTGATTTTGTGTATCAGAGAATGACAATTAATGGAAAGGGTAGTAAGCAGAGAGAGATACCAGTAAATTATGAACTTATCAAATATATCCAAAGATATCTTGATGAAGAAAGAATAGATTCAAATTATGAACAGTTATTTTTAACCAAATCTGGTCAACCAATGTACCCTTGTGATGTTGGGAGAATGATTACCAAATATTTAAAAGATGCTGGTATCAAAAAGAATGTTACTCCTCATACATTAAGACATACATTTGCAACACTGTTGTATGAGGATAATGATTTATTAGAAATAAAAGAACTACTTGGTCATGAATCTGTTGCTACCACACAAATATATGCACATATAGCATCTCAATCTAAAAAAGATGTTATAGACAACAACCCATTATCGGAGGGTTAATATGAAGTTAATAAATTATGGTAAAAAAATAGGAAGTATTATTGAAGAAAAATATGGATACAGTTATAGTGTAGTAGAAAGTAGATTTACAGAATCAGTGTATATAAAATTCTATGATATTGACTTAAATATAATGCTTCAAAAGAATAATGGAAAAGTAGAGATTAGGGTTAAGGGTGAGGGTGCTGATAATTGGTATGACGTAGAACACCATACTAGTGTTCCAAAGCCTCAAAATAAGTACTTAGATGATTTGATATTTGATATAGAAACTGTTATTGAAGGGCGGGAGAAGTTCAAATTACCTGAATATAAAGGAGGATAGTTTGGCTTTATTACTCATGGACTATAACAATTAAAGGAGCTTATATGAATAACAAATCTATTATTACTGTTACTCTTAAAGATAAGGATATTGCTACGCTATATACTGATAGGGATGAGGATGATGACAAGAGAATTAATGATGCTGTTATGTATGATCATACATTTGGCACCAATCAATTTGTTACAGTCCAAAATTCATTTGGTGATATAGTTGGTAATTACATCTACAAAGATAATCGATTACAGGAAATCGATAGGTTTGTTGCATTGGGAAGAAGTGGTTTTAGACCACGAAACTTAGAGCAAAAATTTTACTTTCACTTATTGGGCGACAATGATATCCCATTAAAAGTTTGTTTGGGGAAAGCTGGAACAGGGAAAACCACTCTTGCTCTAAAGTTTGGTTTTGACGCAATGAATAGTGGTTTAGTAGACAAAATAATCGTTGTTAAAGAGCCAGAAGGAAACGGCAAACAGGTTGGTTATTTCAAAGGTGACAAAGATGAAAAATTGTCAATATGGAACAGTTCTACAAAAGATGTTTTAGAAACAGTATCTCAAGAAAGTCTTGAGGAGCTGATTAGAAGACACAAAATAGAATTGGATATACCATATACTATGCTTGGTAGAGATATTAAGAATAGTTGGATTATTATTGATGAAGCTCAAAATCTTAGCAAAAAACAGGTTAAGATGTTGGGAGAGAGAGTTAGTGACAAAAGTTATATTGTTTTCCTTGGTGATCCAAGTCAAAGAGTTGATAATAAAAGGAATAATGATTGTGGATTAACAGCTTTATACAATGCCTCATATCACAAGGTTTTAGGAAGGATTAAATTAACCCAAAATGTCCGTTCTGAAGTAAGTAAATTTTTCTCTGATATATTTTAATTTAATAGAAAGAAGTGATTGGGTGGGTAATATCAGTTTTAATCAAATACAAAAACAATGGACACAAAAATGGCTTAACACAGATAACATTGAAACTGCAAAATATAATGTCATGCCTATCAGGTGGGTATTAGAGGAGTTACTTGACAATAATATAGGTTACGTAATAGATAAAGATGTAATGGATGTAATTAGTAACCTAACTTATGCTTATAATGAATTAACATCTAACAAAAAGGAATATCTGGACAATGACAAATTAACAGAAACCGATTATAGTATGGCTTTGGATTTTGTTGAAGCTTTGATGTTACAATGTATGAAGAATATGAATGATAAAATTGTAACATAATTGTAATATAATATACAACAATTTTACTTGACAAAATGTCTATATTATGCTATACTATATACATCGTTAAAATGATAGCAAAAAAATTAAAGACACTTACAGCAATACATACTGATGATACTTTAAATATCTAACAAGGTGTCTTGTAAATGTGTGAGAGGTAGCTCAATTGGCAGAGCAACGTAAATATGTAACTAGACATAGTTACTTACAGCGATACAAACAAGCTTAAGGAGCCGTGGGTTGCAGGTTCGAGTCCTGCCCTCTCACAACTAATTTTAACATTTTAACACAAGGGGGCGTGAGTGGTTTCGATAAAAGTTAAAACCTGATGAGGGTAGCTTTTACACACCAGTTCGACTCTGGTCGCCTCCACCAAGTGACAGAGTATGAGGAAGTTTGGTCATCCTGCCTGCTTTGGAAGCAGGATATCGTTGGTTCAAATCCAACTACTCTGACCACAAACAAGGGTAGTCCAACTGGCAGAGATATCGGTCTTAGAAACCGAGTGTTGAGGGTTCGAATCCCTCCCCTTGTACCAATTTTATATGGTGAACGTAGCTCAATTGGTTAGAGTGTTGCGTTGTGACCGCAGAGGTTATGGGTTCAATTCCCATCGTTCACCCCAATAACACGTTGGTATAGCTTAA
>CAYYPI010000026.1:0-4068 GCA_964473565.1 uncultured Gammaproteobacteria bacterium
GCTGTAGGTATATATGTAATATCTGAAGCCCAAACTTTGTTAGGCTTAGATACATTAAAATTTCTGTTAATCAAATTTTCTTTTAAAGGTAAGTTGTGATTTGAATCAGTTGTCTTTTTGAATTTCTTTTTCTGAATTGTCTTAAGCCCCATTACTCTCATAAGTCTTACAACTCGCTTTACATTATATTTGTGATCATTTTTTAATAACTCACGATGTATTCTAGGGCTTCCATAGCGGCCTCTATGCTGCCAGTATATCCTAGCTATTGCTAATTTTAGTTTCTCATTTTCAAGTTTTCTCTGACTGGGTTCTCTGTCTAACCAATCATAGAAACCTGACCGGGAAACTGCTAATACCTGGCACATTTTCGTCACAGGAAATTGATCTCTGTGGTCCCGGATAAAACCATAGATTACTTCGGTTTTTTCGAAAAGATGCCCACTGCTTTTTTTAATATATCACGTTCTAATTTAGTTTCTCTAAGTTCATCTTCAAGTTCTTTTATTTTCTTTTGTTCAGGGGTTAAATTTTGTTTTCCATTACCAGGAAAAGCATGTTTACCTTTGTTTCTATATTCTCCATATGTTAAATCATTTCTATCTATTATTAAATCCCTTTCTTCAAAAACTCAAGCTTTGTTTAAAACCAATTAGAAATGTAAAAATACAAGATTTATTTTTGAAAGTGGATATGTATATTTAAAGACGACTAAGAATAGAAGATATTAAACTATATCTTCATTTATTGGGGTTTATGATATACTTCAAGAATATTAACTTATTATTAACACCAGCTTAAACTTTTCTTAAAAAAGGGTTGTTATTGTGAATAGTGTAGAAAATGGATATAAAAAATTTGAGGAGGGATTAATTTGTTTTTGAAGAAAAAGATTGCGCTGGCGTTAGTATTAATTTTGGCAGCAGGACTTTTAGTTGGTTTTACTGGGGAGACAAAAGCTGGATTGTTTAATGGTGATGAGAAAGAGAAAACTAGTTCAAGTAAGTTACGCTTTGTTGATACAGGAGTAGAAGGTATGGAACAGTTACAACGTGAATTTGGTCCTTTTAGAGATACTTTAGAAGATGTATTAGATGTGGAGGTTGAATTTTTCGCAGTAAATGATCGTACTGCAGCAGCTACTGCTGTACAACATGATCAGGTTGACCTTGCACTTACTGGACCATCTGAATATATAGCTATGAAATCTAAGGCAGATGTTAAACCAGTAGTTGGTATTACTCGTCCAGGATATGAGGGTAAAGGGTATAAATCAGTCTTTATTGTAAGAGAAGATAGTAACTATCATACATTAGATGATATTAAAGGTAAGACAATTGCTATGAAAGATGCTGGGTCTACAAGTGGTCATATTGGACCAAGCTCAATTTTGATTGAAGAAGGATATGATCTTGATAATGATTTTGATATTAAGCTTTTAGGTGATGCAAGAATAGAAGCCTTTAGAAGTGGAGATGTAGATGTATTAGCAACAGGAATGAAGGATTATGTTAAAATGGTAGAACAAGATGGTGAAGATAAATATAGATTATTATATGAAGGAGAACAATTACCTAATGACTTAATTGTTGCTAGTCCAGAAGTGTCTGATGAGAGTATTGAAGAACTTCAGAAAGCAATGATAGATAATCAAGAAGAAATTTTAAAAAGTATCTTAGTTACTGGTGAGAATGATAAATATAAGGAGGCAAAATTGGTTCGAGAAAAGAATGAAAATTATGAGCCAATTAAAAGAGCTTATAAAAAATTAGGAATTTTAGAAGATTAGAGTTTATAAATTATTAATTAACTAAAAAGCCAGATAGCTAAGCTATCTGGCTTTTTATACTGTGTAAAAATTTTTGGTTTTAGGGTAGACTTTAAAAAGGGAGGAATAAAAGAATGGAATCATTTAAGGTTAAAGATTTATCTAAAGAATTTCCTGATGGAACAAAGGCATTAAAAGGGATAAGTTTTAATGTTGAAGCTGGAGAAGGCGTAGTTTTATTAGGAGCTAATGGTTCAGGGAAATCAACTTTTTTACGCTGTATTACAGGACTTGAAAAAGCTACTTCAGGTAAAGCTTTAGTTGGAGGGCAGGATGTAGTTACTGCTTCTAAAAAAGAGTTGAGAGCTATTCGAAAGAAGATAGGTGTTGTTTTTCAGAAGTTTAATTTAGTAGGAAATATAAGTGCTTTTCAAAATGTTTTATTTGGTGGTTTAGGAAGAACTAATGGTTTTTGGTCTTCATTGGCGTTAACGGCTTCAAATGAAGAAAGAGAAAAGGCAATGTCTTGTTTAGATAGGGTAGGTTTGGTCGAGTTTGCTGGTAGAAGAGCAGATACCTTATCTGGTGGACAGCAGCAAAAAGTTGCAATTGCTAGAATGTTAATGCAAGATCCAGAAATTGTGATGGCAGATGAACCAATTGCTAGTCTTGATCCAAAGGCAGGGCGTGAAGTTATGGATTTGCTATGGGAAGTTATTGAAGAGCGTGGTTTGACAGTAATTTGTATCTTACATCAATTAGATACGGCATTAAAGTATGGGGAGAGAGTGATTGGGTTAAAAAAAGGGAATTTAGTATTAGATCGAGCAGTAGGAGATTTAAAGACAGAAGAGTTGGCTTGGCTTTATGAAGATAAAAGTAATTTAAAGGAGGTAGTTGATATCAATGGATAATAAATTAATGGAAAAAATGCCAGCAAGATGGAAGAAACCATCATTAATTACTGTGGGGGCATGGTTAATATTTTTAGCCTTCTTTCTACAAGGGCTTTATGCTGGGCAGATAAATCTTGGACGTTTAATTGATGGAGTTTCTAATTTAGGTAGATTTTTTGCTCAAGCTATACCACCAGACTTAGAAAGATTATTACCTGCATCTGAAGCAATGTTAGAGACCTTTAATATTGGTATAGTAGGGACTACCTTTGGTGTAATATTTAGCTTACCAATTTCTTTATTAGCAGCAGATAATACCAGCCCTAATTATATTATTCGTACTATTACTAGAGGTGTAATAGCTTTGTTAAGGACGGTTCCTGATCTTATCTGGGCTATTATTTTTGTAATATCTGTTGGTTTAGGACCATTACCTGGTATCTTAGCTATAACAGTAGATACAATTGGACTTTGTTCTCGATTTTTTTCTGAACGAATTGAAGAGTTAAAAGTAGGACCAATTGAAGCCTTGGAATCAACTGGTGCATCTAAGATAAGTGTAATTTTGGGATCAGTAATACCTGCAGCATTTCCTTCTTTTGTAGGAACGAGCCTTTATGCAGTTGAAAAATCAATTCGTTCTGCAGTTGTTTTAGGGATTGTAGGAGCAGGAGGTATTGGAGTTGAACTATCAACTTCAATGACTTTAATGAGATATGATGAAGCATTTACTATTATATTGTTAATCCTAATTGTAGTTATAGCAGTACAAAAGATTTCTCAGGGAATTAGAAAAAAGATAATATAGTTAAATAGACTACCGTTATTTTAAGGGTTTATTTCCTTTACGTAATTTCAATATTTTCTTTTCTTCAATGGTATAATCACCAGTACATTTTTTGTTAATTTCTTTGCTTTTTTGGATTTTTACTGGGTGAGTACTTATCTATTTAAGTAAGTAAAGGAACTCTTATTTTGTAAAGATAAATTTATCTAAAAGTTTGATGCAACGCTAGTAATATTAGATATAGATGATAACAAATATAAATTTCAAGTATATGGAGTAAAAAAATGGTTAAAAGATTTAACAAAAGTTATGAAATTAAAAGCAGTTTAAAAATCCAAATTATGTGTTAGCCAAAATACTTCATTTTGTTTAATCTGTCCAATATTCTTAGGAGGCGTTACAATTTAATATTACATAATAGATAATTGAAATGTGGAAAGTAGATTTTAGAAAATATAAATTTTATGATTGCTATTGTGTCAGTAATCTTAATTTAAAATAATTGGTATTTAGACTTTTTGCATTATAACCATAATAGATTAAAAGCTTAAAATGAAATGACTAATTATTTTCATACTCACTCTTTCTCCTATAAAATGTACTCTTGCTAATATCCA
>CAYYPI010000027.1:0-3897 GCA_964473565.1 uncultured Gammaproteobacteria bacterium
GAGGGGATAAAGTGAATAATAACACTAATACAGATTTTAAATTTGCTAAAGATTTAGTAAGAATGCTTAATAATAAAGAGTTATGTATAGGTGCAGCTTGTCATCCTGAGGGACATTTAGAAACAAAAAATGAAGTTCTCAACTATCTATATTTAAAAGAAAAAGTTGACCAGGGCGTTGATTTTTTAACAAGTCAGCTTTTTTTTGACAATAGTAAGTTTTTCAATTTTTATGAGAATTTAAAAGATATAGGAATTAATATTCCAATATCAGCTGGAATCATGCCTGTAATTAATACTAGGCAAATTCGTAAAATAACACAGTTATGTGGTGCAGAAGTTCCTGCTAAGTTTGAACGTATTATGAATAAATATCAAGATAACAAAGTTGCTTTAAGAGATGCTGGGATAGCATATGCTACAGAGCAAATCATAGACCTGCTTTCCTATGGAGTTGAAGGAATCCATCTATATGTCATGAATAGGGCTGATGTTGCGAGTAGGTTATTTAACAATATTAATTCAGTAGTAAAAGAGCTGAAAATTAAGGAGTAATTTATGTGGATAGAATTAAAGAGGCAGCCAGATATTTAGGGTATAAAGCAAAGAGCAATCTGAATCAAATAGAAAAAGTGATAAAGACGAGTTTTTTAGAACTAGAAGAATTAAGTAGCCCTAAATCTACTTATAGAATTTTTAACTTATCTAATAATAGCTTTAAAAAAATTAAAGAAGTTGAGATAGAATTACCGGGAAAATCTATTAATTCTCACTTAGAAGGGTCAAGCAAAGTAGTCTTAATGGGAGCAACGTTGGGGTTGGAAGTGGATAAGCGAATAAGATATTATCAGTACAAAGACTTAACTAAATCACTAATCTTAGATGCTTGTGCATCAACTTTAATTGAGGAAGTTTGTGATGATATAGAAATAAATATTAAAAATACCCTTGGTTTAGAAGATAAGATGACTTCAAGATTTAGTCCAGGTTATGGTGATTTGCCACTTAGCTTCCAAAAAACAATATCAAAGATTTTATTCTTAGAGAAAACCATTGGTGTTGTAGTTAATAAAAATAACATCTTAATACCAAGAAAATCTGTTACAGCAATTATTGGTGTCGGAGAAGATAAAAAGATAAGTCACTGTAATTATTGTAATCTAAATTGTGATAGTAAGGAGGAACAATGGTGATAAAGGAGTTGCTTAACAATAAATTTATACTTTTTGATGGAGCTATAGGCACTTTGCTTCAACAAAGAGGCATTATTGATAACGAGTTGCCTCCACTAATTAACATAAGCGATAGAGAGAAAATTAAAAAAATACATTTAGAGTATCTAGAAGCTGGATCTGATGTAGTTATTACAAACACTTTTAGTATTAACAGTAAAAAACTTGGCTCTAAAGAATTACTAAAAGATGTGATTAATAATGCTACTATAGCTGCAAGAGAAGCAGTAGATGAGTTTGGTAAAGGATATGTAGCTTACGATATTGGGCCAATTGGACAACTACTAGAGCCAAATGGGACTATGAAGTTTAATGATGCATATAATCTTTTCACAGAACAAATAAAATATCTTGATAATACAAAGATTGATCTAATATATATAGAAACATTTACTGATTTATTAGAGTTAAAGGCAGCTATTTTAGCAGTAAAAGAAAATAGTGATTTACCTATATTTGCAACTATGAGCTTTGATGATAATCAGAGAACATTTTCCGGGAATACTCCTGAAACACTTGCAGTAACACTAGAAGGGTTGGGCGTAGATGCTTTGGGAGTTAATTGTTCAAGTGGTCCAGAGGGATTAGTTGAAATTGTAAAAAGAATTGAAAAAATCTCTTCAACTCCAGTAATTGCAAAGCCTAATGCAGGGATACCAACACTAATTGGCAATAAGACAGTCTTTACTCTTTCCCCAGTAGATTTTGCAAATCAAATGGTTAGTATTCTTAAAGAGAAAGCTTCTATAGTAGGTGGGTGTTGTGGAACAACGCCAGAACACATAAAAGAATTAAAAGCTAAGTTAGATAGCTTAACCTTTGAGCCTATAAATGAAAAGAAGATTACTACAACTAGTTCTGGAGTAAAAACAGTTGTTTTTGATGATTTTGTAAAGATTGGCGAAAGAATAAATCCTACAGGTAAAAAAATGTTAAAGAGAGCAATAAACTCAAATAATATTGACTACATTGTAAGTGAGGCAATAACTCAGGTTGAAGAAGGGTCTGATGTTTTAGATATAAATTTAAGCGTTACTGGAAGAGATGAAGTAGATATATTCAAAAAAGTGATTAAACCCATACAAGCAGTAGTAGATGCACCACTACAAATTGATAGTACAGATAATATAGTTTTTGAAGAGATACTTAGAGAATATAATGGAAAAGCTATTATTAATTCAGTAAATGGAAAGAAGAGTAGTTTAGAAAATATTTTGCCAATAGCAAAAAAATATGGCGCGCTAATAATTGGCCTTACTCTAGATGAAAATGGCTTGCCTAATAATGCTTTGGAAAGGGTAAGTATTGCTAAGAGAATAATTGATACTGCTCAAAACTATGGTATTGATAAAAAGAATATAATAATAGATTGCCTAACCTTAACTGCATCAGCACAGCCAGAGCAGGTTTATGAAACTCTGAAAGCAATAAAAATGATTAAAGAAGAATTGGGTGCAAAAACAGTATTAGGAGCGAGTAATATTTCTTTTGGTTTACCAAATAGAGAGCTAATAAACGCAGTTTTTTTGATTAAGGCTAGAGAATATGGTTTAGATAGTGCCATAATAAATACTGGAGATAAACTACTAAATGAAACTATTTTAGCTGATAATGTATTAAGGAATGTTGATATAGGAGCTAGTAAATATATTGAAAAGATTACTTTTGCTAAAAATGAAATGAAGGATCATAAATTAAATGTTAGTTTAGACCAAGCAATAATAAAAGGTCTTGGTGATACTGCTAAAAAGTTAACACTTGAAATACTTAAAGAAGAAAAACCACTAGATGTAGTAGACAAGTATTTATTGCCTGCATTGAATAAGGTAGGACTACTATATGAAACTGGTGCAATCTTTTTACCACAACTTATACAATCAGCTCAAGCAGCTAAAGGGAGTTTTCATATAATAAACTCAAAGCTTGCTAAAGATATTGATAAAAGTGGTAAAAAAATTATTTTAGCTACTGTTGAGGGAGATATTCATGATATTGGGAAGAACATTGTTAAAATACTTTTAGAAAACTATGGTTTTGAAGTGATTGATTTAGGTAAAGATGTGACTGTTAATGAGATAATAAAAGCTGTTGAGATAAATAAAGTGAAATTAATTGGCCTTAGTGCACTAATGACAACTTCTGTGCTTAATATGAAAAAGGCTATTAAAGAATTGAAAGAGAAGTTTCCAGATATATATATTATGGTAGGCGGAGCAGTTTTAACTGAAAAGTACTCACTAGAGATAAATGCAGATTTTTATGCAAAAGATGCTCAAGAAGGTGTGAGAATAGCTAAAAAAGTATTTAATTAAAAAAATCTTTTAGAAGTCTGAATAAATCAGATTATCTAAAAGATTTTTTCTTATGTATTTTTCTAACTACTAAAAGATATACTATTAAAGGAGTTGGGAATTGAATCATCCCCCAAATTCCCCAAATCCAAGGATGATTACTGTGTTTTTGTCCATCTTTGAACAACCAAGAACTTTGCAAATATAAAGTTAATCCAAGCAATATAAGCGCCCAAGTGGGTATTTGACTTAATTCTTCCCACATTATTTACCATACCCCTTTGACAAAGAGAGGGCAATTGGCATAACTAAAATAGAAAGAAAGGATAAGCTTATTGCACCTATTGGGTAAACTTTCAGACCAACTATGAAGAT
>CAYYPI010000028.1:0-3740 GCA_964473565.1 uncultured Gammaproteobacteria bacterium
TATCACAACACCTAATGCAATGATATGATTTGTTATGGTTTTGTGTAGCTGGGATGATAGAAATTGAAGGAAATATTTCCTTAGCCCCTAACGGATCGACCAATGCTGGTTATGGGGTTTATGCGAATGGAGACGGTAGTCTTGTCAACGTAATTGGAAACGTAGAAGGGTATGATTCTTGTATTTATGCAGACAATGGTAGTGAAATAAATATCACTGGAAACTTAGATGGAGTTTCAGGCTCAAGAATTGAAGCTCATAGTGGATCTAAAGTTACTGTTGATGGTAAAGTTTCAGTTGGAACGAACCAACAAATTAAAGCAATTGCCAACTCTGAAGTTATATTAAAAGATTTAGAATACGTTGGGGATGAAATTGGAGTACAAGTTTCAAATAACTCTACTGTTGAAATTCAGGGTACTTCTAAACATATTGGTGATGATGAACCATATGCGATGCAAAAGTTTTTAATTTCAGTTGGAAGTCGTACCTATGATTTTAGTGAATATACAAGTTTAGAACAAAAATCAGGTTATATAACATACTCGTATGATGGCAGTATTGTACACGTTAAAAATAATTGGCTGTGCAGTATTGGTAGAAAAGCTTATAATGACTTACATAAAGCATTTGAAGATCTTAATAGTGATGAAACTCTTAATAGTGATGAAACTCTTAATAGTGATGAAACTCTTAATATATTAAAGTCTTTTACATGGGATGGGTCTTTGGAAGTGGATGGAAAAAATATTATATTCCAAACTAATGGTTTTAATGTTGATATAAGAAGTGTTAATGGAGACGGGAAAGACTATGTCTTGAAACTTAATGATAGCACTTTCGAAGTGACAGGTGGAGGTGAGTTCAATTTACTGGCTCTTTACTCTGATGACATGTATGTACTTGAATCAGTAAGTAGCACAGCTAATATTACTTCTATTTATGCCGGACCAGATGCTACTAATGCTGTAGGTATATTTGCAAAAGAAAATTCTGATATAACAATTGAGAATTCTATTAATACTAGAACTACTGGTGTTAATTCGAGCGCTTCAAATATAGAAGTTGCTGGTAATATAAACGCAACTAATGGTGATGGGTTATATGCCTTAAATAACTCAACAATTAATGTTTTAGGAGACATAGATAGTGATTCTTTGGGGATAGAAAGTCATAGTTCTACAGTGACAATTAACGGAGACATTGAAGCAATCACCGGGGCTGAAATATATGATAATTCAATAGTTACAATAAATGGTAGTTTAACAACTATTGATATATTTGCAAGAATTTATAAATACAATTCACTTTCTAGTTCTTGGACTGCTGTCAATATAGACGAAGTTGATGATAGAGTTAAAGTAGGAGATTACTATGAATATACTATTGATAGTTCTCCAGCAAAATTGAAAGTTTTAGCACCAAATCCAAAAGCAACTTTAATAACTATTAGCTCTGGCACCCTAACTCCTGCTTTTGATGAAGACATTACAAGCTATGAAGCAACGATTCCCAACGATACAGATACTTTATCTATTAATGTTACGGGCAACAGTGACACTAATAATATAAATATAGATGATAATGATACTACTTCGACTGATATCTCTTTAGATGTAGGAGAAAACTCTATATCTATTGTTGTCACAGCCGCAGACGGTGTGACCTCGAAAGAATACATCTTAGTTATAACTAGGGAATCCCCAGAGATAGAACCTAAAGCTAGCTCTATTGTACTTTCAGAAGGAACACTTGTGCCGAGCTTTAATAAAGATGTATTTGAGTATGAAGTAAGTGTATCTAATTCTGTAACTGAATTAGATATAACAGTTACATCAATGGAACCGACTCATACAGCATTTATAGATGAAGAACAAACGACTTCAGCAGCTGTCTCTTTGTCTAAAGGGGAGAATGAAATTTCAATAGAAATTGCTAGAAGTAAAAGCACTTTAAATGAATATATAATCACTGTAATAAGAGCCGACGAATCTACAAAGGATAAAAAACCCGCATCAAAACCATCTCCTCCTGTAATCATAGTTGTTACAGAAAGAAAAGATGGAAAAGTGTCTAACTCTACTGATATTAAGCCAGCAGTAGTAAATAAGAGGATTTCTTCATTTATTACACCAGCTATATTGGATAAGCTGATTGAAATAGCTAAAGAAACTAACGGGACAAAAACTAAAGATGACTTAATCTTACAATACTTAGATAATATAGGAATTGATGAACAAAGAATCGTAATGCAAAGAAATGGATTAATTAAAATTACTCAAGAGACTGATTCTAACTTAAATATTCACACAAATATGTTAGAGATGACTTTCAGTAAAGAAATCATTACTAATATCACAGATCAACTCAAAGATAGGAATTTAATATTTAATGTTTCTTCTAATGATTCCGATATGAAAGATGAAGTAGTTGAAAAGTATAAATATAGGCCTAAATATAAAATTACTATTGAAGGTGAAAATAAAGCAATAAAAGAATTAAGCAATGGCAAAGCTGTAGTTACTTTCCCTCTTTAAATCAAGTTTAATTTTACAATATTTTTAAGTTTATTTTTATCATCATATTCTACTAAATTAGCATAAATTGTTGAAATAATTATTCAAAAGCCTTTTGTAGGGTCACCAAATAGAAGGCAAGCTTGTTTAATCTTTTTTAATAGTAGCTTTGCTCACTCTATATAGCAGTGGAACCTCTTTCTAGCAGGATCTAGTCCTAAACTTCCTTCGTCCAACATAATCTATATGTGAGTCCTGTTATGCTCGTATCCAGGATTAATTCCGCATGGAGAAATTACAGGATCGCCACTTATATTTATTAATATCTTATCTATCACTTTTTTTTTTGTATTACTAGTTGCCTGCTTAATAATACGTTTTCTTCGCAAAATACTTTATATCATAAATTTAACTAACCACGACAAATCTTATCTTATGCTGATACTTTTTAAAAACTCTTCTGGATATCTAATATCTGATATCATCTTACTCTCATCATAGGGGATATCTTTTACAACTATTGTGTGTATTATCCTTAGCAATTTCCTACATAGTGCTATTATCGCTTGCTTGCCAGTAAGCTGATTCTTGCTACGAGTTGTGTAATAGATATACATTGCATTAAATGCTTTATTTGTTCTTATCATGCCATACATGGCTTGATACAGTATTTTTCTCAGATCTTTACGACCCCTTTTACTGATAGATGTTTTGCCTTTCTTTTTCCCAGAGCTGTTTTCTATTAATGAAAGACCAGCCATTTTCATCATTTGCCTCGAGTTATTGTACTTCTTTATATCTCCTAGTTCTCCAACTATGCCACTTGCTGTGGTTATTCCTATGCCTTTGATTTTAACTAGTCTTTTAGTCTCATTTAACTTGCTGCAAATTACAGATAATTCTGCTTCAACTGCACCTAATTTGCTACCAAAAAGATCATATTTATCCAAAAGATACTCTATTTCTTGCTCTGCAAAAGCTAATCCTTCTTCTATTCCAATACTGCTTTTGCTTGCCAGTACAAGCTTTTTGATCTTATTGAGCCCTACACCTCTTCTTAACTTTGGTGGTAGTTGCTCATATATCTCATTGGCTGTCAGCATTTTAATGACTGATGGGAATTTATATTTTCTCAATATCTTCCTAAATGACTTTGCTTTCCAGCTTGAATATGCTTTTTTGTATCCTGGAAAATATCTGTCTAGCCAATTATGTATTTGATTC
>CAYYPI010000029.1:0-3507 GCA_964473565.1 uncultured Gammaproteobacteria bacterium
GTAAATCTTCCGTCTCCACTAACATCTAACTTATAGGCTGGTATCGTTGTACCAATCCCAACATTATCATCCTCTGGATCAAAAATAATAGTTTTAGCTAAAGTTTTAGAAACAGCTAGTAAAGAAACAATCATAACAACTGCTATTAAAACAGTAAGTATTTTTTTATACTTAGACATACATCTTTTATTATTTTAATAAATTTGTTAACTATATTATAGCATTTAAAAGAAACTAATTAAAATAAAATTAGTTTTTTTCAAAACTTAAATAATTCAAAGGACTTATACTATCAAACCAAGGAGAAAAATACTGGTCTCCCTTTTTTAAATCTAAGCGCCAATATAAATCACTAGTATTCTCTTCAAAATAGAGAAACTCATTAACAGTAACTTTCTGCCAATTAATATTATTAGTTGATAAATATAAAGCACCGTAATCTTCTATGTTGCTAGTGTAAGTTTTCTCACGCACAGATAAATCTATTTCTTTAATAATAGCATTTTTTGCCACAAGACCTTCTTTATTTATAATATCAGAAGAAATTGCAGAGTAATCATGACTATTATCAAAACCATTATCTTGAAATTGCCAAATATCTAAAGAATTTTTATTATTAAAAGTTAAATAAAGTTTTCTATCATCATTATTAGATAAGTAACAGTGATTAAAATTATCATATAGTGCACTTGTGGTGAAAATCTTATATGTAAGATCAAGTGAACCTTGAATATATTTAGAGCCATTTTGCCAAAGCTTAATAAGCTTTGGATTTTCCTTATCTAAACTGCAAACATACCAAGTACTATTAACGCCACTACCACTTTTAATTATTTGAGGCATGAAGCCCTTATTCATCACCCTAAGACCAAACATATTTGTGATATCTATTATCTCACCATTACGCACCTGAAAGACTTGACCATTATAACCTGAGTAAATGATAAGAAAATTATCATCACTGCCCCCAAAACCAATTCTACCTCCCTGTCTTTGATATTTAGAGGCAATGGTATATTTTGAATCTTTAGCTATAATATTTTCAAAAGTACTGCCATTAAAAAAATAAACTAAACCATCTTCATCTTCGCCGTTAGCTAGCACTGCTCCCAGTAAAAGCTTAGTATCAAGCGCCCCTACTGTTAAGGATATAATATCTTGACTTCTTATTTCATTAGGTAAAGTAACTGCTCTACCATTATAATATAGCTCTTCATTTATTACCTTTAAACAGTCATTTCCATTCCTTGTACAAGCCTCCATGCCATAATCTAAAATTTTAATATTCTTTTTAAAATCACAACTAATTCCATCTCCACTACAAGATCCTAGTTTAGAAAAATTATATAAAGGTTTAAAGGTTAAGGCTGTGCTAACATCATCTAAATACATATTAGTTTTTTCTAGATTTAAATAAACATCACTAGAAAAATTATCACCAAAACTATTGATAAAAGCATCACTAAAATCTTCAAGGTCTTCTGCTGTCTCTACTTCCTCATCTTGCTCTTTTTCATCTTGTTCTTCTTCATTCTCTGGAAGATTTAAATGAATGTCATCTTCACTCAAAACATCATTATTAGCTTCACTATCACTAATCTCATCTTTTTTAATATCTGCAAGATAGTCATCTATGTTTTTTTCTGAATTATTAGAGTTATCTACATTTACACTAACATCATTATTATTAGCTTCATTTAAATATAAGTTTGGATAAAGTAATGAGCTTAAAAAAATAATTACTATAATTAAAGCAGATAAAATAATTTCTAACTTATAATTATATATATGTTTCCTTAAAAGACTTAAGTTTTTCTTAAGTGGTTTTCTAAAAATATTTGTTTTTTTTATATATTTTCTTCCCTCTTTTTTCATATAGAATCTATACTTCTTATTTGATATCTAAATAATATTTATATTAAAAAATACTCATCTTTATATATAAACAGGCGCGTAAGTGTGCTACGCGCCTGTTTTAAGGTCTCTATTTTTCTTAAAATATTTTAAGAAATTATTACTCAACAATCATTGTGCCAACCTCTCCTCTTGCTTCATGTCCAGGAACGTCGCAGTAGAATTCATATTCTCCTGGTCCAGGAGTTCTAAAAGTAATAGCTCTAGTTTCACCTGGGCCGACGCCAACAGCTACTGCTTTCAAAGATTCATCTTTAAATTTAAAGATATGAGTCTGAGTATCAGTTGAAGTAACTGACATAGTAACAGCAGTATCAGCAGGCATCCTTATTTCTGCGGGGTTAAATCCTTCAGCACTAACACCAACTCTAACAGTATTTTCAGGAAGAACTTCTTCATCAACTGGTCCTGTTTGTTGAGGGGCGTCAGGTGATCCTGGGTCTACATCATTTCTAGCATCTTGACCTTCTGAAGTAACAACTCTATTATCTTCAGTAACTAAATTACCACCTTCAACTTGTGACCGAGCATTTGCCACTTCTTCATTTTCATCCTCAAAATTTTCTTCGTCAGCTGCAGGCCCTTCATCTGTTTCAGCTTCTCCCTGATTGTTTGTCTCTCCTTCAGAGGCAGGAGTATTTTGGTCAGCATTAGGAGTGTTGGTCTCTTCTTGCTGAGTTAAAGCCAAAACAGCTAGAACAATTATCAATATTGCAATAATAGCAATGATAATTACTGTTAAGGCTTTATTCTTGCCTTGCGGCTGCATTTCATTAGCCATAATTTTTATATTTAAGTTTTTAAATTGTCTTAATTTTCAATTTTAAAAACTTAAAAGTTATTAATATATAAATTATTTAATTTTAAATTTCATCTTAATTGTTAATATTTTAACTACAAACTAATTATTATTCAATAAAGAGACCACCCTTCTCATCTTGATCATCAGCTAAAGTAGGCCACTGCTTCCAGTCAAAACGTCTACCAATTAATCTATATGACACCTCTACACTTCTATCACTTCTAAAAATAATCCTGTCTTCTGTAAGCTCATAATAAACATTAGCCATAGCTCCAATTGGTGTCATAAAGATATCTACATTATCTTTATTAAAATCTACTGTCTTATGCCACAACCATAATTCTGTTCCTTCTTCTTGCTCTTTAAAATTAATTACCTTTTCATATTCTCCTTTACTACTATTATAGCTGTTTATTGTAGTTTTGCCAATATACTCTTCTTTAACACCACCTACCACAGAAGCGGCATATGATGAATATAAAACATTATTTATTCTATATAACGGGTCAATAGTGTTAACTGTTAATTTGTTTACATCTAATATGTCATAACCATTCATGTTTAAGTCTCCTGTAATGCTTGGACTATCAAGTACTGAATCAACATAACTTTTAGTAGCGGCATGACCATTAGATGTTGGGGTTGCTACACCAACTGTACCGGTGAAATTAGCAGTACCTCCTACCTCTAATTTATATGAAGGTGTAGTATCATTAATACCGACATTAGTGCCGTTATCAAAAATAAGAGAATTACCCACAGCTCCTGCGCTTGTCCATTTGGTTATATAG
>CAYYPI010000030.1:0-2932 GCA_964473565.1 uncultured Gammaproteobacteria bacterium
TTTATCACAACACCTAATGCAATGATATGATTTGTTATGGTTTTGTGTAGCTGGCAAAATACCAATAGAACCAAGTTCTATTAGATGGCCTTTAGCTATAGAAGCTGATAAGAGATCTCTAAAAGATTACAAGTTTCAAAAAAAGCTAAATAATTCAATAATAATTGATAATGTTAATGTAGATAATTATGACCTTATCTATATGGCAGGAGGATGGGGTGCTGCCTATGACTTAGGTCAATCTAAAGCACTTGGAGAAAAAATTAGTGAAGCCTATATGAAAGATAAGATAATTGGTTCAGTATGTCATGGTGCTTTAGGCTTTTTACGAGCCATTAATGAAGAAGGTAACAGCCTGATTAGAGATAAGCATATGACAGCTGTTACTGATAAACAAATTAAAGAGTTAGGAATGACAAAAACTCCACTTCATCCAGAAACCGAACTAAGAAAAGCTGGAGTTGACTTTGAAAGTGAAACTGCATTTTTAGACACATTAGCTAATCACGTAGTAAGAGATGGTAATATTGTTACTGGACAAAATCAAAACTCAGGGGCAATGGTAGCAAATTTAATGATGAAATTAATAAGTAATGATTAATGGCTTTTCAAAAGTTCTAAATAGATAAAAATTAAACATAAGAGAAAGGGTTTTATATATGTTAAACTGGATGGATTTAGAAGATGTTTCATTTAACTCAATGCTGTTATTAGAAAAGGTGCAATTAAGTTGGTTGAAAAAAAGCAATTTATCAAGAAAAGATTTTGGAATAGCACTAAAATATAATCCAGCTGTTTACTGGTACATTGTTAAGAAATGTCCATCAATTGATGACTTTATTACAGATGTTCTTAATGAAACAAGAGGAATGGAAGTTGTTAGTGAAAAAAGGTTAAGAGAAGCAGAACTAAGCGTAATGAGATCTTTGGAAGACTGGTTAGTCTATGTTATAGATCCAGAGATTTATGATAATCAACCATTTCTAAATTGGGACTCAAAAGAGTTAACAGAAGTAGCAGACTTCAAAGGGAAAACAGTTTTAGATATTGGAGCAGGTACTGGAAGGTTAGCGTTTGTAGCTGCAAAAACAGCTAAAACTGTATACTGTGTTGAACCTGTTAATAATCTTAGAGAGTATCTTAAACAAAAAGCTAAGAATCTAGGTTTTAATAATGTTTATGTAGTAGATGGAATAATTGAACAAATACCATTTAATAGTAACTTTGCTGACGTAATTTTGGCTGGGCATGTAGTGGGAGATGATGTGAAAACTGAAGTTAATGAGCTTCTTAGAGTAGTTAAATGTAATGGGCAAATTATTTTGTGTCCTGGTAATGGTGATAAAGATAATGGGACTCATAATTATTTAGTGAAAAAAGGCTTTTCTTGGTCAAGATTTGAACAACCACGCGATGGGTGGAAAAGAAAATATTGGTTAAATCTATCTTAATCAATTTAATATTCTATACTGATATCGAAAAAATCTAAGTTTTCAATAATTTTAAGTGGTTATCTTAAACTATGTAATAGGTAGAGAAATACTTTACACTACCATGTAATAAGGGAGGAGTATTTTATGAACACACTTTATGTTAAACAAAATGTTTTTAAAATAACAGATCATTATAGGATATTCGATGAAAACCAAACTCCTGTGTATCAAGCTGATCAAGACTTTAAACTAGTCGGTAATACTGTTCATGTCAGTGATTTGCACGGTCAAGAAGTATTTGTTATTAATAAGGTTGTCTTTACATTATTACCAAAGTATGAAGTCCATTTTAGGGGTGGACGGGAAATGATACTACAAAGTTGATTAGCATTACTTAGAAAGCATATTGATGTATTACCAGAGGACATGGGTATATCATTAGAAGGTAACTTTTTTGATTATGATTTTTCTATAAGTAGATACGGAAGCATTGTTGGAAGGATTCGTAAAGAGATTTTAGCATGGGGAGATACCTATGAAATAAGCGTTTACGATGAAAAATACCAAGACTTAATTGTTGCACTAATGATTGCAGTAGATTGTATAAAAGATTCCCAAAGAAATAGTATCTAGTTGCATAGTATGTTTTTGTAGACAGTTCGATAAAAATTATATTGTATTTTTGAAATTGGATTTATTGTTATATTATTTAGAGTAAGTAAGATATATTAAGATGAAAGGGAGCTAAAGATATGGAATATCAAAACTATGATGAGTTATGTGAAAAGCAAAAAGAGATAAACAAAAAGTATCTTGAGATATTTGAAAGGGATTTAAAAAAAGCTGGTTTGAAACAAAAAACAATAAAAAGACATCTTTTTAATGCAGATTTATATATTAATACCTATCTTCTTAGAGAAGGCCCCTTGGAAATGGCTGAAGGTTGCAACTTTACTATTAATTCTTTTATGGGATGTTTTTATATATATAAATGTATCTGGTCAAATCCATATAATGTTAAGACTACTGCTGCTAGTATTAAAAAATTTTATAAAAGTATGAAGGAGCATGGATATGTTAATTCAAAAGATTACAAAGAATTATGTAATACAATCAAAGAAGAGATGGAAGATTGGCAAGAAGAATGTGGTAGCTTATTGAATTAGCTTTAATGAATACTTTAGTCAGGATTATTTATAAAATATCCTATATTTAATAAAAATATACAAGTACATTTATATGAAAGTTGACCTGAGAAAAACATAGTTTTAGATTGTTTAAAATCTAATATATGGATCTGGTATAAAATCTTAGATACTAAAAGTTAACAAGTGAACTATGGAATAGCACTTCATATTCAATAAGTGTCATATTGATTATGTAGCTATTAATCTCACTATGCTTCATAAATGTATCAATAAGATGAAATATTTTCAAAGTGACTGATCTTATGGGTGTTAAGAAAATGTCTATAATACTTAACTATATAAGAAGATTTA